>DAHUYL010000194.1 GCA_027315255.1 Solirubrobacterales bacterium | reverse complement strand
GCGGCGAGCGTCAGGGTCGTACCAGCGCCGGGATCCGAGGCCGCGATCTGCAGCGAGACGGCCTTCCCGGTCGTGCTCGACTGCGTCCCCGGGTTCGCCACCGAGACGCCGTACGACGGCGCTCGCGCCGCGCACAGCGAGGCCGCCAGAGGCCCGGCCTGCATCGAGCCCAGCCCGGTCGCCATGTCATAGCCATTGGTCACCGGATACAGCGACGTGTTGTTGCTGCTGTTGACGCCCCATTCGAACAGCGTGTCGTTGTTGTCCATCTGGAACGACTGTTCGCCGACGATCTGACCCAGCGCCTGGGCCAGCGTCGGGTTGTTCGAGCTGTTCGTGACATCCCGGAAGTTGGTGCCGTAGGAGCTCCCGGCGATGCTGTAAAGCGCAGGGTTGGCAAAGCCGACAGTCAGCCCGCGACACTGTGAGTCGGCGTTCACCAGCGCCATGAACGCGGCCCACAGCGGCGAGGCGGCGCTCGTGCCGCCGACTGGGTCCCAGGCGCCTGGCCCGCCGTTGCTCGAGAAGGTCAGGTAGCCGGTCAGCGAATCCGCGTTGGCAGAGACGTCGGGAACCTCGCGGCAGGTCGAGCTGCCACAGATAGCGTTTTGGCCCGTGTCCGGCGCAAGTAGGGTCGAGGGCGCGCTCGACTGGTAGCTCGGCATCGGCCACTTGGTCGAGAGCCCGCCGCCGCTGCCGCCTCCGCCGCCGGGGCCGGTGGCGCCACCGCAGTTGCATTTGGAGTTGGTTCCCTCGTTCCAGACGGCCTCGCTGGGGTTCTGTCCGGTGAGGCCGTCGTCGTACTGGGGCACGTTCTGGCCGCCCTGGTTGACGACCGAGAGCAGTTCGGTGCCGCCGACGCCGGTCGCGAACGGCTGCGCCGCCGGATCCTCGACCGACACGCTCGTGCCGCCCGAGTTGCCGCCGAGCTGCGAGCAGGTTTCCGACCCGCTGTCACCCGACGCGGAGAAGAACGACTGGCCCTGGAGCGCCGCCTCCTGCAGCGAGGTGTTCTCGGAGGGAATCGCGTTGCCCGTCGTCGCCGTCTCGCAGACGCCGAACGAGGTCGAGATCACCTTCGCCTGATTGTCGGAGACGATCTTGCTGAGGATCGACGCCTGCTCAGTGATCCCCTGGTTACCCGGCCCCTCGTAGACGTCGATCGTCGCCTTCGGAGCGAGGCCGATCAGCGTCTCGATGTCGAGCGCTGACTCACCGTCGCTGCAGGTCGTCGATCCTGTGGCGCAGCTGTTGTTGGTCGGCCCGCCGTCGACGGTGATCGGGTTGACTGGCGCGCTCGTGCCGTAGCACGTCTGGAACGTCTGGATGTCGAAGGTGCTGTACGGCTGCAGCTCGACCAGCGCGATCGTCTGGCCCTGGCCGAAGTCGCCGGCCTGATAGAGGCTGGAGAATCCGTATGCCGCCGCGAGCTGATCGAAGGAGTAACCGTCTTGGCCGTTGTTGGGGTCGTTCGACGCGTTGGCGGTGGTGAAGTTGCAAGGCTGTGGCCCGCCGTTGGTCGAGACATGGGGGTGGCGCAGCGCCGGGCGGGCGAAGTAGGGCAGGCGCCTGCCGTTACCCCTGACGAACCCTGCCGACTGCACCGGGGTGATGTCGTCGAGCCCGATCACGCCCTGGATGTACGGAGCGATGCTGGGGGCGAATGCGGGCGCGGCGAGGTTGGCGAAGGCGTGCCGGCCACTTGGCAGCACGACCCGCGAGAGCTGAACCGTCATCGCCTTGTCGACCGCCGAAACGGTGCCGCTGACCGGGATCATGAGGTTGTTGGCGTTCGGCCGTCCAACAGCCAGTCCGTCGCTGGCGAGGGTGCTGCGCACCGCCGCCACGGCCGCCTTGGTTGCGCCGAAGCGCCCGGCGAACTGCGCGACCGTCAGGTAGCGGCCGTACCCGGGGTTGCCTGGGGTCGAGACCGCGGTCGCGAGCTGAGCGAGGCCAGCCGGGTCCCGGGGCTGAAGGGCGATATTCAGCTGGAGCCGCGTGCTCGCGGCCAGCGGACCGTCGACTGCGGTGAACAGCGGCAGCCTAGCGGCCTCGCCGACGCGGACCATCGACACCCGCGCCGAGGCCGTCGCGATCAGCACGCTCGCGGTCACGACGCTCGCAACGCACAGCGCCACGGTCCTACCGATCTTCGACGACATCCCGGTCCCTTCGGTTGCGGCCCACAGGTCATCGGCTCGTCCGATCTGAGCCGGCACGGCGGCGCTTGGCCGGCACAGCCTATCGCACGATCTACCGAATGCAGGGGGCGGCGCGCGATCGGGGGCGCTCGCGCAGCGGCGCTGACTAGAGCCCGGTGCCGGCGAAGCTGATCCGCTCGGGAGCGACCAGCGGGCGGCCGACGTCGAGCTGGATCTGAACGTGGCGGCCGAGCGGGATCGCACGCGGATCTCCTCGGTACGGGGCGCCGTCGTAGAACGCTGTGACGCTCCCGCTCGCGGGGCCGACCCGGTCCGGAGTCAATGGCTGACCCCAGATGTCGAAGAGATCACCGAGCGTGTACGTCCGCTGGACGGGCGACTCGATGTGGATGATCCCGTCGGCGGCATGCGTGTGCAGCCAGTAGAAGCAGCTTCCGCCTGCGACGAACGGCCCCTGCGGCGTCTGTTGCAGCTGTCGTGGCGGGGCGATCCCGATCCCGTAGGGGATCTGGCGCGGCTTGCCGTCGACGAAGATCGTCAGGTGAGTGTGGATGTGGAACAGAGTCTGCTCGCTGGTGCTGCACTCGATCCCGTCCACCGTGCGTCCCGTGGCCGCCGAGGCGTTCGAGGCGAGCTGCGGCGCGATCGGAATCGGAACGGCTTCGGGCCCAAGCGGTCCGGGTGAGGGTGCTGGCCGGAGACCGCTCAGCGACCTGATCGACGTCGTCTCGACTCGCAGCGGTGCTGACCCCGTATTGCCGCCGGAGCTTGCCGCCGCCGCCGCGACGATTGCCGCGACGGCCATCACGACAACCCCGGCGAATCCGGCGAAGCGCAGTCGGCGCTGGCGGGCGGCTTGCGCCGCGGCCGCTTGCTCGGCCTCCGAGCGCAACTGGCGCCCCTGCTCCCTCTGTCGCCGTTGCAAGGCCATCGATCGGGCAACTTAGCCGATGCGTCGGATTCGCCACGCCGCATCTCAGAGCCGCGGATCGACCGGCTCGCTCTCGAGCGCGAGCATGGCGAACACGCACTCGTGTACGCGGCGGAGCGGCTCGCCACGCACGAATCGCTCGAGCGCTTCGATCCCAGCGCGAACTCCCGCGCGGCGAGCGGGCGCTTGCGCCCGAGAATGCCGGGGCGCACGATCGCCGACGTTACCGGAGGCGGAGGCCGGTGACAACGACGACCGTACGTCGCACGCCGCGACGCGCCCGGGGTCTGGCACGTTGACACGCGGCGGCCTCGGGTCTGGCGAGCACCGCCCGACGCGATGGAGGTGCGTGGTGGACCGACTCGAGCACGCGCCCACCGTTCGCTTGAGCCGCACGAGTTCCGAGTTCGGCGTCGGTGATCCCGAGGTCCCCGTCCCACCGAGCCGGCCCGGCCGTCGCCGGGATCACGGCGCCGACAACGTCTCACGGAACGGGCTGCCGCGGCACGCCGCCCACGTAGCCCGGCAGGCGGAACTGGCTCACCGGCCCGAACGGTTCGGTCTGCCACCCGAACAGCGCGCCGTAGAAGACGACCGGCGCAGCCGGGATCGAGCGTGCTCAGCACGCTCGTCGCTCACGCGCCGGGCTCGTTTACCCGCCGCGCTCCGATTCGCACACCCGGCTCGAAGCCGCAGAGGACGGCACCGCCCGGATCGGCAAGGACGACGAGCCGCCCCGCCGGGATCACGTCCATCGCCACTCGGTGCTCGACCGCCCCACGCTTCGCGCACCAGGACCGCGCGCGGGCGCGTCGAACACAGCACGCCAGCCCGCACGCCCGGGCCCCGCCAAGCACCGCCGTACGTCGGCGCCGGCGACAGCTGCGTAACCCAATCGCCTGATCGGCGTACGCGCCGCGAAGACCAGGCGGTGCAGTCGTGTCAAGTTCCAGTTCGCCGGGCCCCGGGCTCGCCGGGTAGGACAGGCGACGGACACGGTCGGCGAGGATTACCCGGCGCACGGGACCGGGGGCTGCGGCGGGTCAACCCTCGCGCACCGGATTACAGCGCAGCGAGGCGCCGCTGCCATCGCCCGGTCGTGCGACAGCCCGGGCTGAACGCCTGCCAGCCAGTCGGTCGACGAACGATGAAGGAGTCCGCGAATCAAGGCCTGGGACGGTGGACCCGAAAGCGGCAGGTCGTGGTCCACCACAGTCCACGCGCCAAGACACCGGCCGATCGCTCGATGGTGACCGGATCTTGAGGCCGGCCGCGCGGTCGCCAAGCGCGCGCCGACGCAGCCGGCCTGCTTCCTCGCTCGCCGTGCCGGGGTTTGGTCGATCGGGGGAGGCCCGATCGGGGGAGTCGAGTTGTTCCTCCGCTGGGGCCGATTGGGTGGTGGGCGGATGGTCGGCTAGCCGGGAGGATGACCGGGTGAGCGGTGATCCCCGGCCGACGGTCCTGGTAGCTGACGCGCATGAGCATTACTGCAGCGGGCTCGTGCGGGCGATCGGAGGGCATCCCGGGCTCAGACTCGGTGCGGTCGTGGACGACGGGTGTGAAGCGCTGTCGCTGATCATGACCGAGCTACCGGACCTCGCGCTGCTCGACGTTCGGCTTGGGGGTCTTGACGGATTTGCGATCTGCGAGCAGTTGATGAGCGCAGAACCAGGTTCGCGGACCAGTGTGGTGCTGATGAGCGCAGTCCTTGACCAGGCGCAGCTGGCGCGTGCCCGTGCTGTTGGCGCAATCGGCCCGCTGAGCAAGGAGCTCTCGCGCTGGGAGATCTGTGAGGCGCTGCTCGCGGCCGCGCGTGGGATCGGGCGCGATCCGGGCTCGCGAAGCGTCGTGCTGACGCGAGCGCGCAGCGCCGTCGGTGGCAACGACTCCGAGACCGATGGTCCTGGCGGCTGAGCAGACGCCGATCGCGCCGCCGGTCGCCCCGGGTGGCGTCGAGGTTCCGCGCGCGCGGCGGATGCTGCGAGTGGCGACGGGTCGCGGGCAGGTCCGGATCTCGTCGCCCGGGCGGTGTCGGCTGCTGCGTGAAGATCCCGAGCTCGCTGAGGTGATCCCGCTGGCGCGGCGAGCGATGGCGATCGAGCGGTGCATCGCGACCGAGCTGGGCATCGCCGGTGGGTCGTGGGATGCAGAAGCGCCGGGAGCGCGCTGCGGCGGGGGCGTCGGGTTGTTGGTGCTGGGTGGGTTGGTCGCCGTCAGGGCGGCGATCGGTCGCGCCTATGGCACAGAACTGCTCGGCGCGGGTGACCTGCTCGGCTGCTCGCAGCCGGACGCCGAGCCACTGTTCGTCGCGTCGGTGAGATGCTGCGTGGTCCTGGCGCCGCTTCGGGTCGCGGTCCTTGACAGAGCGTTCGTCGAGCGGGAGCTTGGCAGCTGTCCCGAACTGGCCGTCGCGCTGGTGGGGCGCGCGACGCGACGCGCACAGGAGCTCGCGGCGAGGCTCGCGATCATCAGCCGGCCGCGGGTCGATGAGCGCGTGCATCTGCTGTTGTGGCAACTGGCCGGACGGTGGGGGCGGGTGCTCGCTGACGGGGTGCTGCTGCCGCTGCCGCTCACGCACGCGCTGCTGGCGGAGCTAGTCGCCGCGCGGCGCCCGACGGTGACCGTTGCCATGTCTGCCCTGGCTCAGCGTGGGCTCGTTTGGCGCACGAAGGACGGGTGGATGCTCGCGCGAGCGAGCGACGTTGGCGGGCCCGGCGTGTTACACACGCACGATCACCTCCAGCGTCCGTATCCGGGTTGTGATCGCCGACGACCATCCGCTGTTCCGGGACGGTCTTGCGCGCCGGATCAAGGAGCGGACAGAGCTTGAGCTGATCGGCGAGGCCGCCGACGGCCCCGCGGCGCTTGACGCGATCCGCGAGCTGCAGCCCGATGTCGCGGTGGTGGACATCAAGATGCCACGGCTTGACGGGCTGCGGGTCGCAGCGGCGGTCGCCCGTGACGAGCTTCACACGCGGGTTGTGATCCTGAGTGCGTACCTGGAGAGCGCGGTCGTGTTTGAGGCATTGGCCGCCGGCGCACGCGGGTTTCTGTCCAAGGATGCCGACCGTCGCGATGTGTGCGAGGCGATCATCGCGATCGCCCGCGGAGAGGTCGTGCTACCCCCGACGATCCAAATCGGGCTGGTTGAGCAGATCCGCGCCCGCGCCGGTGAGATCGAGATAAGTCTCTCTGCCCGCGAGCGGCAGGTGCTGGAGCTGATCGCCGCCGGCGAGTCGGCGCCGCAGGTCGCGCGGCACCTTCACCTGAGTACCGGCACGGTCAAGAGCCACCTGAGGAACCTCTACGAGAAGCTTGGCGTCAGCGATCGCGCCGCCGCGGTCGCGGAGGCAATGCGTCGAGGGATGCTCGAATGAGCCCGCGACCGGACGCGACCAGCAGCGGGCTGGAACCGGGCGACAGCGAGCGTCCCGATCACACGCGTGCCGCCCGTGCGTTGGCGTTCCTGCGTGTGCTGTTGCTGCCGATCGTGTTCGTCGGCGATCGACTGGTTTCGCACCCCACGGTCGGCACGCACCACTTCGACATGGTGTTCGACGCCGCATGCGCGTACGCCTCGGTTGTCCTCGTCGAGGCGTGGCGGCCGCGCGGACCGCGTTTGCCCGTCGGTGTCCTGCTGGCGTGCGATCTGCTGTTCGTCGGCGCGCTGACCTACCAGTCGGGCGGGGCGTTCTCACAGCTCGGTGCGGCGTTTCTGGCGCTTCCGCTCGGCGCCGCGCTGATGCTCGCGCCGAACCGCACCGCGGTCGTGTCGCTCGCGACCGGGATTGTGTACCTGCTGGTCGGGATCACCCATCCCGCGACGCACGGCACCAACCGGCTCAACGTGACGCTCGCCCAAGGCCTGTACGTGCTGTGGGTCGGCGGCGCGGCCGTCGTGCTGGCAAGCCTGCTCGGCCGCCGCCGGCGGCGGATCCTCGATCTCGCCGACGCGCGCGGGCGACTCGTCGCGCAGGCGGTCGAGGCCGAAGAGCGCGCCCGCAGGCGCCTCTCGGACGATCTGCACGATCACGCGATCCAGAACGTGCTGACCGCCCGCCAGGACGTTGCCGACGCCCGCGACGGAGACGCCTCTGCGCTTGACCGAGCCGAGCAGGCGCTGCGGCTCGCGCTCGCGCAGCTCCGAAGCGCGGTCCGGGACCTGCACCCGTACCTGCTCGATCATCTCGACCTACCCAGCGCGCTCGAGACGATCGCCGAGCAACACGCCACCCACGGCGGTTATCAGGTCGACATCGACATCGACCCGGCCGCCGTCGGCGTTCACGACCAGCTTGTCGTCTCACTGGCCCGCGAGCTGCTCGCCAACGCCGCCAAACACGCCAGCGCGAGACACGTCTCGCTCGCGCTGCACCACGGCGAGCACGCCGTGACGCTCGAGGTCTCGGATGACGGTCGCGGGTTCAGCAGCGACCAGCGCCTGACGGCGCTACGCGCCGGTCACATCGGCCTCGCGTCAACCCGCGAACGGGTCGAAGCCTCACACGGCAGCTTCGAGATCCACAGCAAGCCGGGCGCCGGGACACGCGTGCGTTGCGCACTACCGGCGCCCGCGAAGCCCACGGACCGACCGCCTGTGACGATCGCCGCGGCAGCCAACCAACACCGCCAGCCTGCCCACCCTGGCCTCTGAAGGCTCCTATGTCAAGTGCGTAGCGCTGCGAGTTGGGGATCGCAGCGGACGGAACATGCCTGAGTGCAACCGGTAGGTTGCTAGTCGGGCCGTTGTGAGGCGATCCGCGGGCGCGGGAGAGTGGTGCGCGACCGTTTGGTCGGGCGCTCGAGGGGTCGGGTTGCCGATTCCCCTCCTCGTTGGAGTGTGGCGCTCACTCGTCCGTGTCGGGCGACCCTTGACCGCGCCGCGGTTTGAGCGCGGTTACGCAGCGAGGAGGGGTTGGGCGGGTTGCGAGGCCTGGTCGCGGATCATACGGCGGTAGACGACGTCTGAGAGGTCGCGTTTGAGGACGCGCCTGGCCTCCTTCTTGGTGTGATGGTTGAGGCGCGCCTGCTCGTAGATCGCTTGGGCGCGAGGTTCGCAGCGCAGCTGGGTGACCGCCATCCGGTGCAGCACCGCGTTGATCCGGCGGTTCCCGCCGGGGTTGTAGCGGTGGCGGACCGGTTCACCGGGTCCCTCCGCGGTCGAGGCTGGCACGGCGCGGTGCCGTTGAACCTGGCGAAGCCGCCCTGGGTGAAGCGGCGCGGGTCGCCGGTCTCGACCAGCAGCTCGGCGACCGACTTGGTGCCGAGCCCGCACAGCTCGCCGAGGGTCGAACCGCTGGCGTTGACTAGCGCGTCCAGCTGACAGACCACCTGGCGCTCCTCTACGTCGAGCGCTTCGATCCGCACGCTGTACTGCTTCGGTAGCTGCAGCCGCAGCCGGGTTGGCGCGTCGTAGCGCGGCTCGTCCAGGCGGGTGAGCGCATGCAACCGCGGTCTGACCGCCTTGCTTGACGGCAGCTGCTCGCCCAGCTCCAACGACAGCTCACAGAGCAGGTGCTCTGCCTCGTTGACGAGATGCTGGCGGCTTGTGAGGATCGAGCGCCGCCGGTTGTGCCACAAGGCGAGCAGCTGCTGCTGCTGATCAGGACCCCGATCCGGGCTGTGACCTTCCCCGCCACGCTTGAACGCCTTCGGCAACAGCGGATCGGCGAGCACCTCCCGCGCGATCCGCTCGGCATCCAGCACATCAGACTTCCCGCGGCGCTACACCTGGTGTGCCGACAACCCGGCAGGCGATGGCAGGCGATGGCAGGCGTTGGCCTAGCTAATCTAGCTAGCATCCGGTAAGATGGCTCCATGACCGAGGTTGGAATGCACGAGGCGAAGACCAAGCTCTCTCAGTTGGTGGGGCGCGCCGAGCGCGGCGAAGAAATCGTCATTACGCGGAACGGGAAGCCGGTCGTGAAGCTCTCCCCGATTCCCGCGACGGCTTGCCTTACGACTGTCCGCGGTGCCTGGCGCGGCCGAGTGCATATTGCAGACGACTTCGACGAACTGCCCGACGACATCGCCGAGTCGCTCGGGGCGAAGTGAAATTGCTCCTCGACACGCACGCGGCGTTGTGGTGGTTAGCCGACGACGCCCGCCTCGGGCCCGGGGCCGAGCGCCATCTCAGCGACGAGACCAACCGGATTCTCCTGAGCGCGGTGGTGATCTGGGAGGTGGCGATCAAACGGTCGCTCGGTAAGCTGCAGGCCCCCACCGGCCTGGCGCCCACCCTGCTTGCTGCCGGTGCTCACCCGTTGGCCATCACCCTTGATCACGCGGCCGCCGTCGAGTCGCTGCCGTGGCACCACCGCGACCCGTTCGATCGGCTGCTTGTTGCCCAGGCGCTGACGGAGGGCGCCGCAATCGTCTCGCAGGACGATCGCATGCAACCGTACGGTGTACCCCTGGTCTGGTAGACACCAGCACGACCTCCGATAGTCACCGAAGCGGCGCTCCGTCAGCGGCGTGGTCCGGGTGACGACGGCGCACCGGCCCCCAGCTCGCCCGACTCGAGGATGCTCAGTCGCTGAAGCAGCGGTCAACTCCGACTCATCTGGATCACGAAAGCGCAAGTTCAGGCGGCCGGTCGTGAATCCGGGCTCAGGCGGCGAGTTGTCGCCGTTCCGATGGTCTCTAAATCTAAAACCAGTCGTCGTCGGTGAAAGCGATGCTCCCTGCTCCAGCGCCTTGGCGGGTGGCCCGCCCGATCTGCCGCGCGAGGGCGGCGTGGTCGCAAGCAGCGCGTGCAGCGCAAGGAGACGAGACATGTTCCCGACGTCGTCGATGCCCGTGAGCCAGTGGTCGGCCTCGTGCAGCGATCTCACATGGGTTCCGATCTGGCTGACGTGGTTCTTGAACACGTTGCCGGGGTCACGAATACGTTGGCGACCGACCGCTGCACTGCACCGCCACAGCGCCCGCCGGATGATTGCATCGCGAGCCGCGACGTCTGCCCAACCCGCGTTTCGGCAAGCTTCGGCGCGTCCAGACCAGCCGACGATTGTTACCGCTGCGGTCAGATGTCGTTGGGTGGTTCGGTCGCGGGAGGTGGCGGAGAGTTCGGCCCGCCGGCCAGCGCCCAGCGGACTCGCGGGTCAGTGGTCGCCCAGCCGCCGTGGCCGGCGGTGTGACGGACGAGCCCGTTGAGGTGGAGGCGGACCATCGCTTTGGCAACCTCGCTGCCGGCGATCTCCGGCGTGGCCTCGTAGGGCCCTTGGCCGCGCGCGACGGCGGTGAGGAGATGCCCACCGAGGCGATGCAGAGAGCGGGCATGCTCAACCGCCCGACGAGCGAGATCGGCGTGCCTGCCGGAGACCGTGAAGATCGCCTGTTCGACAATCGCGGCCGCACGTCGAGGGGAGAAGCCGTCCGCCCGATCGGGTGCGACCGACCCGCGCGGTGGCGTCGTGAGCGCGCGGATCTCATCGAGGATCTCCACTGTGCTGGAGGGATGGCCGTCGGTCCGTCTGAGCACGCGCGCGCACCATGCTGTCGGGACGCCGCTGACATCGCCGAACTCCTCAGCCGTGGGGGGCTGGATCGTGAGCCAGCGACCGAACTGGTGATAGGCCGCCTCGCGCCCGCTGGCAAGCTCCTGCGCCACCGGCCGCGTCGCGACGACGACACGGAGGTTCTCGACCTGCTGACCCGGCGCGCGTAGCGACCACAGCAGCTGCGCGATGTCGGGCGAGCGCAAGCCGGACGCCGAAGGCATCTCGAGGTGATCGAGCGCAAGCACGACGAGCTCCGAGCGGGCGCGCGCGAACCGGATCGTCGCCTGGACCGGGGCGTCGAGCACGGTGTCGCGGCCGATTCCGTTGGGCGGCTGTGCCGCCAAGGCCAGACTGGCGGTTGGCTCGCCGAGCGCAGCCGGAAGCGAGAGGACGGCGGATCGCGTGCTGGCCGGCCACATGCTGCGATCGAGGCCGTGAATGTGCGAGAGCGCGGCCGTCCCAATCGCCGCGCGGGCCAGCTCAATCGACCAGCGCCAGGCCAGTCGATTCGGCGACCATGCGCCGTCGAGATTGATCTCGATCACCGTTCGGCCGCGGTACGCGAGGTGACGAAGGGCCGCGGAGAGGATCCCGGTCTTGCCGACCTCGGCCTCACCCACAAGGCCGGTGAACGGCTGCGCCGCGATCGTCTCCGCAACGCGCTCGACGAGCGCTTGCCGGGTGCTGGCAAGTGACAGGGTCGAGCCAGTGGGGGCCGGGGGCGCCAGAGTGTCACTGACCGCGCTACTCACCCGTCAGCTCCCACGAGGGGTGTCGGCGCGCGTCGGCGATCGCCTGGTCGACCGTCGCCGGCGTGACCGTGTCGTTCTCGAGCCAGTCCAGCGTGTGCTGGCAGATCAGCATCGTCGGCAGCGGCAACTCGTCGCTGTAGAAGAGGATCTGGCGGATCTCGGCCTCGGTGATGCTGATCTCCGCCTGGACGTAGCGCTCGGCGAGCCCCGACACCCAGTCCTCTGGGGCGATGGGCGGCAGTGTGACGCGGAACCCCAAGCCCTGCAACGGACCGCCGTCCGTTTCAAACAGCGCGGTGAGCGTATGCTTCTCGCTGCCGGAAATGACGAACGCGATGCTCGAATTGGCGCGTTTGATCGTGCTGGCGAGCGCGGTCTGAACCAGCTCGTTGTCCGCCCAGCCGGCGATCTCCTGTGCCTCGTCGAGCACGATCACCGCCCGAGCGCCGATCGCTTGACCACGCGCATCGAGAGCTCGCCACGCGCCATCGATGGTGACCGCATCGGTCGGGGTCAGGCCGTTGGTCAGCGCTTTGAGGATCGCGGCCTCGTCTCTCAGCCCAAGCAGATCTCCAGCGGTGAGAACGCTCTCTCGAAGGGAGCCGGTCAGGCGTTGAACTGGGCCCCGACGCGCGAGCGCCGCGATCTTCGCGCCGGCGTGCTGTTGCGACGCCTGCTCGAGCAGGCGGTGCGCGAGCGCCACGGACGAGCTGATGCCGTCACGCAGATCAATCGACAGCACCAGGCGGTCGTCATCGGCGTCGCGCAGCGCTCGGTCGGCCATCGCTCGCAAGACACTCGACTTGCCGAGGTGGCGATCCTCGGCGAGCAGTTGCGTCTCTCCACCGAGCGCCCGCCCCGTGATCTGGTCGATGATCGTGGTGCGGCCGATCTGAAGGCTCTCCGGGATCGCCCCGCTCGTTGGAAACAGAGCTACTCTGGTAGCTCTAGATAGAGGCATCTTCACACCTACGGTAGTTGCGGATCCGCATCTATTATAGGTCTAGATACGCACCTATTGTCAAGGCTCAGCACCGAGTGGCCCGTCCGAAGGAGCAATCCAGCGCACGCGGGCTGATCGGCGGCAGCTCGCGCTACGCGTTCCGGTCGCCGAGCATGGTCCGGAGACGATCGATTGCTTCAGTAGTGGGCGGCTGAGGTGTCGCGGTGATCTCCGCCAATGCGCCGAAGCTGTCGGTGATCCAGTTTGCGAGCAGTCCAGCTTCTGTTTCGAGGTCGCCGCTTGTTAGCCAGCGGTGCGCCAAATGGCGAGCAAGTCCTCGACCGGCAGCCGATCCGAAGACAGCAGCCAAGACCTCTGTCAGGCGATCTTCGCGCGGGTCCTTCGCGGCGGTCGTACCGTGGAGGGCGATCCGCCCGAAGAACGTCTCGGTCATGAGGCCATCGTATGGTGCCGCGAGCTCGGAGTCTCACGCAGCGCGTCCGGCGGATCAGATGCGCTTCTGCTTCCATGCGTTCGGGCAGCGGCGGCATCCTGGCGGGACAAGGGCCTTCGGCAGCAGTACGACGCTCGACGTGTGGCGAGCGCAAGCGCAACCTGAAGCGTTCGACGCTCAGGGACTACAGGCAGGCGCTCGACGCGTACCTGCTCCCCGCCAAGCACGAAGCCAACGTCTCGGACACCCAGTTCGGTCGCGCACCGTTCGCCGCGACCTCGCTCCCGAACATTCGGCCGGCCCAGGTGAAGCGCTGGTTCGACGGGCTGCCGTACGGGCGAACGGCCGAGAAGCTGCTGACGATCGTGACCGCGATCTTCACGTATGCCCGCTCAGAGGGCTGGACGGACCACGACCCGACCGCGAAGATCGAGCGGCGGCCGGTCCGCTACTCCGGCGACTACGACTTCTATTCGCGCGAGGAGATCGACGCGCTCGTCCGAGCTGCCGGCACCGAGCAGGACGCTGCCGTGTACGTGACTGCCGCGATGACGGGGCTGAGGCGCGGCGAGCTGATGGCGCTGCGCTGGCGCGATGTCGACTTCCCGGGCCAATCGGTTCGGGTCAGAGCGAACCTCAGCTTCGGCGAGCGCGTCACCCCGAAGAGCGGCAAGGTCAGAAGCGTCCCGATGGTCCCCGAAGTCGCCCAAGCGCTCGCGAAACTCTCCCAACGGGAGCACTTCACGAACGACGAGGACCCCGTGTTCGCCGGCCCGGGAGGTGGGCACATCGACGGCGCAGTGCAGCGCCGCCGCTACGTCGACGCCGTCCAGCGCGCCGGACTCCGGCAGCTCCCGTTCCATTCGCTGCGCCACTACTTCGGCTCGATGGCCGTCAACCGTGCCTCGCTTGTCCAAGTCCAGTCGTGGATGGGGCACTCGCACATCCAGACCACCGCCCGCTACCTGCACGCCAAGAGCCAAGCCGACGACGCCGCGCTGCTCGCCGGCGCGTTCGCGCCAAGCATCCACGCCGCCGGGCCAACGCCCGTCATACCCGGCACGTGACGCTCCACAGCCCACCCGAGCGGTGCACCACCGACCCGATGCGGCGCCGCAGCGAAGACGCTCGTTTCAGCAGCGACATTCGCCCAGCGCGTCATGAGCCTCGTGTGCGCCGCCACCGATGCCATGCCGTGAATGGATGGCCGTTGGAAGGGCGGTAACCGTCGACCCCCGGGATTACAAGTCTGGCAGTTGCAGGGCATTTGCTTTGGTTTCAGTCGCGTGAGCGCACCTCAGTGCCGTTGGATCGGCCTAAGAATCGCGGAGTTCGGGACGAATTTCGGGACAAGGTTTGGGCTCGCTCTTCACAGCCGGGCGAGCCCCTATCGCGCTCGGCGGTCATTGGTCATGAGCCTCAGGGCGGGCGGGTTCCTGAGCTGATGCTGCGGGATCGAGTGAGAACGCTCCGCCCTGATGGTGATCTGCGCCGGTCGACTACCCCGAGCAGCTAGCCCAGCTTCGCGTCGCCGCCATCGTCAAGAGCGCTGAGTTCGGAGCGACGCAGCCAAAGGCTGATCCGGGCTCGCCCGCGACCATGTTCGGAGGTGGCTGACGATGCTCGACCCCTGTGCGAGCACAGCAGTCGCCACGCCAAGCAGGCTGAGCGATCGCATGCTGCTTCCAGGGGTGGTCATCGCCCGATTCAGACAGGAAGCGTGCGGCGCGTGGTGACTATTGCATCGTTCGTCGACACTGTGCTACCATGATAGCTAGGTATGGAGGTGGCGCACGGTCTGATAGTGTTTCGCCGCGATCGGCTGTCTGGCGTGCCGCCGTATCTTCAGCTTGTTCAGCAGGTCAAGCACGCGATTCGCCTTGGCCAGCTGCATGTCGGCGATCGCCTGCCGACGGTGAAGGACGTTGCGTCGGAGCTTGCCGTCAACCCGAACACCGTCCTGAAGGCGTATCGCCAGTTGGAGGCCGAGGGTTTGGTCGAGAGTCGACCCGGCCTCGGTATCTACGTGGCAGCGACGCTCGCCGGACCGGATGCGCGGCAGCAGGCTCGGCTCAGACGTGAGCTCGAGCGTTGGCTGGCACACGCCGAGGCTGTCGGCCTCGACCACGAAGCGATCGACGCGTTCTTCGCCGAAACCCGGCGAGCCTCAAAGCGAGCGGCGGCATGAGCGCTGCGATCGAGGCTGTCGGTCTGTCGCGGCGCTACGGACGCCATGCGGCGCTCGACGGTCTGGACCTGTCGCTGCCGCAGGGTCGTATCGTCGGGCTCGTGGGGCCGAACGGCGCCGGCAAGAGCACCTTCCTGCAAATCGCCGTCGCCTTGCAACGCCCGACCGAAGGGACGATCCGCGTGCTCGGCCTGCGGCCCACGAGGGACGCGAAGGCGCTGCTGCCTCGCATTGGCTACGTGGCTCAGGAGACGAATCTCTTCCGACGCCTGGACGTCGAGGATCTCCTGAAGCTCGGCGCCAAGCTCAACCCGCGCTGGGAGGACGGCGAGGCGCGCCGCAGGCTGCGCCAGCTCGGGATCGGTACGACCGTGTCGGTCAGCGCGCTTTCGGGTGGGATGCGCAGGCAGGTTGCGCTAGCTCTTGCGCTCGCGAAGCAGCCCGAGCTGTTGATCCTTGACGAGCCGGTGGCTGCTCTCGATCCGCTCGCGCGGCATGAGTTCATGCAGTTGCTGATGGGTGCGGCAGCCGAGAGCGGTCTCAGTGTTGTTTTCTCCTCGCATCTCGTCAGCGAGCTTCATGAGAGCTGCGACTACCTGGTCGTGCTCGCCGGGGGCCGCGTGCAACTCGAAGGAGACGTCGACGAGATCGTCGCCGGTCACGGGCGCATAGTCGGCCCATCTGACGCACTCGAGAACGCGCGGGCCGTCCACCAAGTGATCGCCGAAACGCGGGCAGGCCGGCAGGCGATGATGCTCGTTCGCAACTCGGCGCGGCCGTTCGATACACGCTGGACGAGCGAGACGGTTCCGCTTGAGGAGATCGTTCTGGCCTACCTTCGAAGCGCAGCCACGACGACACTCGAAGACAGGCGCGCGGCATGATCTGGCTCAGCTGGCGCCAGCAGCGCTTCGAATCTACCCTGACCGGGTTGGCGTTCGCTGCCGCGGCAGGCCTTCTGCTCCTGACCCATCAGCAGCTGCTTCACACCTTCGCCGACCTCGGTATCCCTGGCTGCCTGCGCGGCCACAGCTCAACATCGGCGTGCCTCGATGCATACGACGCGTTCAAGCAAGACGTGTCCAGCGAGCAGACAACGATCAACTGGCTCGCCTACCTACCCATCCTGCTCGGCGTCCTCCTCGCGGCAACCCTGGCACTCGAGCTCGAAGACGGCAGCTACCGACTCAGCTGGACGCAGAGCGTCACCCGAGGTCGCTGGGCGTTCGGTCGGATCGGCTTTTCACTCGCGACCGCGCTCGCGACCGCGACAGGACTGTCGCTGATCGCCGGGTGGTGGCTGCGCCCACTGAACCGCCTACAGAGCCCGCTCCTGCCCGGCTCGTTCGAGATCGCCGGCGTCGTTCCGATCGCCTACGCCCTTCTCGGCTTCGCAGCGACCCTCCTCGTCGCAGTGATCTGGCGACGGACTCTGCCCGCACTGGGCACGGGTGCCGCCAGCGCATTCGCCGCGCACCTGCTGCTGCAGCACATCCGCCCAACGCTGATCGCGCCTTTGACACGAGTTTGGGTGTCAGGACCGGCGCCATACTCGAGACGAGACTGGCTGATCACCGGCGGCTCCGGTGCCACCAACTACCAGTACGTCGACGCGCACGGGCACAGCTTCAGCGCCGAGCAGATCCAGCAGCTGTGCGGCCACGTCTCCGACAGCGCCTCGAAGGACCACTACGTCAACTGCCTTCTCACGCACCGCCTCGGCGAGCTCATTCGCCTGCAACCCGCGAACCGCTTCTGGGAGCTCCAGCTCCTCGAGGCCGGCATCGTCGTACTCGTCGCCGTCGCCCTGCTCGGCTCCTCCATATGGTGGCTGCGAACCCGGGCCCATTAATCGGGACTCCTGCTCGTTAGACCATATGGAGGTTGCCGTCCGGCCGCGTTGATAGACGTGGTCGGGCCCCCACACGATCGTGGGTGGTTTGAAGCCGTGCGGGTGGCACCCCGCTCGGCGACCACAACCGCATAGGAGCCGACCATGGCACAGG
>DAHUYL010000189.1 GCA_027315255.1 Solirubrobacterales bacterium | reverse complement strand
GTCCTGGAACCCTGCGCTGTCAACCGCGAGCTGCTCGGACGAAAGTTCCGGACAGGCCTGCACCTGCGTGTAGGTGCAGTTCTGCTGCTGGTTGACAACGGTCGCGCCCGTGTCGCTCTCCACCTGCACGTCTTGGATCCCCGAAGGGTCCGTCGCATTGAAGCTCAGCGGGACGCTGCCGGCGACCACGCCGCTCCCCCACAACGGTCCGCCCAAATCCTGTACACGTGGCCCGCTCGTGGGCTGCAAGGTGACTTGCGCCGAGTACAGGTCGGCCTCAACAGCGTGCGTTGATCCGTTCCCGGAAGGAGCACACGAGACCGCGAGACCGCCAAGTGGTTGCATACATATCGCACCAAAGAAGAGCTTGGTGCCATTGGGCACGGTCTGTACCTGCTGGCCTGCCTGTGCGGTGAACACTTCGCACGGGCCGGGGTGCTGGGCGTTCTCCTGGCAGTCGCTTGCGACCGGGTTTCCGTCGATCAGCAGGCCGGCGAGCCAGCCGTCGCCGCCGCCGCCTTCGCCGGTTTCGTAGCTTGCGTAGTAGCTAACGCCGGTGATCGTGATCCCGCTTCCGCTCGGGACCGTGAAGGTCCAGCCCGCTTCTTGGCCGTTCTGGACCTGGGTGGTTGAACTGCCGATGTCCTCGCCGTAGAGGGCGCCGGTGTCGGTGAGTGCGCTGGTGTCGGTCGGGCCGCTTGCGGGGCCGCCGCACAGGTTCCCGGTGGTGAGTGTTCCGGGCGCTTGGTTGGTCGTGGTCCAGGCGCCCGCTGTGTTGCTGGGGCTGCACGCGGTGATGGTGTAGCTTCCGAGCGTGCCCGCGGCGCTCGCCGAGCCCAGCCTGCCGCCGATCAGGCAGCCGAGCAGTCCGCCAGCGGCAGCGACCAGCGCAGCAAGGCACGCGCGCACGCTCACACCCGCACCGTGACCGGGGCGCTCAGGGGTGTGCGGCCGTCCAGTACGCGGATTGCGACGCTCCGTGGTCTGCGGGTCGCGATTTTGATCGTGCTGCGGTGGGAGCGGACCGTTCGCTGGCGATGCTGCGCGTAGCTGAGCGTGACGTACGCAGTCGCGGACTTGCGCATCCCCTTGAGCCTGATCGTCAGCCGCCCGTGATGCCAGCGAACCAAGCGGACGCTCACGGCCCATGTGGGCTGCTTGGTCGACGTCGGCGTCGGCGTCGTGGTCGTGGTCGGCGTTGACGCAGGCGTCGTGGGCGTAGTCGGTGTCGTCGGCGTCGTGCTGGATGGCGTTGGTGTGGCGGTCGTGGTGGTCGACGGCGGTGCGGCTGGGGGTGGCGGCTGGGGGATGTTCGCTGTCCCCTGGGTGACGATCGAGCCGAGGTTGTCGGCTTGGAAGGCGGCGGCGACGTCGAGGTCGCCGTTGACCCCGGTTTCGATCAGCAGCTGCTCGGCCTTGGCGTAGCTGAGCGTCGGGTCGTACGACATCAGCGCGACGATCACCGCCGCGGTGAAGGCCGACGCTTGCGAGGTCCCGTCCTCACAGCACGTGGGCTGATCGGTGAACGGGTTCGCGCCGTCAAGCCCGCAGCCCGGCGCGTACAGCCCGACCTGTTGGTTTGCGGAGAAGTTGCACGGCGACCCGATCGGGGTGTCGCTGAGCGTTCCCGGCTGCGCGGTGTCCGCCCCGACCGCGAACACCCCGGGCTGTGCGCCTGGTTCTTGTACCGGTCCGGGGCTGTTACCGGCCGCGGCGATGAGCGCGATGTTCGCGCTCTGGAGCTGTCCGGCGACGGTCGCGAAGTTCTGCGCCTGGTCGGGTGAGGGGGGGATCTGCGAGGCGAGCGCGAGATCGACGGCCTTTACGTCGTCCGACGCTGGAGCACCACGGCAGTCCTGCATGGCCTCGTAGTAGTTGTCTAATTGGTAGGTCGGTTCCTGCCCGGGGGTTGAGGGGATGCTGACGGCCCGGACACTGACGATCTTCAGCTGCGGCCACGCACCCAGCAGGCCATTCCCCGCCCCGCCCGCGATCATCGCCATCAGGGTCCCGTGCCCCTGCGGGTCGACGTCACCGGTCGGCCCGTTGTCGATCGCGTAGGAGCCGATCAGTCCCGGAGCGGTGTCCGGATTGGAGTTGACACCGGTGTCGACCAGGCAGAGGGCGCCGGCGCCCCCGGCGGGAGGTGGGGCGTAGGCGAGAAATGCTGCATCGGCCTGTTGGGCCTGAGCCGTCACCGCGGGGGTCGCTGCCGCGGCGGTGGGAGCCGCGAACAGCACTGCAACGGCCGCGATTGCGTGAGCCAGCTTCCCCACACGGTTCCCCATGTTCAGATCACCTTCGCCGAGACCGCCCGGCTCGATGATGCCTCCCAGAACGCCCCGGCGGCGGTGCTCGCACGGATCTCGAACGACCGGCCGACCGCAAGGGGTGATGCGACGTAGACGTACCGGTAGCGGCCGTCCTTGTCGACCTGGATGTTCGCGAGTGCCTGCCAGCCGCTCGGGGTCCGGTCCGACAGCTCGACGACTGGTGCCGGTCCGCCGTTGCGGTCGATCGCGACCCTGCCGGTGAAGATCAGCCGTTGGCCGCGCAGCGAGGCGATCCTCAACGAGACGTTCGGCCGCACGGCCTGCGTGAAGCTGACCGACTGTCCATCCACGACGAGCTGCACCCTGCGAGAGTCCCCGCGCGAGACCTTCAGCTCGAAGTGCCCGGCGGCATCCGTGGTCGTCGACGCCACCGTCTCCAGCCCCGCGCCGGTCGTTGACCCGACCTGGGCGTTCACCTGGATGCCTGGGGCAGCGACGCCTGCCGGATCGACGACGGCCCCCGTCAACACGACCTCGGAGGCGAGATACCGGCGGTGGACCACGCGGCCGATCAGCCGTTCGGTCGGCGGCGCGAGCTTGAACGCGTACAAGACCGGCGCCGGTGCCGGCGTCGGCGCCGGCGTGGGTGCGGTGGGGCCGGGCGGACCTGCCGGGCTGGAAGGGCTGGTAGGGCCGGTTGGAGCGCCACCGCTGCCGCCCGTCGACCCGGTCGGGGTGGCGGGCAGGATCGGGGTCTCCGACGTGGTGGACGCGACCGTGGTCAGGTTCTGCGTCGTGAACGCCTGATCCAGGACTGTGGCGACATTGCCGGCAGCGTCCTGAACCACGACCTGGAGATCGTGGCCACCGTCCGCGAGCTTGGTCGTGTCGACCGGGATGTCGAGCTGCTCGCTGGCCGGGCAGGGTTGCTCGTAGTCGAACATCATCGCGCCCGACGCCGGATCGGTGCCGACGGGGCTGCACCGCCCGCCGTTCGTGTCGGGCGTGCCCGAGTACACCGGGCTGCCGCCGTCGATCCTCACCACGACGGTGTAGACACCCGGCCCAGCCGGATCGCTGGCCGTGAACGTCAGGTGTGCAGTCCCGTGTACGGTGCCCGGCGCCAGCAGCGACCCGCCGAAGCCGGAGGCGGTCGGCTGGTTGTTGTCACTCAGGAGGATGTCGGCCCAGCTGAACCCGGCCTCCATCGTCACGTAGTCGCCTGCCTGCTGGTTGTAAGAGCACGCGTCGGTGTTCGGCGTCGAGCACGCTGCCGTGAGGAACAGCTGCGTGCCGCCCGGATGGCTGATCGCCGCCACCGGCGCCGACGACCCACCACCAAGACCCGGCGGGGCGGATGATGCCTCGGCGGCGGGGCGCCACGCGGCACCATTCGCGTAAGGGTCGATGTCGCAGGCAGCGCCCCCGCTCTGAAACCCGCCGGGTGCTGAGGAGCAGTCGGCGATCACGTCGGCCGCGTCCGCCTGATCAGCCGGGGACGAGATCCAAGCATCGAACGCAACGACCCCGGTGAGGTAAGTCCACTGCTGCGCCGCCACCCCGGTGACGCTCCCGCCGGCGATCGTCGACCCGGCCGGCGCGGTATACGTCCACGTCGCCACCGTCGGGGTTCCTGAGGCGTCCTCTACGATTCGCGCCCAGACGCCGCCGACGCCGGCCTCGAACGCCGGCACCGTTCCGGTCAGTCCCCCTGGGCAGCTGACCCCTCCCTGCGCGCCGACGTTCACGCCCGTGTTCTCACCGGTGAACACCAGCCCGTCGGTTGGCGCCGTCGAGCCCGAGGGGTTCTGGCACAGCACGTCCATCCACTCGCCCGCCCGCGCCGGCCCGGCTGCCACCAGCCCGGGCCAGCCGATCAGTACCGCAAGGAACACGCAGAGTCGCAATCGCAAGGCGCAGACGACCGACCGCCGGCGCTGGCGATCGATCATGACCCGTGCCCCTGACACCCGAGCTGGCTGAGGCCTTCACACTGCGACGCTGCAGACCTGCCCGATGTAGTTCGTCCCGAGGACGACGCAGACTTGGTCGCCGGCGTGACCGGACGGCTGGGAGCGACCGTCGTCGGTTCCGTGGTCGCCGGCGCAGTCGACGAGGGGGCCGATGACGCGGCTGCGGACGAGGATCGCGTCGTGTTCGCCGGTGGTGATGGGTCCGTGGCGGCGGTCGGATGCGAGCCGGCGCCGGACGGAGTCGCCGCAGCATCGCTGGACGGACCGGCGCTCGAGGTCGTGGCGCCGCCGGCGACCGCCGATGAGCTCGCGGGACCGTCACTGCCGCCGCTGCTCGGCCCGGGTAGGGTCGCGCCGGCACGCCGTTGGTCGGTGGCGGCGGATCGACGACGCGCCGCGGCTCCCGCCCGCCGGCCGGCGCGACGGAAGCGACTGCCCGGCTGACGCGGGTGGCGCTCGTGTCGCACCGCAATGCGTCCGGCCAGTTCTGAGGCCAGGGACGTCCCGCCCAGCTGCGCTTCGAGCACTCCTGCGAGGTCGTCCACCTGACGCGCTGCCGCGCCGAGAATCCCAGCCGGTGACCCACTTGGACCGACCCCCGCCGGGTCGGGCAACGGCGGCCTCTGGGACCACCGCGGTCCGCCCGAGGAGAGCGCGACCGCTGTGACCACCAGCACGGCGCAGCCTCCCACGATCCCGCCCAGCCGCCGCAGTGCTCGCGGAGCGACCGAGAGCCGGCCACGCCCCACGGCGGCACGGCGCGTTCGGCCCCCGCGCTCGGCGACGGGCTCTGGCGGTGCCGGGCGCCCGCCGGCCTTGGCGGGCGCGGTTCGGATCGCTTGGTGCAGGAACTCGGTGTCCTCGCTCCAGAACGCATCGGCGCTGAGGACGTCCGCCGGGGCCGCTGCAGACGCACGCCCCGCCGGCAAGGACCCGGGTTCGACCTCGGCGCGCTCGTCCTCGACCGGCCGCAACCGCCGCGGAGAACTCGCCCCGCTCGCGCGCCGTGGCTGCCTGCGCGCTCTCTGCGCGCGCTCGCTGCTCGCCGGCCCGTCGCCCTCGACGGCCGTTCCGGTGCTCGCGCGGGATCCGAACGGCACCAGCTCGGAGCGTGGGCCGAGCCAGTCCGGCGGGAGGCGAACGACGTTGTCGGGCCGGGGCTCGCCGCCGCTTCCGTCGACTCTGTCGCCGTCTGTTGCCAACCAGCGCCCTCCCGAATGAGTCGGATCTGTCGTCCGTCGCGGACGCTACTATAGCGAGGCTGAGTTGTATCTATTTAGTCTCAATTGGAGAATATGTCCATGGCCTTTGACGACGATCGCGCGGAGCCCTTCCTGACGGTCGCCGAGGTCGCCGAGCTGCTCAAGCTCAACCAGCAGACCGTCCGCAACTGGATCGAGCAGGGCTCGTTGCCGGCGATCCGGGTCGGTCGGCGCGTGCGGATCAGGCGTGAGGACCTCGAGCGGATCCTGGCCGCCGGCTACCAGGCCGGAAGCGTGCCGCCCGCACGCGAGCCCGAGCCGAGCGCCGAGGACTTCTGGGGCGGGGGGCAGGTCGGCGTCGCCGAGCTCGACCCTGCAGCGCCGGCGGGATCGCCCGACGCCGCGGACGACGCAGCCGACTCCGACGACCTCGCGGCCACCATCCACCACGCCACCGCAACCCACCGGTGAGCTTCTTCGAGGACCTCGACAAGGAGCGCGGGCACGTGATGCGCCTCGTCCGCCACGCCAGCGCCGGCTGGGCGGAGGCGATGCGTGCACACAAGCTGGCGCCGCCGGACATCGGCTTCGGTCAGCGCTTGCGCAACCTGTCGGAGGCGGCGGCGACCGAGCAGGTCGCGTGGGAGCACGCCCACCGGGCCGGACTGCTGTGGCGGCCCGTGCCAGGCGCCGAACGGGCTGCCCCTCCGTACGAGTTGCGCCCCGGGACAGGCCGCCGTGGCCCGGAGGAGCTCTGGCTGCGTTTCGACGCCGCCGTCGCTGCGCTCAACCGCGCGATCGCCGGTTCGAACGCGGCCGAGGTCGCCGGCGCCTTCGGCGGGATGGCCGAGGCGGCCGGTGACCTCGCCGAGGCGGTCGCGCTCGAGGACGAGGTCGCGCGCCAGGCCCAGGACCGGGCTCGGGCCCGCGGCGCCGCCTGACGGGCAGGCCAGTCTCGTGCGGGCGCTGTACGTGGATCTCGACGGAACGCTGCTCGGGCCAGGCGGGTCGCTGTTGGCCGGCGTGGACGGCGGCTTCTCGCTGGACGGCGTCCGCGCGCTGCAGGCCTGCCAAAGAGCGGGGGTCGAGGTGGTGCTGTATTCGGGGCGCCGCCAATCGAGCGTGTTCGAGTGCGCGCGGTTGATCGGGGAGCGCTCGTTCATCTTCGAGCTCGGGTGCGGGCTGGTGCTCGACGGCGAGCTCGAGTGGCTGACCGACGGAGTCGAGCCGTCCACGACGAACGGATCGATCTATCAGCAGATCGCGAGCTCGGGCGCGCCGGAGCTGCTGCTCGACCGGTTCGCCGGACGGCTGGAGTACCACACCCCGTGGTCGATCGGGCGCGAGGTCTCGCACCTGTACCGGGGCAAGGTCGCGCTCGACGAGGTCGCCACGGTCCTGACCGATGCGAACCTGGACTGGCTGCGGTTGGTCGACAACGGCGTGCTCGCCGCGCACGGGGTCGCGGTCGACGGCGAGGTGTTCGGGCTCGAGGCAGATCGCGTGCATGCGTACCACCTGATCCCGGCGGCGTCGTCGAAGGCGCGTGCGGTCGCGCGGCACATGCAGAACCGTGGCTACACGCGGGACGAGGTGATCGCGGTCGGGGACTCGCGCGAGGACCTCGGCGCCGCTGAGGTCGTCGGCTGCTTCTGGCTGGTCGCCAACGCGATCGACCGCGACCCGTCACTCCGAACCGACGTCGCCCAATTCGACGCGGTGCGGATCGCGGACGGAGCCCACGGCGCCGGCGTGTACGAGGCGGTGCTCAGCACCCTCGCCGGAGGCTGACTCATCTCCGTTCTGGCGGCGCGGCCGAGTTGCGCGGACCCAACCTCGCCAGCGCCGGCACCCGGGTCAGTTCGCCAGCGGCGGGACCCGGGGCCCGACCGCCAGCTCGAGCTCGGCCCGCTGCGCGTCGCCGACCGCCCAGCCCAGCCGCTCGAGCAGTCGCTCGGCGAAGTGCTGGCTCTCGAGGTCGCTTGGATTGATCCGCTCGCGGAGCATCACGGCTCCCCGCTCGCCGCCGTCCGTCGCGTCCGCGTCGGCCATCACGATGATGTGTGGCATCTCACACCTCCCGTCGGTCACGTTGGCCCGCACACGGTGACAGACGCACGTTAGCCCGACGTGAAGATTCGGTGGCCCCGCCCAGCATCCCCGGGCCGAGCCGGCGCCTCGCCATACTCGACCAGGATGCCCGCGACGACCCGGCACGCCGACACCGCCGGCCGCGAGCAGGAGCCGTGGGAGGCGATTCTCGCCGCCGGCCGCGCCGACGCACGCCTCGTGCACGAGCGTTTGATCCCCGACCAGGCGCCGTACCTCGTCCCGATCCCGGAGGGACTGCACCCCCTGCTCGTCCACGCCCTCGACCAGTCCGGAATCGACCAGCTCTACGGCCATCAGCTCGAAGCGCTCGACAGCGCCTTCGAGCGCACGACGATCGTCACCACCGGCACCGCCTCGGGCAAGTCGCTCACGTTCCAGCTGCCGGCGCTCCAGGTGCTGCTCACCGATCCGAAGGCGCGCGCGCTGTTCCTGTACCCGACCAAGGCGCTCGCCCAGGACCAGGCGCGAGCACTCCACGCCTTCGGCCTCGGCCACCGGCTCAGGCCGGCGATCTACGACGGCGACACCTCACGCCAGGAGCGCCCCCCGATCCGCCGTCGTGCGAACCTGGTGATCACGAACCCCGACATGCTGCATGTCGGGATCCTCCCCCACCACACCGCCTGGGGAGACCTGCTCGCGAACCTCGCGGTCGTCGTCGTCGACGAGGCGCATGTCTACCGTGGCGTGTTCGGCTCCCACGTCGCCAACGTGCTCAGGCGACTCCGCCGGGTCGCCGCGATCTACGGCACCGCTCCCCGCCTGCTGCTGGCGAGCGCGACGATCGCCAACCCGCGCGAGCTCGCGGCCGGGCTGATCGGCGTCGACGAAGCTGAGATCGGCCTGATCGACGACGACACCGGACCGCGCGCCGCACGCCGCGTCGCGATCTGGAACCCGCCGCTGCTCGACGAGAACCTCGGGACCCGCGCCTCGGCGCTGGCCGAGGCGGCCGAGCTGTTCGCCTCGCTCGTCGAGCAGGGCGCCCGCACGATCTGCTTCATGAAGTCGCGCAAGGGGGTCGAGCTGATCATGCGCCAGGCGGTAGCTCGCCTCCCAGCCGCGGCGGCCGCCAGGATCGCGCCGTACCGGGCGGGCTACACCCCCGGCCAGCGCCACGAGATCGAGGGGCGGCTGGTTAGCGGCGATCTGCTCGGCGTGGTCGCGACCGACGCGCTCGAGCTGGGGATCGACATCGGCCGCCTCGACGCCGCCATCTGCGTCACCTTCCCGGGCACGGTCGCCAGCCTGCGCCAGATGTGGGGGCGCGCGGGTCGCCGGGGCCGCGGCCTCGCGGTCTACATCGCCGGCGAGGATGCGCTCGACCAGTTCTTCGCCCGCCACCCCGACGAGTTCCTGCGCCGGCCGGTCGAGGCGGCGATCATCGATCCGCGCAGCCCCGAGATTCGCGACGAGCACCTGCTGTGCGCCGCCCACGAGGCGCCCCTGACCGAGGCCGACGCGAGCCTGTTCGGCGACGACGTGCTCGACCGCGCCGGCGAGTTCGCCGAGCAGGGGCTGCTGCGCGAGCGCGCCACCGGCTTCGTCCCGCGGCGGGCCGACGACTACCCGGCGGCCCGGGTCGCGCTGCGCTCGGCGACGCCCGATTCGTTCGCGCTGATCGACGCACGCGAGGGAGAGCTGATCGGCACGATCGAGGCCGCGCGCGCGTACGCCACCGTCCACACGGGCGCGATCTACCTGCACCTCGGGCGCGCGTACCTCGTGCTCGAGCTCGACCTCGATGCGCGCCGCGCGCTGCTCGAGCCGTTCCAGGGCAACTATTACACCCAGACCAGGCGCGAGATCATGGTGTACGTCGAGCGGCTGCTCGAGCGCCGCGAAACGCACGGCGTGACCCTCTCGTTCGGCACCGTCGCGTACTCGGAGACCGTGCTCGGATTCCAGCGAAAGCACGTCCAGGACCAGAGCGTGATCGACTTCCAGGGACTCGACATGCCGACCACCGAGTTCTCCACGAGAGCGCTCTGGTACGAGCTCGACGGGGTGATCGCGGGCGAGCCGTTCCCCGCCCAGCACCTGCTCGGGGCGCTGCATGCGCTCGAGCACGGCCAGATCGCGGTGCTGCCGCTGATCGCGATGTGCGACCGCTGGGACATCGGCGGCCTCTCGACCAACGCCCACCCGCAGACCGGCGGGCCGACGATCTTCATCTACGACGGCCACCCGGGCGGCGTCGGCATCACCCGCCGCGGCTACGCCCGCTTCGACCACCTCGTCGCCGACGCGCGGCGGCTGATCGGCGAGTGCCCTTGCCGCAGCGGCTGCCCCTCGTGCGTGCAGTCGCCCAAGTGCGGCAACCTGAACGAGCCGCTGTCGAAGGCGGGGGCGCTAGAGCTGCTGAGGCGGCTCTCGTCGGCCGCGGGTGGCCAAGCGTAGGCCGTTGTGGCCGGCCTGGTGGGCCGGCCAATCAGGGTCACCGCGACTGGATCGGCAGCGCCTTCGGTCGCACGAACTCGGTCAGCTCGGCGCACCCGGGGACGAGCGCCGCCCACGGCACGGGGAGCTCCAGCGTCGCGAGACCGCCCGTCGGGAACTTGCGGCGCACCGCAGCCAGCCCTTCCTCGTCACCCCGGTCGGACCGCGCGAGCCGCAGCACCAGCATCTGCGCCGCGGGGTTGTGCCCGATCACCATCACCGATCCGGTGCCCGCAGGCACCTGCCGCAACCGCTCGACCAGCTCCCCGACACTCGCCGTGTACAGCGCCGGCTCGATCAGCGTCTCGCCACCCGGCCGCACCCCCTCGAGCGTCTCGAGCGTCCGCCGCGAGTTCGAGCACAGCACCAGCTCCGGCCGGATCGCGCTCAGCTCGAGGTACTCGGCGAGATGCCTGACCGCCCGCTGGCCCCGGGGCGCCAGCGGTCGCTCGTGATCCGACTGCCCGGCATCCTCCCAGCTCGACTTCGCGTGGCGCAGCACGTACAGGCGCCTGAGATCATCCATGCCTACATTGTTCCGCGGGCAGCGGCGGCCAAATCGCTAGCATCGGCGCCCCCGGCGAGATAGCTCAGTTGGTAGAGCACACGACTGAAAATCGTGGTGTCCCCGGTTCGAGTCCGGGTCTCGCCATCACCTTTTTCTCCTGCAAATGGCCCACTTTCGGGCTACGCGAGAAATGGGCTGACCGGATCTTTTTGGTCCGGTAAGTCGCGAAATCGGCGTTTACCGGACCAATTGAGCAGACAACAACGTCCAATTTGGACGTTGGGTGCCGTTCCACAGCGCTCGCGCCGGCCGCCTCGCCTAGTGGCCGGAGACGAGGTATTCCTCGCGTGGACACCCACCACCGTCGAGCCGTCGAACCGAACCGGAGAGGACGCGCCGTGAGCGATCGGCTGGCTTGGTTGGTGCAGTGGTGTCCGTATTGCCTTGCTGCGCCTGGGGCGCGGTGCACGCGTTGGCGATCGGGTCATGCCGGCGGTAGCCGAGCTGTCGCGGAGTCGCATCTGCATGTCGCGCGCGGGTGGTTTGAGCGTTCCTGCCCGACGTGCAAGGCGGCGGCGGGCGAGCGGTGCTCGACGCCGTCTGGCCGGGAGGCTCGGCGCGTTCACGAGCCGCGGCTGCGCCCGGCGCGTCGGGAGCTTGTGTGTCGTCCGGCGGTCTTCAAGGAGCTCGAGCACCGCGGCGCGACTGTCGCGCTCGTGCCGTTCTCCGGCCGCGCCGGCGCCGGCGGGCGCACGGACACGATCAAGCTCCTGCGGCTGGAAGGCGGCGAGTTGGTCGAGGTCGAGCGGTGGTCCTCTCGGGACGAGCTGTGCTTTGCGCTCGAGGCGCCGATCTGGGATCGCTACGGGACGTTCGTCGGGCACCCGCGGGTGGTTGGCGCGGTGATCTGGTCAACCGAGGACCGGAGCGTGCTGATCCGCGGCAGGCGCGGCGACAGCTCGTTTGAGGAGCTCGCGGCGTGAGCGGCCCATGCAGCCTTGCCTGCTTCATCGTCCGCCGCCACGCGGAGTGTGCTCGCGGCCCACCACCGAGTGGAGGCCTCGGGAACGAGAAAGACCGGGCTGGCACCCGGTCTTCCAGAACATAGGCGCCGTCAGCGCCGCACAAGCTTCTCTTTCGCAGAGTTTATCCGGGTGTTGGACGGACCCCGAGCCCGGGCGGCTTCAGTGTGTCGTCTCGTTTGGCGTGAGCGCCATCGCGAGCGTCCCGTGCGCGGGCGCTGGCGATGGCTTTCAGCCACCACACAAGGACCCGGCGATGAGCTACCGGACGATCTCCGCTGCGTTGGCGCTCGAGGACGTTTCGGTTGGCGAGCGGCTGGTCGCGTTCGCGCTCGCCAGCTACGCCGATGCCGAGCACCAGACGTTCGCGGGCAACCCAGCCGCTGCGGCCAGAGCGGGGTTGAGCCGGAGCCAGTACCTGGCGGCGCGCGAGCAGCTCGTCGCTCGCGAGCTGATCTCGCTGGCGGCGGGTGGCGGCGGGCGAGGCCGACCGAGCACACTGACGCTCGAGTTCGCCACGCGCGGACCGTGGCTGCAGGAGCCGGTCAACGCGCGGCTGTTCGGCTGCGTGCTGGGCTACAGCCGCGCCCGGGGGCCGGCGCGGGCGCTGCTCGCGACGCTCGCCGCGCTGGCCAATGAGGACCGCGAGGTGGTCGGTCGGAGGACCGAGGAGATCAGGGCGGCGGCTGGCCTGTCAGACCGCAGCTACCGCCGCGCGCGGACGACGCTGCTGGCCTGCGGGGAGGTTCTCGCGGAGAACTGCGTCGGCGGCCGCGGGAACACCACCTGCTGGCGGCTGGCCGATCCCCGCCTGCTCGGCGAACCGCTCGTCGCCCGCAAGCGCATGGCGCCCGCTCAGAACGCCAGGCCGCTCCTGGCGGCGACGCCGGCCGGGCAGGCCGGAAACCCCGGTCAGGATCGGACCGTTTCGGCGCTAAACCCCGGTCAGGACCGGACTGTTTCGCCGCTAAACCCCGGTCAGGATCGGACCGTTTCGGCGCTAAACCCCGGTCAGGATCGGACCCTGTCGGCGGGAAACCCCGGTCAGGATCGGACTGTTTCTCTCAACACCCCGGCAGAAACCCCGGCAGAAACCCCGGCGAAAACCGGCTCTCTCGGCATCGATGTGGTCAGTGTCAGGCTGTTCGGAGCGTGTGTAGTTCGTG
>DAHUYL010000172.1 GCA_027315255.1 Solirubrobacterales bacterium | reverse complement strand
GTCGTCTGCGCGGCCCCAGAGGCGGCCGACGCCGGGGCCGCGGCGGCCGAGCTGCGAACGCTGATCGAGCCTCCCGGTGCCGCGGTGCTCGGCCCGGCGCCGCTGTTCGCGCTGCGCGGCCGGGCCCGCCGCCAGTTGCTCGTCAAGGCCGCCGACCGGCCCGCCGCGATCGCGGCCGCCGGCGCCGCGGTCGACGCCGTCGGCGGGGATCGGGCATACCGGGGCGTAGCGTTCAGCGTCGACGTCGATCCGCAGTAGTCGGCGTCCGTCAGCCGGAGCGCTTCAGCTTGCCGTGGCGCTTGGCGTAGCGCTCGCCCGTGCGAAAGGTCAGCAGCCCGAGCGGGATCGCAGCCGCCCCGAGGGCGAGCAGCGGCCACAGGTCGCCGAGGCGAGCGCCAAGCCCGGCGCCGTCGAGCACGGCCGCGCGGATGCCTCGCAGCGCGTACGTAGCCGGCGAGACCGTCGCCAGCCACCGCATCCAGGCAGGCAGGACCGACACCGGGTAGTACACGCCCGAGACCACCAGCAGGAGACCCTGGGCGATGAACCCGAGCTGGGCGCCCTTCTCGGGCGAGATCAGCGGCAGCACCGCCGTGACCATTCCGATCCCGACGAACGAGACCGAGGCGACGGCGAGCAGCGCGAGCGCCGTCGCGAAGTCGGCATGGGGGAGATGCAGCCCGAAGAACAGCGCGACCACGACGAACAGGAGCGCCGTGCGCAGCACCCCGTACAGCACTGCGAACAGCCCCATTCCGCCGAGATGCACGGCACGGGCGAGCGGCGCCATGAACGTGTACTCGATCGTCCCCTCCCACCGCTCCCAGGCGACGGTCTCGGTCAGGATCTCGAAGATGATCCCGAGGTAGGACCAGATCATCGCGCCGATCAGCAGCGATGCCGTCTCGCGCTGCACGTCGATGTGGCCGCCGGTCGCGCTCACGCCCTTGGCGATGAACACGATCGTCAGCGTGTTCGCGATCGTCCATACGAAGAAAGCGAGCTCCCACCAGGCGTAGCGCTTGATCAGGTAGGCGTTGCGCTCGACCACTCCCGACAGTCCGATCAGCTGCAGGCGGACGGCGCGGGCGCGGGTCTGCCTCCGGGTCGGGCTCAGGGGTTGGCGCTCGATCATGCGTTCAGCTCCTCCGTCTCCTCGCCGAGTGCGCTGCCGGTCGCCGTGAAGAACGCCTGCTCGAGGCTGGGCGCGCCGTAGCGGTCGAGTAGCGCCACCGGCGGCTCGAGCGCCAGCAGCCTTCCCGCGTGGAGGATCCCCACCCGCTCGGCGAGCGACGCCGCCTCGTCGAGGTCGTGGGTGCACAGCAGCACGGTCGTGTCGTGGCTCGCGCGCAGTTCGCGGATGAAACCCTGGACCTCGCGCTTGGAGCGCGGGTCGAGTCCGGTGGTCGGCTCGTCGAGCAGCAGCAGCACCGGCGAGGTCAACAGCGCTCGGGCGAGCGCGACCTTCTGCTGCATCCCTCGGCTGAGGTCCTCGAGCGGCTCCGATGCGCGCTTCGGGGCGAACCCGACCCGCTCGAGCACGTCCGGGATCCTCGTTCTCGTGACGCGGGGCGTCAGCCCGTAGAAGCGAGCGGCGTAGCTCAGGTTCTCCGTCGCCGACATGCGCTTGAAGAACGACGCCTCGACCGACACCCGGTTGACGAGACGGCGAACGGCGCCCGCCTCGGCAACGACGTCGTGCCCGAACACCGACGCGCGGCCGCCGTCCGGCAGCAGCAGCGTCGACAGCGCCCGGACCAGGGTCGACTTGCCCGAGCCGTTCTGCCCCAGCACCGCGATGCATTCGCCGCGGGCGATCGTGAACGACACCGCGTCGAGTGCGATCCGGGCGGTCGCGCGCCCGGCGCCGCGGCGGCGGCGAAAGCGCTTGGTCAGCTCACATACCTCGACTGCTTCCAACGTTGCTCCATCTCGAACAGGTGGCAGTGGACACGACCGTGCCCAGCGAGGCCACGGGTGGCCCGGGACCCGCGGCCGAGGCGGAACTCGGCCGGCGTCAGCGGTGAGTCACCTGAGTCGGAGCGACATCAGGGTCCGATCGTACCGCAGCTTCACCGCAGCACGAAGCCGGTCCCGAGCGGAGGCGACGTCGACCGCCAGCTCGCCGGCCGGAACCGCGCGCGACCACGAACGACTGTACGTTGCGGAACACGACGCGCTCGACCGCGCCCGCACGGCGTCGCACGCTCGCGAGCACGCGCCCCGACGGCACGTCGATCCTCACCTGCGCCTCGTCATCGTCGGGGCATGCGACGCGACCGGATTCGACCGCCCACGCCGCGAGCGCGATCGTGCCATGGCCACACGCCGTCGAGTAGCCGTCCTTGTGCCAGAACAGCACTCCGAAGTCGGCACCGTCGTCGTCGGGCGGCACGAGGAAGCACCCGTACATGTCCGCATGGCCGCGGGGCTCGTGACACAGCAACCGACGGACGAGGTCGACCGCGTCTGACCGTTGGGCATGCTCACGGCGATCGCGGACCGTCGCCCCCGGAATCTGCGGCGCACCGTCCAGGACGATCCGGAACGGCTCACCCGCGGTGTGGTAATCCGTCGTCCTGATCTCCACGTGGAGCCCTATTCGGATCGGACGGCGGAGCTCGCGCCGCGCTCGTCCAGGAACCGCTCGACGAGCCCGCGGATCACGGCGGCCATCGGGAAGCCGTGCTCGCTGCACCAAGCTTTCAGCCGCTCGTACAGCGGCTCGGGAAACCGCACCGGGACGCTGCGCAGGCTCGCATCGGTGGCGCTGGCGAGGAGCGGCAGCTCCACCGCCCGGGCCGCCTCGCGACGGGCGACGTCCGACAGCTCCTCGGTCCGGGCGAGGTGCAACCGGCGGAGCGACCCGAGGCCGGGATCGACGCGGCCGCTTGCGCCCTGCCGCAGCAGGTACCCGAACACCGCATCCTGCTCGGGCTGGGCGAGCGTTCGGATCGCTCGCACGAGCAGTTCGACAGGATCGAGCTCCGGTGGCGACGGCTCGGCGATATCGCTCACGGTATCGGCAAGATATCGCACGCTGCGCATGGGGTGCAATCCCTCGGGATCTACACTTTGCCGCGATGGCTGACACGGTCGAACAGCTCGACGCGGCCGCCCCCGAGGTCGTCGAGGACTCCCAAGCGGAAGAGGAGCCGCTCGATCCCGAGGTCGCCGCCCGGCGCCGGGCGGCCCTCGCCCATGTGCGCAAGTGGGGCGACCCCGTCCTCAAGGAGCGGGCACGACCCGTGGAACGATTCGACGACGCGCTGCGCACCGAGATCGCCCGAATGGGGGCGCTGATGCACGACGCGCTCGGGATCGGGCTAGCGGCCACGCAGGTCGGAGTGCTGCACCGCCTGCTCGTCTACCGGGTCCAGCCGGACGCCTCGGTCGCGGCGCTCGTCAACCCGCGGATCGAGTGGCGCAGCGGCGAGCAGGAGATCGCCGAGGAGGGCTGCCTGAGCCTGCCCGAGGTGTCCGTCGACGTCGAGCGGCCGGTGCACATCCGCGTCAGCGGGCAGGACGGCGACGGGGAGACGATCCTGATCGAGGCATCGGGCCTCGAGGCGCGCGTGATCCAGCACGAGATCGACCACCTCGACGGTGTGCTGATCCTCGACCGCACGACGCGCGAGCAGAAGAAGGCGGCGATCAAGTCGCTGCGCGCTTGGCAGGCCGCCGCCGACGGCGCGTGAGCATCGCCGCCGAGTGATGAGCGTCGAGACGGCGTGAGGACCGTCTTCCTCGGGACCTCCGAGTTCGCCGCCGCCGTACTGGCGCGGCTGCACGACTCGCCGCACCGTCCCGCGCTAGTCGTCACGCGGCCCGACAGCCCCCAGGGCCGCGGCCGGCGCCTGCGCCCGCCGGCCGCCGCGATCGCAGCGGCGTCGCTCGGGCTGGACGTCTTGCAGCCGCAGTCGATCAACGGCGACGAGGCTCGTGCGGCGATCGCGGCGGTGGCACCGGGGGCGGTGTGCGTCTGCGCATACGGGGCGCTGATCAAGGAGCCGCTGCTGTCGGAGCACCGGCTGCTGAACGTCCACCCTTCGCTGCTGCCGCGCTGGCGCGGCGCGGCGCCGATCGAGCGCGCGATCCTCGCCGGCGACGCCCGCACCGGCGTCTCGATCATCACGCTGACGGCCGGCCTCGACAGCGGGCCGATCAGCCTCCAAGCGGTCGAGGAGATCCGGCCCGACGACGACTACGGAACCCTCGCGGAGCGGCTGCAGGCACTCGGCGGCGACCTGCTCGTGCGCGTGCTCGACGAGGACCCGCCGCCGACCGAGCAGCCCGACGTGGGCGTCACCTATGCGGACAAGCTGGCCGCCGAGGACCGCCGGCTCGATCCGGCCCGGCCGGCCGCGGAGCTCGCTCGCCGGGTGCGGGCGCTGACGCCCCACATCGGGGCCTACGTCGAGCTTCCCGGCGGCGACCGCCTTGGCGTGGTGCGAGCGCATGTCGTGGATCGCGTGGCGGTTGTCGAGGGTGAGTTGATCCTCGAGCCGCCCCGGCCGGTGCTGGGCTGCGCGGAGGGCGCCCTCGAGCTGGTCACGGTGCACCCTCCGGGGCGGCGGCCGATGGCCGCCGAGGACTATCTCCGCGGGCTCAACCGGTGAGCGCCGGCAGTGGCCTCCGCACGGCGCCGGCACCGGCCCGGGCCTGTGCGTACGCGGTGATCCGGCGTGTGTTCGAGCGTGGAGCGTTTGCGGATCGGGCGCTCCATGCCGAGGCGGCTGGCCTCGACCCGCGCGATCGCGCGCTCGCGACCCGGCTCGCGTACGGCACCGTGCAGCGCAGGCGGACGCTCGACCACGTCGTCGCAAGCCTGTCCAGCCGGCCGCCGGAGCGGCTCGATCCGCCCGTGCTCGCGGCGCTGCGCCTGGGCACCTACGAGCTCCTGTTGACCGGCGGGGTCGCCGATCACGCGGCGGTGAACGACGCGGTCGAGCTCGCCAAGCGTGCCGGACCGCGCGGCCACGGGCTGGTCAACGCGGTGCTGCGCCGGACCGCGCGGGAGGGAGCCGCGATCCTCGAAGCACTGACCGATTCGACCCCACGAGAGGCGGCGATCCGCCACTCCGTGCCCGACTGGATCGCCGAGCTGTGGTGGCGGGAGCTGGGCGCCGACGAGGCCCGCGCGCTCCTGGCGACGGTCAACGAGCCGGCCGAGTCGGCGCTGCGGCTCAACACGCTCAAGGCCCGTGAGGCCGCCGTGGAGATCCCGGTGCAGCACCGGCCGGCCGGCGCCGAGCTGCCCGAGGGCGTCGTGCTCGAGCAGCCATTCGACGTGTTCGGCTCGCCGCTGTGGCGCGACGGGTTGATCGCCGCGCAGTCGCGGGCCTCGATGCTCGTCTCGCGGATCCTCGACCCGCAGCCGGGCGAGCGCGTGCTCGACCTGTGCGCCGCGCCGGGGAGCAAGACCACCCACCTCGCCGCGTTGATGGGCGGCGCGGGCGAGATCGTCGCGGTCGAGGCGCAAGGGGGGCGCGCAGCGGCGCTGCGGGAGACGTGCGCCCGGATGGGCGCGAGCAACGTCCGCGTGGTCGAGGCCGACGGTCGCGCCCTCGGCGGGATCGCCGCCACCAGCGCGGCCGGTGCCGCGGGCGGGTTCGACCGGGTGCTGGTGGACCCACCGTGCAGTGGCCTCGGCACGCTCCAGTCGCGCCCCGACCTGCGCTGGCAGGAGCGCCGCGGCGATCGCAGCTCCCTGATCGCGCTCCAGACCGAGCTGTTGACCGCGGGCGCGCTGGCCCTGAAGCCGGGTGGCACGCTCGTGTACTCGGTCTGCACGATCAGCCGGGAGGAGGGCGAGCTGCTCGTCGCCCGGGTTCCGCGGCTCACACTCGAGCAGACCCGCCAACTCTTGCCTCACCGCGACAGAACCGACGGGTTCTTCGTCGCGCGCCTACGTGGTGAGCTACGCTGAGCGACCAGAGGGGATCGTCGTGTCGCAGAACTTAGTCGAGCTCGTTCGACGCCACCACGCCGTTCAGGCACCCACGGCGCTCGAGGTGCTGAAGCAGGCGCTCGAGCACCACGGCGAGATCACCGACGCGGATCGGCGCTCCGCGGCGCAGGCATCGGGATTGCCGGACGCGGCCGTGTACGGTGTCTCGACCTTCTACGACGACCTGCTGCAGCCGCGGGGTCGGCGGCACGTCCGGGTCTGCACCGGCACCGCGTGCTTCGCCGCCACGGCCGACGCGCACGTCGAGCAGCTCGAGCAGGCGCTCGGGCTCGAGCTCGGCCAGCGCTCGGCTGACGGCGAGGTGTCGCTGGCGGAGACCGTCTGTCTCGGGTTCTGCCACTCCTCGCCCGCCGTCCGCGACGGCGACGTGATCGACTCCGGCCCCGGATTGATCGAGCGGGTGCTCGCCGGAGCCACTCGTCCGGCCACCGAGCCCGAGTGGTCGAGCACGCTGACCGAGCCGGTGCTGACCCGCCCGGGCGATTTCAGCGGTCTCGCCCGCGCGCTCGCCGAGCTGACCCCGCAGCAGCTGCTCGACGAGGTCAAGCAGGCGAACGTCCGCGGTCGCGGCGGCGCAGGCTTCCCGGCCGGCGCGAAGTGGCAGTTCGCCGCCGCCGCGGACGGCGAGCAGAAGTACATCGTCGCCAACGGCGACGAGGGCGACCCCGGCTCGTTCATCGACAAGTACCTGATGGAGCGCAACCCGGCGCTCGTGCTCGAGGGGATGGCGCTCGCCGGCTACGCGGTCGGCGCCTCGCACGGCTTCATCCTCACCCGCTCGGAGTATCCGCTGTCGAAGCCCGCGCTCGAGCAGGCGGCCGCCGCCGCCCGCGCGCAGGGCTGGCTCGGCGAGGAGCTCGGCGGCTCGTCGTTCAGCTTCGACGTGACCGTGCTCGAGGGCGCCGGCTCGTACGTGGTCGGTGAGGAGACGGCGCTGATCGCATGCATCGAGGGCCGCCGCGGGACCGTCTCGGCGCGGCCGCCGTTCCCCGCGCAGCGCGGCCTGCACGGCCTCCCGACCGTCGTCAACAACGTCGAGACGCTCGCCAACGTGCCGTTCATCGCCGCCCGCGGCGCGGCCGCGTACGCCCAGCTCAGCCCTGGCGCGACGCCCGGTTCGAAGCTCGTCTGCTTCAACGAGCGGTTCGCCCGGCCGGGCGTGTACGAGGTCAGCTTCGGCGTGTCGATGCGCGAGCTGTGCGAGCAGCTGGCCGGCGGCCTCGTCGACGGCCGCGTGATCAAGGCAGTCCAGATCGGCGGACCGCTCGGCGGGATCCTGCCGGGCTCGCGGCTCGACACGACGTTCGACTTCGAGCCGCTGGCGGCCGAAGGGTGCATGGTCGGCCACGGCGGGATCCTCGCTTTCGACGACCGCACCGACATGCGCGCCGTCGCCCGCCATCTGCTGCGCTTCGGCGCGCACGAGAGCTGCGGCAAGTGCTTCCCGTGCCGGATCGGGCTCAAGCGCGCGCACGAGCAGTTCTCCGGCGAGGCGCCGGTCGACCGCGAGCGCTTCGAGCAGCTGCTCGAGGCGCTCGAGCTGGGCAGCCTGTGCGCCCATGGCAGCGGCCTGCCGGCGCCGATGCGAAGCCTGCTGGCGCACTTCCCCGACGAGCTGAGGCTTGCATGAGCGGGGCGAACGGCGCAGGGATTCGCGTGACCGTCGACGGGAGCCCTGTCGAGGTCGCGCCCGGGAGCACCGTGCTGGAAGCGATCCGCGCCGCCGGCGGATCCGTGCCGACGCTCTGCTACGACGAGCGCCAGGCGCCGTTCGGGGCATGCCGCGTGTGCCTGGTCGCGGTCGCGGGCGCCCCGGGTCCGGTGCCTGCGTGCACGACTCCGTGTCGCGAGCAGATGCAGATCGACACGCGCGACGACACCGCCCGGCGGGTCGTCAGGACGATCGTCGAGCTGGTGCTGTCAGAGCTGCCGGTCGCGCCCGCGCCGCACACCGAGCTGGCGAGGCTCGCGCGCGAGCTCGAGATCGGCGCGCCGCGCTTCACCGGGGAGGTGCACGCCCCGCGGCTCGACGACCGCCACCCGTACCTCGTCTTCCAGCACGAGCTGTGCATCTCGTGCGGGCGCTGCGTGCGCGCGTGCGACGAGGTCCAGGGCGCATTTGCGTTGACGGCCACCGGCCGCGGCTTTCACGCGAACGTCACCGCCGGGCTCGATGCAGGCTTCCGCGACTCGACCTGCGTGTCGTGCGGCGCCTGCGCCGACACGTGCCCCACCGATGCGATCACCGAGACCACCCTGCTGAACCTGGCCGCGGCATAGCCGACCGACGGAGAATCATCCGGGCAACCTGGGAGAGACCATGACACAGCGTTTCGATTCCGAAGTCACCACCGTCTGCGGATACTGCGGCGTCGGCTGCCGGCTCGAGGCCCACGTGCGCGACGGCCGGGTCGCGTCGATCAGCCCCGCGCTCGACGGCCCTTCGAACAAGGGTCACACGTGCCTCAAGGGACGGTTCGCCCACCAGTTCTCGCGCTCGCGCGACCGGCTGACCGAGCCGCTGATCCGGGAGGGCGACGAGTTCCGCACCGCCACCTGGGCGGAGGCGATCGACCGGATCCGCGCCGAGCTCACCCGCATCAAGGCGACCCACGGGCCGGACGCGATCGCCGGGCTCGCCTCCTCACGCGGGACCAACGAGGAGTGCTACGCGATGTCGCGGCTGATGCGCGCCGCGGTCGGCACCAACAACATCGACAACTGCTCGCGCGTCTGCCACTCGCCGACGTCATGGGCGCTGCGCAAGTCGCTCGGGCTGTCGGGCGCGACCGGGTCGTTCGACGACATCGAGGCGGCGCAGGCGGCGATCATCATCGGCGCCAACCCGACCGAGGGGCACCCAGTCGTCGGCGCGCGGATCAAGCAGGCGACCCTGCGGGGGCTCGCGCTCGTGACGATCGACCCGCGGCGGATCGAGCTGTCCGACTACGCCGTGCTGCACCTCAGCCCGCGACCCGGGACGAACGCTGCGGTGATGCTCGGGCTGGCGCACGTGGTCTGGCGCGACGGGCTGCTCGACCACGATTTCATCGCCGCGCGGACCGAGGGGTTCGACGAGGTGCAGGAGCTGATCGCGACCTACGCGCCCGAGCAGGTGCACGAGATCACGGGCGTCCCCGCGGCCGACATCGAGCGGGCGGCGCACGTCTACGGCGAGGTCGACCGGGCGTCGATCCTGTGGGGCCTCGGCGTCACCGAGCACCTGTACGGCTCAGAGGTCGTGCGGCTGATCTGCAACCTCGCGCTGATGACCGGCAAGGTCGGGCGCCCCGGAGCGGCGCTGCTGCCGCTGCGCGGCCAGAACAACGTCCAGGGCTCCTCCGACATGGGTGCTCTCCCCGACACCTACACGGCGTACCGGTCCGTCGCCGACGAGGACGTCGCGCAGGCGTTCGAGCGCGCGTGGGGGGAGCCGCTGTCGCGCGAGAAGGGCTACACGATCCCGCAGATGTTCGGCGCCGCGGTCGACGGCCGGCTGAAGGCGATGTACATCTTCGGCGAGGACGTCGCCCAATCCGACCCGAACACCGCGCACGTGATCAAGGCGCTCGAGTCGCTCGAGTTCCTCGTCTGCCAGGACATCTTCCAGACCGAGACGACCCGGTACGCGGACGTCGTGCTGCCGGCCTCGGCGTTCCTCGAGAAGGACGGCACCTTCACGAATGCCGAGCGGCGCTTCCAGCTGGTCGCGCCGGCGATCGACCCGCCCGGGAACGCGAAGCCCGACCTGGAGATCATCCAGATGGTGTCGCGAGCGCTCGGCCACGAGATGGGGTATGCCGACTCCGCCGCGGTGATGGACGAGATCGCCGCGCTGACCCCCGAGTACGCCGGCGTCAGCCACGCACGGCTCGGCCGTCGCGGACTGCAGTGGCCGGTGGCGGCGGACGGCACCGACTCCGTGATCCTGTACCGAGACCAGTTCGAGCTGCCCGGCGGTCGCGGCCGGTTCGCCGCGCTGCCGTACAAGCAGCCGGGCGACGCCGCCGATCAGGAGTTCCCGCTCGTGCTCGTCACCGGACGGCGGCTCCAGCACTACAACGCCGGGACGATGACGCGCCGCACCGGCAACCTCCAGCTGGTCGATCGCGAGTGGCTCGAGATCCACCCCGACGACGCCGAGCGGCTCTGGATCGAGGACGGTCAGCGCGTGTCCGTGCGCAGCCGCGTCGGGCGGATCGAGGTCGAGGCCCGTGTCACCGACCGGATCGAGCCGGGCCACGTGTTCACCGCGTTCCACTTCCCGGAGGTGCGGACCAACCTGCTGATCGGCTCCTCGGCGGATGTCAACACCAGCTGCCCCGAGTACAAGGTCGTGGCCGTCGACGTACGCCCGATGGCCGAGCAGCCGGCGTTCACCCCGGCGGTGCCCGAGCCGGCCCTGATCTGACGCCGGTCCGCGTCTGCCGGCACACAAGCCGGCGGTCGCGGCGGATCCGCCTGCCGGCGGGCGCGTTACCCTACTTCGGATGGCCGAAGCCCAGACCAAGCTCGGCATCGAGTGCCCCGGCTGCGGCGAGCCGTGGCTGCGGCCCACGGCGGCGCCCGGTCGCTATCGCTGCGTCTACTGCATGCGACGGTTCGAGCTGGTCTCTGTGTGCCCGAACTGTGGCGAGCATTCGACGATCGTGCGGATGTCGAGCACCGCGATCGTCACCTGTAACCACTGCAAGGGCAGCATGCTGCGGGCCGTGTAGGCGCGGCTGGTGCCCTCCACCGCCGAGCAGCTGCACGCGGTCCAGATCGCGCCGTCGATCCTGTCGGCCGACTTCGGGCGCCTGCGTGCCCAGGTGCAGGACGTCCTCGCCGCCGGCGCGCGGGTGATCCACGTCGACGTGATGGACGGCCACTTCGTTCCGCCGATCACGTTCGGGCCACTGGTCGTCGAGGCGATCGGCGACGCCGTCCACGCCGCGGGCGCGATCATCGACGTGCACCTGATGATCGAGCGACCCGAGCGCCAGGTGGTCGAGTTCGCACGCGCGGGGGCCGACAGCATCACCGTACACGTCGAGGCGACGCCGCACCTGCACTACGTGCTCGCCGCCGTCCGCGAGGCGGGCTGCGCGGCGAGCGCGGCGATCAACCCCGGCACGCCGGCCGCCGCCGTCAGCGAGGCCGCCGCCGCGGACTCGCTCGACATGGTGCTGTGCATGAGCGTCGACCCCGGGTGGGGCAACCAGGCGCTGATCCCCAGCTCCTACGGCAAGCTCCGCCGCCTGCGCGAGCAGCTGCCGCGCAGCGTCGCGCTCGAGGTCGACGGCGGCGTGCACCGCGAGACCGCCGCCCGCTGCGTCCGCGCGGGTGCGGGCGTGCTGGTCGCCGGCTCGGCCGTGTTCGACGCCGCCGACCCCGGTGCCGCCTACCTGGAGCTGGCTGCGGCCGCGAGCGCAGCGCGCTGGCCGGCGCCCGAAGCGGCGCTCGACGCGGACGAGCGCCGGTAGATGCCCCACAGAAGCAGCGCCAGCAGTCCGGCGGCGGCGCAGTAACCGACCTCGACCCGGGTCACCTCGTTCGCGATCGTGTCGGTCGCCGTGAACAGCACGAACGCGGCCGCGGCGATCAGCCACGCGCCGGCGGCCTGGCCGGCCCACTCGCGCGCGAGCAGCGCCTGGTTGAGCGTTCCGGCCGCGAGGTGGAAGCCCATCCCGGCGCCGATCACCGCCAGCCCGAGCCGGCCGTACTCGCGCTCTGGGTTGCCGGTGGCGACGTGCATCACCTGCGGCCCGATCGCGAGCAGCCCGAGCGCGACCACGCCGGCGAACGCGCCGATCACCAGCAGCGTCGTCCGCACCGCCCGGTGAAACTCGTCCGAGGAGCCGCGCGCCTGCATCCCCGTCAGGTGCGGCAGGATCGTCGTCTGGAGCGCCTGGAACAGCTGCAGTGGCGCGCGCACGATCAGCAGCACGTTGAACACCAGGCCGGTCAGCCCGCTCGTCAGGTTGAACCCCGCGCCCGCCGCGACGACGATCACGCCCGCGTTCATCAGCGTCTGCTCCGAGAGCATGATCGCGACCACGGCCGTCGCGAACCCGGCGCCGTGGCGCAGCGACAGGTCGGTCGCCGCCTCCTCGACGCCTGCGCTGGCGGGGCCGCTGCTCCCGGCGTCGACCACCTCGATCGCCTCCGGGCCCGGCACCCGCACCCGGCGCCAGGCGAGCGGGATCACGCACAGCGAAACGAACGGTGCGACTGTCATCCCGACGCCGATCGCGTTCTGGCCGCTGAAGACGCCGACCGCGGCGGCGAGCGCGAACAGGAAGCGGCTGACCGACTCGAGGAACACGAGCCCGCCGTACAGGGCGAAGCGCTTGTTGCCGCCAAGCCAGCCGCGTGCGAAATAGCTCGCCGCGTACGCGACCACCCCGACCACGAGGATCCAGTAGAGCCCCTGCGAATGGTCGAGCAGGTGGTTGGCGATCAGGCCATGGAGTGCAAGCGCGACCGCCAGGAACAGCAGCGCGAACGTTCCCTGGATCAGCGCCGGCGTACGCAGGATGTGGCCGCTGACGCCGCGAGCATGACGGTCGGAGATCGTGCGGGACAGCAGCTGCTCGATCGGCCGGTAGATGACCGACACGATCACGTACATCACCGCCCAGCAGATCGAGATCCGGCTGTACTCGGCGCCCTTCCCGAGCACGTGGCTGGCGGTCGCCAGGTACAGGAACGTGAAGATCCCGGTCGACGCGATCCCGACCGTCAGCACCCGCGCGCCGGACGCGTACGAAGTGTTGCCGGTGGCAGCCGGCGTGCCGCGGGTGTCCTCGAGGGCCGTCACGCGACCCGGACGAGGAGCATCGTCCAGGGCAGCGGCGAGCGCGCCTCGAGCACCTCACCGTGGCGGCCGAGCAGCGTGGCGAACCCGCGGCGCGAGAAGTGGTTGAGGTGGCCGGGCGTGTTCCCAAGCTCGCGCACGTACGCGCCGCGCGCCAGGTTCAGGATCCGCCACAGCGGCTCGCGCGGGACCGACACGAGCAGGTCGCGCGAGGCGACCCGGGCCATCTCGGCGACCACGCGGTCGGGGTCGGGCACGTGCTCGAGCACCTCGGTCGCGCACACCAGATCGAACTCGCCGTCGCCGTAGGGGAGCCCGCCTGAGACGTCGGCGGCGACGAACTCGAGGTTCGGCGGTGTCCGGTGAGCCCACTCGGCTGCCAGCTTCGGGTCGTCGAGATCGACGCCGACGACCCGGTCGACTCCCGGTCGCGACGCCCACTGGGCGGTCAGCACGCCCTCGCCGCAGCCGACGTCGAGAATCGATGCAGGCGCCGCACGTCCGAGCAGCTCGTCGAGCGTCCGCTCGAACTCCGCCATCAAGCGCCGCACGACCGGGTTGGTCGAGCCGTACTTGTCGTACGTGTTCCCGGTGGGGACGGTCGCCGTCATACCTCGAGCGGCTGCCGTTCGCCCGGCTCGTAGTGTGAGGGCTCCACCCCGAGTTGCAGCTCGATCCGCCGCACGCGCTCGAACGTTCGCTGCGACAGCGTGCGCTGGGCGTCGAGCAGGTCGCCGATCACACCGAGCGCGCCGAGCAGCATCGCGGTGTTGAAGAGCACGCCGGCGACCACGAGCGACTGCGTGTGGCCGCTGATCGACGGCTTCTCGACGAACGTGACGAGGAAGCGGATGAACACCGCCAGCGCTGCGAGGCCGAGCACCACGGCACCGCTCCAGAACACCTTCAGCGGCTGGTACTGGGAGTACACGCGGAAGATCGAGAGCGCGTTGCGCCGCACGTACGCCCCGGTCGAGGGAAACAGCCGCGACTCGCGCGTCTTCGGGTTGGTCCGGATCGGGACGCTGTCGATCGCGACCATCAGCTTGCCTGCCTGGATCACGGTCTCGAGCGTGTAGGTGAAGCGCGAGACCGCCTGGACCTGGAGGGCCGCCTCGCGGTTGTAGGCGCGGAAGCCCGAGGTCGTGTCGGGGATGTCGGTCGAGCTCGCCTGGCGCACGACCCACGAGCCGAGCCGCTGCAGGAGCTTCTTGCCCGGAGAGAAGTGCTCGATCGTCTTGACCTGGCGGTCGCCGATCACCATGTCGGCGTGGCCGGCGAGGATCGGCGCGACCAGCTGCGGGATGTCGCGACCGTCGTACTGGTTGTCGGCGTCGGTGTTGACGATCACGTCGGCGCCGAGCTTCAGGCATGCGTCGAGGCCGGCCTGGAAGGCCGCTGCGAGCCCTTTGTTGTTCGTCAGGCGGATGACGTGGTCGACCCCGCCCGCACGGGCCACCTCGACCGTCCGGTCCCCGGAGCCGTCGTCGATCACCAACCACTCCACCACGTCGAACCCCTCGACCTCACGTGGAAGCGCTGCGAGCGTCTGGGGCAGCTGACGCTCCTCGTTGAAGCACGGGATCTGGACGATCAGCTTCATTTACCCAGCAGACGGTATCGCGACCGGGCTCCGTGGACCGCGTCCGCGACGGGCCCACTCGGTCGGCATATGCTTTCAGGCGAAGTGCCCACGAGCGTCGCTACAGACGAGCGCCACCTGGCCCGTGCGATCGAGCTCGCCGGGCTGGGCGGTGTCCGGATCAGCCCGAACCCGCGCGTCGGGGCGGTGATCGCCGCGGGGGAGGAGACGCTCGGCGAGGGCTACCACCAGGAGCTGGGTGGCCCGCATGCCGAGGTCGAGGCGATCCGCGCCGCGGCCGGACTCGACCTCTCGAACGCGACCCTGTACGTGTCGCTCGAGCCCTGCTGCCACCAGGGGCGGACGCCGCCGTGCACCGACGCGATCCGTGAGGCCGGAATCCGGCGCGTGGTCGTGGCATCCGACGATCCGTCCGAGCACGCCAGCGGCCGCGGCCTCGGGATCCTCCGTGACGAGGGGGTGGAGGTCGTGATCGCCGACGGTGAGCTCGCTGCGCGCGCCCGGTTGCTGAACCAGCCGTTCCGCAAGCACGCGCGGACCGGCCGGCCGTGGGTCTTGTTCAAGTCGGCGATGTCGCTCGATGGGAAGGTCGCGACTCGCAGCGGCGACTCTAAGTGGATCTCGGGCGAGGAGAGCCGCCACCGCGCCCACCAGTGGCGGGCGGCTTGCGACGCGGTCGTCGTCGGGATCGGGACCGCCGTCGCCGACGATCCGCTCCTGACCGCGCGGCTGCCCGGAGCCGAGACGGAGGTGCACCAGCCCCGCCGGGTCGTGTTCGACTCGCTGGCGCGGCTGCCGCTGACGGCGAAGCTGCTGGACGACGCGCCCGCGATCCCGCTGACGGTGGTCGTCTCCAGGGCGGCGCCGCGCGCGGCGACCGACGTGCTCGAGACCCATGGCGCCGAGGTGATCGTCGCGACCGGCGGCAACGAGCCGGCACGGCTGCGCTCGGCGCTCGATCAAATGGGCGGCGCCGGCGTCACCTCGATCCTGCTCGAGGGCGGCCCGAAGCTTGCCGGCGCGTTTCTCGACGCCGGGGAGATCGACGAGATCCGCCTGTTCATCGCGCCGCTGGTGCTCGGCGGCCGCAACGCGCGCGACCCGCTCGAGTCCGAGGGCGTCGAGCAGATCGCCGACGCCGTGCGCGCGCTGACGCTGATCTGCGAGCGGGTCGGCGAGGACCTCCTGATCTCGGCACGGATCCGGGAGTGGTAGGCCGGTAGATGTTCACCGGGCTCGTGGCCGATCTCGGTGAAGTGCAGGCGATCGAGCACACCGGCGACGGCGTGCTGCTGACGATTGCGACCAGGCTCGCCGACCGGATCGGCGCGGGCGACTCGGTCGCGGTCAACGGCGTCTGCCTGACAGCGACCGAGGTCGGGCCCGGATCGTTCACCGCCGAAGTGATGAACGAGACGCTTCGCCTCAGCGCGCTGGCGGAGTCGCGGCCGGGGGTCCCGGTCAACCTGGAGCTGGCGATGCGGCTCGACGACCGGCTGGGCGGCCACATCGTCCAGGGCCACGTCGACGGCGTCGGAACCGTGGAATCGGTCAGGCTGGACGGCTTCGCTCGCCGCGTGACGATCGGCGCGCCGCCCGGCGTGCTCCGCTACGTCGTCCACAAGGGCTCGATCACGGTCAACGGCGTTTCGCTGACGGTGGCGGGCACGGAGAACGGATCGTTTACCGTTTCTCTCATACCCGAGACGCTCGAGCGCACGAATCTCGGCGCCGCGCAGGCCGGGGACACCGTCAACCTGGAGGTTGACGTGCTCGCGAAATACGTCGAGAGGCTGATGCAAGGATGAGTGCCGTCAAGACCCCGTTTGCGACGATCGAAGAAGCGATAGCCGAGATCCGCCAAGGCAAGATGGTCGTCGTCTGCGACGACGAGAACCGGGAGAACGAGGGCGATCTGACGATGGCCGCCCAGTTCGTCACGCCCGAGTCGATCAACTTCATGGCAAAGGAGGCGCGCGGGCTGATCTGCCTGGCGCTGACGCCGGACCGCTGCGACGAGCTCGGCCTCGACCTGATGGCCGCCAAGAACGAGTCGAAGTTCGAGACCGCCTTCACGATCTCGATCGAGGCCCGCACCGGGGTCTCGACAGGGATCAGCGCCGCCGACCGCGCCCACACGATTCAGGTGGCGATCGACCCGCAGACGAGTCCCCGCGAGCTCGTCCAGCCGGGCCACGTGTTCCCGCTGAAGGCGAAGGCGGGCGGCGTGCTCGAGCGCGTGGGCCAGACGGAGGCGGCCGTCGACCTGGCGCGGCTCGCCGGGCTGATTCCGGCAGGGGTGATCTGCGAGGTGATGAACGACGACGGGACGATGGCGCGCGTCGGCGACCTCGAGAGCTACTGCGCGCGGCACGGCTTGAGGATGATCACCGTCGCCGACCTCGTCGCCTACCGCCGCCGCACCGAGAAGCTCGTCGAGCGGGTCGTCTCGACCGGGTTGCCGACGACGTTCGGCGAATTCACCGCCGTCGGCTACCGCTCGCTGGTCGACGGCAAGCACCACGTCGCGCTCGTCAAGGGCGAGGTCGACGGCGAGCCGGACGTGCTCGTGCGCGTCCATTCAGAGTGCCTCACGGGCGACGTCTTCCATTCGCTGCGCTGCGACTGCGGCGAGCAGCTCGAGTCCGCGCTGTCGATGATCGAGGCCGAGGGCAGGGGCGTGCTCCTGTACCTCAGCCAGGAGGGCCGCGGCATCGGCCTGCTCAACAAGCTGCGGGCCTACAAGCTCCAGGAGCAGGGCTACGACACGGTCGAGGCGAACCTCAAGCTGGGCCTGCCCGCCGATCTGCGCGACTACGGGATCGGCGCCCAGATCCTCGTCGACCTCGGGCTCACGAGCATCCGGATCCTGACCAACAACCCGAAGAAGATCTCGGGGCTAGCGGGCTACGGGCTGTCGGTGACCGACCAGATCCCGATCGAGCACGTCGCCAACCCGCACAATGCGGAGTACCTGCGCGCCAAGCGCGACAAGCTGGGTCACACGCTGCACCACCAGGGGCTTGCGCTCGACGAGGAGATGCTTCGCGGTCGCGCGGCGGCACAGGACCCGTCTGGCCGGCCGGAGCTCCCGGGCGCCAATGGAGGCTGACATGCGGGTCGCCGTGTGCGTCGCGCGCTTCTACGAGGAGCTCGCCGACGCGCTAGAGGCCGGCGCCCGCGAGGTGCTCGAGGCGGCCGGCGTCGTCGAGGTCGAGCGGTTCGACGTCCCCGGCGCGTTCGAGCTGCCGCTGGCCGCGAAATATGCGGCGGAGTCGGGGCGATTCGCCGCGGTCGTCTGTCTCGGCGCGGTGATCCGCGGCGAGACCGATCACTACGACTACGTGTGCGCGGAGGCCGCGCGGGGGATCAACCAGGTCCAGCTGTCAAGCGGGGTGCCGTGCGGGTTCGGGGTGCTGACCGTCGACACGATCGAGCAGGCCCGTGCGCGCGTCAAGGGCGGGGACAAGCGTGACACCGGCGCCCACGCGGCGCAGGCCGCGCTGGCGACGCTCGAGCTCAAGCGGCGGCTCGCCGAGCGTCCTCGCCGCGCCGGGTTCGCTACGGAATAGTGGCTGCGCAGGACCCAGCCACGGCCGTCGAGGACCTCGTCCAGATCGGCGCGGCGGCGGCGATCCTCGGCGTCAGCGTCGACACGCTGCGGCGCTGGGAGCGCGCCGGGCGGGTCACGTTCGAGCGGCGCGGCAACCGCCGCTTCCTGTCGTCCGGCCAGCTCGCGAAGCTGATGCGCGATCGCGGGGCGAGCGGCCTGACCAGCGCCCGCAACCGCCTGTCCGGCGTCGTCGTGGCCGTCAAGCGCGACGCGGTGATGGCTCAGATCGATCTCGTCTGCGGCCCGTTCCGGATCGTGTCGTTGATGTCCCGTGAGGCAGCCGACGAGCTCGGCCTCGAGCCTGGCGCTCCCGCCACGGCCGTCGTCAAGGCGACGACCGTGATCGTCGAGACCCGCCAGTAGCCCGGGACCTGTCAGCCTGGCGCGCCGTAGCTCTGACCCAGCTACGTCGCCTGCCCTGCATGTCAGTCACCGATCAGGTAGGCCAGCTCGGTCTCCCAGGTCGACGGGTCGGGCTGCCGGGAGGGATCGGCTGGAAGATCGATGGGCAGTCCGAAGTCGAGACCCGGCGCGATCGCCACTCGCGTGCTCGTGATCTGGCACCCGTGGACTCGCCGGGTCGCTTGCGGGTGTTGTCCCGCGGCGGCGAGGGACATCTGGCCGGCGCGCCGCGAGCGGACCCGATCCGGCACGCGGAATCTGCCAACCCCCCGTCCGAGCGAGGGGTTGGCAGATTCAACCAACTGTGAGCTGGTCTGAGCTGCCACCCCCTGCCACAGCCGGGGGGTTGGCAGAGTTGTCATCCGCAAATGACAGCGGGCGTAATCGCAGGCGCGTAGTGACAACCGGGTAGTCAGGCTCGAGTCTCACCACTCGGATCATGCCAGGGCCAAACCCACTGGTCAGCGTCCACCCGCGGGCCACCTTCGCCGGCGTCGCCCCCGGCGTGGCGGGCTCTGCGAGCGTCTCTGGCAGTCGGGTTCGACGGACGTCGGACCGAGCGCGCGGGTGGGGTTCGGCGCCGTCCGGACCGTCGCTCACATGACCGAACCGTCGAGGATCTGGAGGGTCTTCAGGTCGGAGTAGAAGTCGAGCGCGTAGTCGCCGCCCTCGCGGCCGATGCCGGAGATGCCGACGCCGCCGAACGGCGCGGTGAGGTCGCGCACGAGGAACGTGTTCACCCAGATGACGCCCGCGCGGATCGCACGGCCGACGCGGTCGGCGCGCCCGAGCGAGCCGGTGTAGACGATGCCCGACAGCCCGTACGCCGTCGAGTTGGCCAGACGGATCGCGTCGGCCTCGTCGGTGAACGTCTGGAGGGTGAGGACGGGCCCGAACACCTCACGCTGGACGATCTCGGCGTCATCGCGCGTCGGCTCGATCAGGGTCGGCTCGAACAGCAGGCCGTCCAGCCGGTGACCGCCGCGAACGAGCCGCTGACCGTCGGCGAGCGCCCGCTCGACGAAGCCCGCGACCCGGTCGACGTGATCGGGGTGGATCAGCGGGCTGATCGTCGTGGCGTCCTCGCGCGGGTCGCCGAGCACGTGCCGGTCGACGGCCGCGTGGAAGCGCTCGAGGAACGCGCCGCGAATGCCGTCCTGGATCAGCAACCTCGTGCCCGCGAGGCACACCTGGCCGGCGTCGTCGTACTGCCCGGCGGCCTTCGCGGCGGCGGCGTCGAGATCGGCGTCGTCGAACACGACGAGCGGGCCCTTGCCGCCGAGCTCGGCGGTGAACGGGACCAGGTTGCGCGCGGCCGCAACGCCGATCAGCCGGCCGGTCTCGGGCGAGCCCGTGAACGACACCCGGCGAATCAGCGGGTGCGAGACTAACGCGGCGCCGGCCTCCTCGCCGATCCCCTGCACGACGTTGAAGACGCCGGGTGGCATCCCGGCCTCAGCGGCGAGCTGGGCGAGCACGGCGCACGACAGCGGCGACCACTCGGCCGGCTTGAGCACGACCGTGCAGCCGGCGGCGAGCGCCGGGGCGACCTTCCAGGTGGAGAGCATGAACGGGGCATTCCATGGCGTGATCACGGCGGCGGGCCCGGCGGGCGTCCGCTGCACCCGGTTCCAGGTTCCGCGCGAGCGCCAGTCGCGCTCCTCGTAGGCGACCGCCAGCTCGGCGTAGTTGCGGAAGTTGAGCGCGCCACGGGCGATCACGCGCGCGCGCAGCGAGCGCAGCAGCATCGCCATGTCGGCGCACTCGACCGCCGCGAGGCGCTCGACGTTCGCGTCGATCAGGTCTGCGAGGCGGCGCAGGTAAGGCGCTCGGCCACCCGGGCCGAGCGCCGCCCAGTCCGGGAACGCCTCGGCAGCAGCTCCGACCGCGGCGTCGACCTCGCGCTCGCCGGCGCGGGCGACCTCCGCGATCGCCTCCTGGTCGATCGGCGAGATCGTCTCGAAGCTCGCGTCGCCGGCGAGCCATTCGCCGCCGATGAAGTGGCCGGTCGGGACATCGACGCCCGCGACCCGGGTGGCGACGGAGGTGCTCACGCGCCCAGCTCCCTGACGGTCACGAGGTCGTCGACCGTGTAGGCGAACGTGAAGCGATAGCCGCGCTCGACGGCGATCGGCGCGAGCAGCGTGTGCTCCTCGCCGGGCGCGTCGAACAGCGCGAGCTCGGCCTCGCCCTCCCAGATCTCCGAGACGGCGCGGTCGCGGCTGACCGCCCGGACGAGCTCGTGGACCTGCGGTTGATCGTGGCGGCCGGCGGCCAGCCGCGGGAAGTGCCGGACGTTGACGATCGGCGGAGCGGTGTGCGCCGAGCCGCTGTCGCTTCGCCGGGTCAGCGTCACCTGCCCCCGGGCGAGCTGCCGCCCCCGCGCCGAGCAGGTTCCGGCGAACCGTGAGCCGTGCTTGATCCCGGGGGCGGCACGGCAATCGAGCGCGTACGCACGCGTCATCCAGACCTCGCCCAGCTTCTTGGGGAAGCCCTGGATCCAGCCGCGCGCCAGCGCGAAGTCCTGGTCGACCCAGATGAACGGGCAGGTGGTCACCTCCTCGCCGTCGAGCAGCGCGCTGACGACGAGGTAGAACTCGCGGTAGTGGGAGCGCACCGGATCGAGCAGCTCCTCGTCGCCGTCGGATGTCGACTGCCAGTCCGCGAACACGGCGGCACAGCGACCCGCATCCGGGTGCGGCACGAGCCCCTCGGGCAGCACGGACATGGCCGCTCCGGGGTCGGCCCAGAAGTCGATCACGAGAAAGTCGCCGACGTAGTGCCACGGCGGCGGCGGGACGAGGCTCGCGTGCCCGCGCGGCGTCCGCGGGACGCTGTAGCCCCGAAGCATCACGCCACCGGCTCCGACAGGGGGATCCCGAGCATCTCGAGGCTCTCGCGCTCCGACTCGATCGCGGCCTCGTCGAACCGGAAGTACGAGCGCGGCGGCAGCTGCCCCCAGGTGTTCGAGGAGAAGCGGTCGTCGGGCCAGCGGCGGGGCTGGTGGTCGGCCTGGAGCTGCTCCATGTCGCAGTAGAGCTCGACGAAGCACTCCTCCTCGACGATCCTGACGTAGGAGGCGATGTTGCCGCCGACGCCGTGGCGCACCGGACCCCAGCCGAGCCAGCGCCCATCGCGCCCGAGGTGGTCGAGCGCCATCCGCATCTGACCGATGTCGACGACGTCGAACGCCAGGTGGTGGAAGTGCGCCGGAGGCTTGTCGATCAGCGCCATCACGTGGTGGTCGGTGCCCGTGTGCAGCCACACCCCGCCGTCGCCGAGCCAGTCGGTGACCCGCATCCCGAGCACCTCGCCGTAGAAGCGCAGCTGCTCGCCCAGCGCGCCGGTCAGGAAGTTGACGTGCCCGAGCTTGCGGGGATGGCCGGCGTGGCTCCCGGGAGCGGCCGGGCGCGCGTGCGCCACGAGTCGCGATGCGGGCGCGAGGTATGGCAGCAGCTCGATGCAGTTGCCATCGGGGTCGGTGGTCCAGAGTGAACCGTCGTGGCGCTCGGCGGCCGCGCTGGGGTGCGCGGCCGCCAGGTGTGCGCGTGCGTCCTCGAGCGTGATTCCGCGGGCGAGCTCCCAGCCGACGTGGTGGAGTCCCGGTTGCCGGCCGGCGAGCAGCTCCAGGCAGTAGGGCTCGTCGTCGCAGGCCAGCCGGGCGGTGGCGAGATCTCGGTCCCGGACGGTCAGCCCGAACTGCCGCGCCCAGCGATCCACCGCCTCGTCCAGGTCGGCGACCGCGAGCGCGACGTGATGCACGCCTCCGATCATCGCGCCAGCACGCTGACCGGCATCCGCTTGATCCCGTTGAAGAAGTTCGAGCGCAGGCGTTCGGGCGGCCCGGCCAGCTCGAACCACGTGTCGCGGGCGAGCAGCTCCTCGAACGTGATCCTGATCTCGAGCTTGGCGAGATGGGCGCCGAGGCAGTGGTGAACGCCGCCCGGCCCGAATGTCATGTGCGGATTGGGTGTGCGGCCGACGTCGAAGCGCTCGGGCTCGTCGAAGGTGTCCTCGTCGCGGTTGCCCGACACGAACCAGGTCGCGACCTTGTCGTTTGCCCGGATCAGCGTCCCGCGGAGCTCGGTGTCGATGCGGGCGGTGCGGCGAAAGTGGTGGACCGGTGTCGCCCAGCGGAGCATCTCCTCGGTCGCCGTCCGTGCGAGCGACGGGTCCGCGCGCAGGCGTTCGAGCTCGTCGGGGTGCTCGAGCAGCGCCAGCAGCCCGTGGCTGATCGTATGGCGAGTCGTCTCGTTGCCGGCGGTCGCGAGCAGGACGAAGTAGACGTCCAGCTCGCGCTGCGTCAGCCCCGCCTGCGCCAGCGTCGTCATGATGTCGTCACGCGGCTCGACCCGGCGCTCCTGCGCCACGCGGCGGCCGAACGCGAACATCTCGAGCGCCGCCGGACTCGAGAACGGCAGGTGGCGATGGGCATCGTCGTCGCTCGCGGCGGCGTACTCCGGGTCGGCGTTGCCGAGCAGCCGGTCGCCGATCTCGATGATCTCGCGCCGCTCCGACTGCGGTATCCCGAGGATCTCGGCGAACACCTGCATCGGGATCTCGGATGAGATCTCGCGGACGAAGTCGAACTCGCGCTTGTCGATGGCAGCGTCGATCACCTCGCGCGCAACCTGGCGGACCTGCTCCTCCCAGACGAGCACCGCCCGCGGCGTGAAGCGCCGGTTGACGAGCGCGCGTAGCTCGTCGTGGCGTGGCGGGTCGGTGTCGATCATCGCCTTGCGAGCCTCGATGTGCTCGGGCTCGAGGTCCTCGAGCGAGGTGCCGCCGATCTCGGAGCTGTAGACGTCGGGGTTGCGATGGACGGTGCGGATGTCCTCGTAGCGGGTCACGGCCCAGAAGCCGCGGCCGCCGTCCGGCTCGGGGTTCCAGTGCACCGGGGCCTCGCGGCGCAGGATCGCGAACGCCTCGTGCGGGACGGCGTCGAGGAACGCGTCGTGGTCGGAGAGGTCGATGAAGTGCGTCGCGGAGGGCATCGGCTACAGGTGGTGGAGGTACTCGGCGATCTCCCAGTCCGATACCCAGCTGCGGTGGCGCTCGAGCTCGAAGCGCTTGACCTTCAGGAAGGTCGAGACGAGCGGCTCGCCGAGCCCCTCGCGCAGCAGCTCGTCGCCCTCCAGCGCGTCGAGCGCGCCGTCGAGCGTCTGGGGTAGCGGCTCGCCGATCAACTCCGGGTCGGCGCGGTATGCGTCGCCGGCGACCGGTGCAGGCGGCTCGAGCTTCTCGCGGACGCCTTCCGCGCCGGCGAGCAGGACGGCCGCGATCGCCAGGTACGGGTTCGCCGCGCCGTCGCCGACCCGCAGCTCGACCCGGGTCGATGACCCGCGCTCCGGCGGGATCCGGATGAACGTGGCGCGGTTGTCCCAACCCCAGTTGGCGTGCGTCGGCGCGAGCGAGTCGGGCTGGATCCGCCTGTACGCGTTGACGGTCGGGTTCAGCAACGCCATCAGTGCGGCGGCGTGGCGGAGCACCCCGCCGGTGAACTCGCCGAGCTCGGGCGAGGTTCCGGTCTCCGAGTCCGGCGTGTCGAAGGCGTTGCGACCGTCGCGGCTGAGCGAGATGTGCAGGTGGGTACCCGAGCCGCCCTGATCGTTGAACGGCTTGCCCATGAACGTGGCGATCAGGCCGCGCTGGGCGGCGATGTCCTTGACCGCCGCCTTCAGCCGGAACGCCCGGTCGGCGGCCGAGAGCGCGTCGGAGTGACGCAGGTTGATCTCGTACTGCGAGTTCATGAACTCGTGGTTGACCGCGTACACCTCGAGCCCGAGCGCCGACATGTCCTCGGTCATCTTGCGGACGATCCCGCCCGGGTCCGCCTGCGGGCCGACCGTGTAGACCATGCTCAGGTTGTCCACGTGCCGGCGGATGCCGTTCGGCGCCGCCGGGTCGCGGACGAGCAGGAAGAACTCGAGCTCGGGTCCGACGACTGGCTCGAATCCGAGCTCCCGGACACGCGCGACGGCCTGCCTGAGCGCGCCGCGCGGGTCGCAGATCGGCGCGCCGCCGCCCGCCGGCTCGAGGTCGGCGAGGCAGCATGCGACCCCCGGCTCCCAGGGAAGCGTCAGCATCGTCGACAGGTCCGGGCGTGCGACCAGGTCGGGGTAGCCCTCCTCGCCGCCGACGACCGGGGTGTGCCGCAGGTCGGTCCCCATCACGGCCGCGCAGAAGCAGAGGCCGTGCTCGAGCACGTGGTCGAACTCGGCGATCGGGATGTCCTTGCCGCGGGCGACGCCGTGGAGGTCCGGATACAGCAGCCGGACGGACGTCGCGGGCGTGCCGCTGTCGGAGGTGCGCCTGGCCTGGGTCTCTGTCGCCTTGGCCGAGGTGGTGTTCACGAACTGCTCCTCTCTGTCACTCGCGCCCGGCGCCAGAAGGCGTCGAACAGCTCGAACGCCGCCACGCGGGCGGCGGTTGTCTGCTCGTCGCCGGCGTCGACGAGCTTCTCTCCGTCCTCGATGCCGAGCTCCGTCAGCCGCGTCGCGTCCATCCGGGCCCATTCGCGCACGATCTCGACGGTGCTCTCCGGGTGGAACTGGACGCCGAGGTGCGGGCCGTGGACGAATCCCTGGAGCGCGCGATCGGTGCGGGCCAGCTCCTGCGCACCCGGCGGCAGCGTGAAGCGGTCGTAGTGCCACTGCAGCCATGGGCCCTCGCCGAGGAGCTGGGGTGCCTGCGTGTCGATCCGGACCCACCCGAGCTCGGGCTCGGGCGCGCGCTCGACCCGGCCGCCGAGAACCGCGGCGAGCGCCTGGCCGCCGTAGCAGAGCCCGAGCACGGGGATCCCGCGCGCGACCGCGCGCTCGAGCAGCTCGAGCTCGGCCGCGACCTCGGGCACGTCGGTGTCGTTCGGGCTGTACTCGGAGCCGAGCGAGGCGATGAACGGCTGTCCGTCGAGCGCGGGGAGCTCGTGCGGGGAGAGGTCGATGCGATGCACCTGACAGGGAATCCCGCGCGCGTGTGCCCAATCACCGAGCAGGGCCGGCGGGGTCTCGTCGCCGTGCTGCAGGATCAGCGCGGTCATCGAGCTGCTCCGACGCTCTCGGCTAGCTGGGTGCGGTAGTCCATCAGCCGGCGGGCGTGGTTGAACGCGACCGCGGCGACCAGCCGTCCGTGCCGTTCGCCGGTCGCGATCAGGCGGCCGGTGTCCGGTTCCTCGTCGACGATCTCGAGCCGGTCGGCGAGCATCGGCAGGCCGACGGACTGGATCTTGCAGTCGAACTGGTCGGACCAGAAGTACGGCGGCTGGGTGTGCGGAAGGCGCTCCTCCGGCGCGAGCAAAGCATTGCGGCCAGCGGCGGTGCCGTGCTCGGCGGCGACCGTCCAGTGCTCGATCCGCATCGGCTGGCCGTCGGCGAGCGCCTGTGGCCATGCGGCCAGGTCGCCGGCGGCGAGCACGTCGGCATCGACGGTGCTCGTCAGCGTGGCGTCGCAGACGACGCCGGCGCCGATCTCGATCCCGCTGCCTGCGAGCCACTCGACGTTGGGCTCGGCGCCGAGCGCGAGCAGGACGGCGTCGGCCGCGAGCTCGCCGCCGTCGCTGAGCGCGACTGCCTCGGCGCGATCGGTGCCGAGGATCGCCTCGATCCCGACCCCGCAGCGGAGCTGAACCCCGTGCCGCTCGTGGAGCGCGGCGCAGCGAGCGCCGAGCTCGGCGCCGAGGGGGAGCATCGGGTGGGGAGCGATGTCGACCACGGTCACCTCCAGCCCGAGCTTGCGGGCGCTGGCCGCGACCTCGCAGCCGATGAATCCCGCTCCGACGATCACCAGACGGGTGCCGGGGGTCAGCGCCGACTTGAGCGCGAGCGCGTCCTCGACGGTACGCAGGGTGTGGACTCCGTCGAGCTCGGCGCCCGGGCCCCGCCACTGGCGGGCTCGGCAACCGGTCGCGAGGATCAAGCGGTCGTAGGGGAGGGTGGTGCCGTCGGCGAGCGTCAGCTGGTGGGCCGTGCGGTCGAGCTTCGCTGCCGGCTGCCCGAGCCGCCATCCGGCCTCGAGCTTCGCGAGCCGCAGCGCCGTGTCCGCCACGGTCTGGGATCCGGCGAGCAGGTCCTTCGAGAGCGGCGGCCGTGTGTAGGGCATGTGCCGCTCGTCGCCGACCAGCGTCAACTCGCCTTCGAACCCCGCCTTGCGGGCCGACTGCGCCGCCCGCAGGCCGGCGAGCGAAGCGCCGACGATCACGAGCCGGTCGAGCCGGGGGGTGCTCACTCGTCCTCGATGCTGATCGCAGCCATCGGGCAGGCGTTCACCGCCTCCTCGACTGCTGCGCGGCGGTCCTCGGGGACGTCGTCATGCCAGACGAGGACGTCGTCGTCGCCGAGGTGGAAGACGTCGGGAGCGACGATCGCGCACTCGCCGTGGCTCTGGCACAGGTTCATGTCGACGTGGACCTTCATGGCATGCTCCTTTCCAGCATGCGCTCGGCCTCGTCCTCGGAGATCGCGAGCGCCACGTGCAGCGTGTTTGCCGTCGTCGCCATCTGGGCGCCAGCCGCCGAGAGGTCGACCTCCCAGTCGACGACCGTGTTCTCGAGCCGGCCGAGCCCGCTGATCTCGACCTCGACGCGGTCGCCTGGAGCCATCGGTCGCGAGTGGGCGGGCGTGCCGGTAAGCAGCACATCGCCGGGCTCGAGCGTGATCAGCCGGGACACGTCCGCCAGCTGGTAGGCGACGCCGAACAGCATGTCGTCGGCCGTGGCCTCCTGGACGAGCTCACCGTTCCTGTACGTGCGGAGCGTGAAGTCCGTGGGATCGAACTCGCCAGCCGGGACGAGCTCCGGACCGATCGGCAGGAAGCCGTCCTGCCCCTTGACGCGCAGCATCGAGCCTCTGTCGGCATGGCGGAAGTCGTGCAGGCCGACGTCGTTGGCGGGCGCGTATCCGGCAACATGGTCGAGCGCCCGGTCGATCGAGACGCCCTTCATCCGGCGGCCGACGACGACCGCGAGTTCGCCCTCGTAGTTGAGGAACTCGGCGCCATGCGGCCGGCGGATCACGCCGCGATGGCCGTTCAAGGCGGATGGCGGCTTGAGGAAGTACGACGGCTCGGACGGCGTACGCGCGGCGTACTCCTGCACGCGACTCAGGTAGCTGAGATGCACGGCGATGATCTTCGACGGCTCGACTGGGGCGAGATACACCGCCTCGCGCTCGTCGAGCCGACGGCCGTCGTCGAGCGTGACCGTGGTGGCTTCGCGGCGGTCGCGGAGCGGGACCGGCGCGCCGCCGAGCCGGCCCCAGGCCGGGGTCCCGTCGACCGCGACCCTGACCCTGCGCCATCCCACCTCAAATCCCATTGAGGAATGTGTACATTCTACATTCGTTCACGTCAAGGTACAATCACGCGCCGTGAGCCAGCCCGCCGCTCGTGCTGATCAGCACGATACGCTCGCCCGCCTGACGCCGATCGCGACCGGCACGGTCGCGGCCCTGGCCTACGAGCAGCTGCGCGCGCTGATCCTCAGCGGCGAGATGGCGGCGGGGGCGCGGCTGTCGCAGCTCGACCTCGCCGAGCGCCTGCAGATCTCACGTACCCCGGTCCGCGAGGCACTGCGGCGGCTGACGGGGGAGGGGCTCGTCGACGCCCTGCCGCAGCGTGGCTTCCGCGTCGCCGACCTCGGGCTCGACGCGGTCATGCGAAGGCTGGAGGTGCGCCGGCTGCTCGAGCCCGGGATCGCTCGACTCGCGGCCGAACGTGCGTCTGCGACGGACCTCGCGGCGATGCGGGAGGCCGTGCGGGCCGAGCGCGCGGCGCGGGACGGCGAAGCCGCCCACGATGCCAGCCGCGCATTCCACATGGCGCTCGCGCGCTCGACCCAGAACACCGAGCTCGTGATCACGCTCGAATCGAAGTGGATCATCGAGGTCGGTCGCCGCTTGCTGTCCCGGCGCGCGGTCGAACCGGACTGGCAGGAGCGCGACGTCGCCGAGCATGGCGCGATCGTCGAAGCGGTCCAAGCCGGCGACGGCGAGCTCGCCGAGCGGCTGATGCGCGACCACGTCAACGAGGCTGTCGGGCACTGGAACCCAATCGCCCGGCACGACGGGGCCGGTGCGCTCGTGCAGGTGTCTCGACGTGAGTAAGGAGTAGCGGAACGCGCCTACAGCTCCGCGCACGCACGCCCGCGCCTGGAGCGCGGGATTCCGGCGCG
>DAHUYL010000158.1 GCA_027315255.1 Solirubrobacterales bacterium | reverse complement strand
CTGATGCGGGGCCGGGGCGCCGCGATGCTGCTCGCCGACGAGGCGCGCCGGTCGGCCGCACTGCTCGAGCGCGAACGCGAGGCGACGGGCCTCGACGCCGGCACCTTCGGGGTCGCCGACCATTCGATCGGACGCGCGCTGCGCGACCGGGCGGCGCTGCTCGGCGCCGACCTGATCGCGGTCGGCGCCAGCTCCCATCACGCGGTCGGACGCTACACGTTCGGCGACGACGCGGCCGCCGCATCGGACGGCGCCGAGTGCCCGGTGGCGGTCGCCCCTCCGGGCCATGCGCTCACGACCACGGGGCTGCACGTGATCGGCGTCGGTTACGACGCCTCGCCGGAGAGCGTCCGTGCGCTGGCGCTCGCGCGCGAGCTCGCGGCCCACGCAGGCGCCACCGTTCGCGCGATCGGGATCGTGCCGGCCGCACGGATTCCGTACGACCTGCCGTTGACCGATGAGGTGGTCGAGCATCCCCGCCGCTTGATCGAACGAGCGCGGGCCCGGCTCCAGGAGCTCGACGGCGTCGAGCCGGAGGTCGGCTACGGAGTCGCCGGCGAGGAGCTCGCCGCCCTGAGCCGCGACCTCGATCTGCTGATCGTCGGAGCAAGCAGCCGTGATCGGGTGAGGCGCCGGCTGCACGCCAGCACGACCGAGCACCTCGTGCGCCACGCCGCCTGCCCGCTGCTGGTGCTGCCCCGCGTCGCGGAGCGATCCGCCGCAGCCGAGCCGGCCGAGCGCGTGCCCGACCGAGCGGTTCGATGACCGCGCCGCGTCGCGCGGCCGGTGAAGCGTCCCCCCGGCGGCGCGGGCGCGGCCGCTTGCGCCGGATCGTGATCGCCGGCGGGGGCGTCGCCGCGCTGGAGACGCTGCTGGCTCTACGCGAGCTCGCCGGGCATCGGGTCGAGATCACGCTGCTCGCCCCCGAACGCGAGTTCCTGTACCGACCCGTGACCGTCGGCGAGGCGTTCGAGCGCAGCCAGGCCCGCACCTACGACCTTGCCGAGATCCTGGCCGAGCGACCGGCCGATCACTTCCATCAGGGCGCGATCGGCCGCGTCTACCCGGCGGAGCACGTGGTCGTCACGCTGGACGCCGCGCTGATCCCCTACGACGCGCTGGTGCTGGCGACGGGCGCCGTGTCCGTCGAGACGCTTCCTGGCGCGCTCACGTTCGGCGGACGCGAGGACGTCCCCGCGCTGCGCGCGCTGCTCGACGATCTGATCGGCGGCGAGGCCAGTGCGGTCGCATTCGTGATCGGCAGCGAGCCCGCCTGGCCGCTGCCCGGCTACGAGCTGGCGCTGATGACCGCCTCGCATCTGCGTGAGCACGGTTGCGCCGCCCGGGTCGTGCTGGTGACGCCCGAGCGCGAGCCGCTCGAGCTGTTCGGCCCGGCCGCCGCAGGCGCGATCGCGCCGCTCCTGGAGGCGCGCGGGATCGAGCTGGTCACCGGCGCCGGCGCGACCGGCGTGAAGCCCGGCGCGCTGATCCTTGCCGACGGGACCGAGGTTGCCGCCGACCGGGTCGTCGCCCTGCCGGCGCTCGAGGGCCCGCGCGTGGCCGGCGTGCCGTGCGACGAGCACGGGTTCATCCCGGTCGACGCGCACGGCCGCGTGGCCGAGCTGACCGACGTCTTCGCCGCCGGCGACGCAGCCGCGTTTCCGTCCGGGGTCACCCCCGCGGCTGCGCTCAAGCAGGGCGGGCTCGCGGCCCAGCAGGCCGACGCGGTCGCCCAGTCGCTGGCGGCCGAGGCGGGCGCCGCGATCGTCCCCGAGCGCTTCCTGCCGGTGCTGCGAGGCCTGCTGATGACCGGCGGCCCGCCGCTGTACCTGCGCGCCGAGCCGGGACGCCTCAGGCACCGTTCGAGGTTGCCGTCGCCCGCGCCACCGGCTGGTATGCCGGTGGCGCGGGAGGCATCCGCGGCCGCGGGCCAGCCCCTGTGGTGGCCGCCCGGCAAGATCGCGGGTCGCTACCTGGCGCCGTTCCTCGCGAGCGCCCGGCACCGTCCGCTCGGGGTCAGCGGCCCCAGCGGGCGGGACGCCTCGGAGCGTGTCCTGTCCGACCGCACGCCGGTCGGCGAGCCGGAATCTGCAGCCGTCGACGCCGAGCGCGAGGACGCTCTCGCACTCGGATTGCTGCTGGCCGACTGCGACGCCGGCTGGGGCGACTTCGCCTCGGCCCTTCAAGCACTCGACGCCGCCGAGGCGCTCGCCGGGACCTTGCCGCCCGAGTACGAGCGAAAGCGGCGCAAATGGATCGCCGCGCTGCGGCGAGAGTGAGCCTTTCCGAGAGGAGGCAAACGATGTTCGACAACATCCTCGTCGGGGTCGACGAGCACCAGGGCAGTCGCGACGCGATCGCGCTCGCCGGCCGGCTGCTCGCGCGCGACGGAAAGCTGACGCTGGCGCACGTCTACCCCGGCGAGGCGCACCCATGGCGCGGCTCGAGCCCGGAATACGACGCGGCCCAGCGCGGCGACGCGCTCGCGCTGCTGAAGTCGCTGGCGGACGGGCTGGAGCTGCGCGCCGAGCTCGAGGTCGCCGGCGCCCCGTCGGTCGGCCGGGGCCTGCATCTGACGGCCGAACGGCTCGGCGCCGATCTCCTGGTCGTCGGTACCACCCGCCACGGTCTCGTCGGCCGGGTCTGGATCGGCGACGACACGCGCGCGGCCCTCAACGGCGCCCCCTGCGCTGTCGCGGTCGCCCCCGCCGGCTACGAACGCGAGCCCGCGACGATGCGCGAGATCGGGGTCGGCTACGACGGCTCGCCCGAAAGCGAGCATGCGCTCGCGATCGCGCGGTGCCTGGCAGCCGAGTTCGGGACGCGCCTGTCGGCATTCGAGGCGGTGGCACTGCCGAGCTATCTGTTCAGCGGTGCTGCGCCCGTGCAGGAGGAGACACTCGACGAGCTGGTCGAGAGCGCGCGCGAGCGGGTCGCGGCGCTCGCCGGCGTCGAGCCGCACGCCGCCTACGGTCATCCCGCGGAGGAGCTCGCCGGCTTCAGCGCTTCGCTCGATCTGCTGGTCGTCGGCTCGCGCGGGTACGGTCCGCTCGGCCGGCTCGTGCACGGCTCCACGTCGCTTGCGCTGGCGCGCATGGCGCGCTGCCCACTGCTCGTCATGACCCGCGCGGCGCGCGCGCACGACGAAGCGCTACCAGGTCTCGATCAGTCCGTGCTCGAGCGCGTACCGCACGAGGTCGGCCCGCGCGCGCAGCCGTAGCTTCTGCTGGATGTGCGCACGGTGGGTCTCCACCGTGCGCACCGACAGGTACAGCCGCTCGGCGATCTCGTTGTTCGTGTAGCCGAGGGCGACCAGCCGGAGCACCTCGCGCTCGCGCTCGGACAGCCCGAGCAGCGAGCCGGCGGCCGGTTCCGCAGCGACGCGCGCGCCGAGCCGCGGGTTGAGGTAGCGCTCACCGACCGCAGCGAGCCGGATCGCCTCGACGAGCTCCTCGTCGGCGGCATCCTTGAGCACGTAGCCGAGCGCTCCGTCGCTCAGCGCGCGCCGCGCATACGCTGGCTCGCTCTGCATCGTCAGGATCACGATCTGGGTGTCGGGGCACTCCTCGCGCAATCGCGGGAGCGCGTCGAGGCTCGAGCCGCCCGGCATGTTCAGATCGAGCACGAGCACATCGGGATGGTGGCCGTGGACGCACCGTTCGGCGCCGTCGACATCGGCCGCCTCCGCGACGACCTGGAAGCCGCCGTCCTCCTCGAGCAGCTGGCGCAGTCCGCGCCGTACCACCGAGTGGTCGTCGGCGAGGACGACCCGGATCAGCTCGTGCTCGGACGTGTCCTGGTCGCCATCGTGGTGGCCGTTGGGATGGTGGTTGTGATTGTGGTAGCCGCTCATTGTTTGGCGTGGTCGTGGTTTGCGGCCGAGGTCGAGCGCGGTCGGGGCACTTCAGCTCCCGGCCACCGCGTTCAGGCGGGCCTCGAGGTAATCGGACAGGTAATGCGTGGCGAGCTTCGCGGCCCGCTCGCCGTCGGCGAGCTCCTCGACCTCGGAGTGCACGCCCCGGACGCCACCGAACCTCGCCCGGAGCACGAGCGGGCGCTCGCCCCCGAACAGGACCGCGGTGAGCCGCGGGTCGAACCGCACCGGTTGCACCGGGGCGCCGGCCCGCGAGGCGATCGAGCGTGCGGCCGTCTCCGCCTGTTGTGCGGCGATGCTGCCGTGCTTGACGGCGAAGTCGGTCGCGTCCCCGGCCGCGTAGACACCTTGAAGGCCCCGGACCCGACCGAACGGGTCGGTGGCGATGAAGCCGTTGTGCGCGCCGCTCGGGACCCCGGGCGCCGGTGGTCCGAACAGCTGTGGCAGGGCGACGACCGCGTCGACCCGGAGCGTCTGGGGGCCCGGGTGGACGGAGACGATGCCGGAGCTGGGAACGCCGCAGAGCGCCGACGGGATCGTCTCGATCCGCGCTCGCTCGAGCAGCTCCGCGACAGCGCGGCTGGCGGCACCGCCGAACACCGCCAGCGGCGCCGGCTCCGGGGTCACCAGCTGCAGCTTCAGCTGATGACCGTGCTCGCGCGCCCAGGCGGCCGTCAACAACGCCAGTTCGTACAGCGGCAGCGGCCACGGGAGCGGCGAGGGCACAAGGAACGCAAGCGAGCGGACCGCGCCCGATTCGATATCCGACAACAGCAGTCCGATCTGCTCGTCGACGCGACGGTCGTCGAGCGTGATCGCGTGGCTGAACGCCGGGCGGGCGCGGGCGCCGAGGGCCAGCAGGAGCGCGTCGTAGGGCAGCTCGAGGCCACCCGCGGTGTGGACCGTGCGCTCCGGCGCGTCGAGCCACTTGAAGCTGTCGGCGATCAGCTCGGCGCCTGCGGCACGCGCAATCTCGGGCAGCGGCACCGCGTCGCAGTGGCCGAGCCCGAACGGCTCGGCGACCGCCATCGCTCGGACCCGGAGCTTCCTTGCCGGCGCGAGCAGCGTGATCGTGACGCGCTCGCCCGCGAGCTCGTGCAATGCCAGCGCCGCCTCGGCCGCCGCGATCCCGCTGCCGGCGAGTACGACGCTCAGGGGCTGGTCCTCACGGCCCGATGCCGGTACGCTCATGTCGCTGACGCTACGCCGGGTGGGGACGGACGCCAGCCGTGGCCACCCACCGCGCGCCTACGGGAAATTACTCATGCAGCCTGTGCGCCGTCCCCGGATCCGCGGGGTCGGTGGCGACGCCTCAGGCGACGCCGACCCGGCGCCCGGACACCGTCCGCACCCGGAGCTGGATCCAGTGGTGCTTCCCGCCCGGCGAGTACGGCTCCAGTCCGAACCGGTCGAGCCGCGCGGTCTCGGCGGGCGCCGTCACCTCGTGTGCAACCCCGACCACGATCACGCTCCACGCCGTTCGGCTGTGCGGATCGTAGTCGTCGACCTCGAACGCGGCGTCGCGGGCGGTGCTCAGCAGCGCGTGGAGCTTCGACCCCTCACCCGTGCGGAACACGATCGACTGCGACCGCGGGTCGAAGGCGTAGTTCACCGGCCGCAGCACCGGCGCCCCCTCCCCGAGCGCCACGGCCAGCCGGCCGACGCCCGTGGTGGTGAGCAGCGTCAGGCACTCGTCACGCTCGAGCACCGTGTCCGGTTCGGTGCCCGGGGCGGAAGCGGTCCCGTCGGCGTCCACGTGCGTGACCATACAACGCCGCCGCGCCCGCCCGGTCTCAGGCTGTGTCCGCGCGGCGCAGGGCGAGCAGCGCCTGCAGGTCAGCGAACACCCCGTCGGTGTCCTGCTCGAACCGCCTCGTCGTGACTCGGACCGGGACGAAGCCGAGCGTCGCCAGCTTCATGTCCTTCAGCTTGTCCTTCTCGATGTCACGCTGGCAGATGTGCCACGGCCGCCCGTCGAGCTCCACGATCACCCGCTCGGCCCGCCACAGGCAGTCGATCTCCCACTCGATCCCGCCCGCACGCACCAGCACGTTTCGCTGCGGCGGCGGGAGCGTTCCCCGCCGCGCCAGCTCCCGATCGAACGCCCGCTCCAACCACGACTTCCGATTGGTGCGATCGACGTAGTGTCGGAGCGGCCCCTCCAGCTTCGTGATCGCGGGCCGCCGCGCGTGGCGCTCGAGCGCTGCCTCGACCTTCTCGACGAAGAACAGTCCCCGCCGCACACCCTCTTCGAGCAACCGTGTCAGCTCGGCCTCGGTCTCCCGCGGGGCCAGCTCCACCAGCACCCGTGCGAACGAGCTGTGGCGCAGGCCGTCCCGAAGCCGCAACTCGTCGCGCACCGGCGGATGCCTGGTGCGGTGCACGAGGAGCGGCGGCCGTCGAAGCCCGCCGGCGCCAACCAGCGTCACTTCGATGCAGTGCACGTTCACCGCCCGCAAACCCAGCAACGCCGCGGCCGTCCGGTGGCTGAGGAAGGAATCGGGGCCGCACGAAAGGAGCGCGCCGAGCAGCCGGGCACGCTGACCGGCCCGGGCGTGACCGACCAGGTAGACGCCCTTGTACAGTGGGTACAGGTACCCCCTCGAGACCATGCCACGAATCTGCTTGTAGCTGAATCCGGACCGGTACAGCTCGACATCCGTGACCAGCCCATCCTGCCGTCCGGCGGCTCGCCCGACGTCACTTGGTTGAAGTTTCTTACCTCCACGGGCACCTTCTTCAACCAAGTCGTCCACCCCGTCGACGTTACACGTCAAGGTGTGACGTGACAGTCACACGGTGAGCCGATTCTGGGCGGATTCAGCGTCCGAAGGTGCGGACGAGCGCGTCGCACGCCGCCGGCACCGGCCCCAGCAGGGTGCGCGTCCGCGACAGCCCGGCGCGCAGCGCCTCGTCGCCCACCTCGATCGGCAGCAACGAGTCCTGCAGCTCGCCGAGGCTCGTGTCGGCGAGCTGGGCGGCGTCGGCGACCCGCTCGAGCATCGCCCGCGGGTCCGTCGGGAGGCCGACCTCACCCGCCCGCAGCGTCCGGGCCGGCATCCCGTGGCGGGCTGCGAACTCGACGTACGTGCGCTTCAGCTGACCGTAGGCGCTCTGCACGGGCCGGAACACGGTCTGCTCGACCCGCTCCGCGCCGTGCTCGTCGAGTCGCTCGTACAGCTCGCCGAGGACGGCGAGTGCCGTGGAGAGCTCGTCGGCGGCAGCAGCCATCTCGTCGAGGACCTGGCGCCGTCCGGATTCGTTCGTGTAGCTCACGGACGATCATTGTGCTCGATGGGGCCGCCGCGTGGCGCGCTCAGACGCGCGAGGCGAGCAGCTCGGCGGGCCCGGCCAGCACGGGACCGAAGCTGACCCGCATCACCGCGCCGCCGTCCGCGGCATTGGCGGCTTCGGCGATCCCGCCGTGCGCCTCGGCGGCCTGGCGCACGATCGCCAGGCCGAGCCCCGACCCCGGCTTCGAGCGCGCGTCGCGCGCACGGTGGAAGCGGTCGAACACGAACGGCACGTCTTCGGGGTGAAAGCCCGGGCCGTGGTCGCGGACGGTCAGCACCCCGGCGCGGAGCCCGACCTCGACGGTGGCGCCGGCGGGGCTCCACTTGATCGCGTTGTCGAGCAGGTTCGTGACCGCGCGCGCGATCCGCTCGCCGTCGCCGTTGATCAGGGTCGGCTCGAGCTCGGCCTCGAAGCCGAGCCCGGGGCCGCGCCGACGGGCTCGGGCGAGCGCCTCCTCCACGACCGCGTCGAGCCGCAGCTCTCCGGGGTCGGCCACCGGCTTCGAGCCGCGCGCGAGCTGGACCACGTCCGAGACCAGCCGCGTGAGCTCGTCGAGCTCCTCGATCATGTCGGCCCGCACCGCGTCTCGCTCCTCCGGCTCGAGCAGCTTCTCGTCCCGGAGCAGCTGGAGGTTGGCGCGCAGCGTCGAGATCGGCGTGCGCAGCTCGTGCGAGGCGTCCGCCACCAGGTTGCGCTGCGCCGCGAGCGATCGCTCGAGCGCGTCGAGCATCGCGTTGAAGGTCCCCGCGAGCCGTGCCAGCTCGTCGCTGCCGGTGACGGTCAACCGCTCCTGCTCGAGCAGCTCGGGGCTGTCGGCGATCCGCTCGGCATGCCGGGTGAAGCGCGAGATCGGCGCCACTGCCGTGCGGGCAACGAGGAACCCCAGCAGCGCCGCCAGCGCAACGCCCGCGGCGGCGATCACCCCCAGCAGCAGCAGCTCGTTGGACAGCGCGCTGTCGAGCGCCGCCAGCGAGACGGCGATCGCGAGCGCGCCCTTCGCGCCGAGGCCAGCGGTCAGCACCCGGACGTGCCGGCCGTTGACCTGGGCGTCGCCGAACGATTGCCCCTGGCCCGTCGCGGCGGTCGCGCGCATCGCGGGCGTGAGCGGAATCCCGACGGTCTGACCCCGTGGCACGTAGACCCGGCTCGCGCAGCCAGGCGGGTAGATCAGCGTGTAGAGCGCCCGCGTGAAGCCGAACGCGGGTCCGGGAAGCTGATCCAGGCCCAGGCCCTCGTCGCCCTCGCAGAGGGCCTCCGCTCGGTCGCCGAAGCCTCCGCTCGGCGGTTGAAAGAAGCCGGGGACGCGATCGCCGGCCGGCGGTCCGTTCGAAACGCGCTGGCTGAGCAGCGTCCGCAGCTGCTGATCGACCTGGCCGAGCAGCTGCGAGCGAGTCCCCTCGTAGGCCGATACCGCGACCGCGATCACCGCCAGCGCGACCGCGACGCCGGCCGCCAGTCCCATCCGCGCACGAAGGCTCACGCTCCCGGCTCCCGCAGCGCGTAGCCGACGCCGCGGACCGTGTGGATCTCGGAGGTGGCGCCGGCGTCCTCGAGCTTGCGGCGCAGGTAGCCGATGTAGACCCGCAGCGCGTTCGAGGTCGGGCCGAAGTCGTATCCCCACACGCGGTCGTAGATCAGGCTGTGCGGCAGGACCCGCCGCGGGTTTCGCAGCAGCAGCTCGAGCAGCTGGTACTCGGTCCGCGTCAGCTCGACGAAGCTCCGATCGACCTGGACGCCGTGGCGGTCGGGGTCGAGCACCAGCTCGCCGAACTGGAGCTTGCCGTCGGGCCCCGCCTCGCCCGGGGCCGCCCGGCGCAGCAGCGCCCGCAGCCGGGCCTTGAGCTCGTCGATGTCGAACGGCTTGACCAGGTAGTCGTCGGCACCGGCGTCGAGCCCCTCGATCCGGTCGGCGACCGCGTCGCGCGCGGTCAGCATCAGGATCGGCACGCGGTTGCCCTCGGCGCGCAGCAGGCGGCAGACCTCGATCCCGTCGAAGTCCGGGAGGCCGATGTCGAGCACGACCGCGTCGGGCGGCGCCGCGGCGATGTCGGCGAGCGCGGCGGCGCCGCCGTCGGCCAGCCGCACGCCGTACCCGCCGAGCGTGAGCGCGCGGCGCAGCACCTCGCGCAGGCCCCGGTCGTCGTCGACGACGAGGATCTGCAGCGGGTTTGCGAAGCCGTTGGAGGCGAGCGCGCTCATCGCCGCAATTGTGCTCAGTGCAGCGGCTTTGCGCCAGCCGTTCCTACGGCGGACTTACGTTTCGGCGCCCGCCCGGACGCGAAGCTCGCGCAGCGCGGCCGCGAGGATCCCGTTGACGAACCCGGGCGCATCCGCCCCGCAGAACTCCTTGGCGGTCTCGACGGCCTCGTCGATCGCCCCCTCAGGCGGAATCGGGGTCTCGCCCGGGACCGCGTCCGGGTGCAGCAGCTCCAGCAGCGCCACCCGCAGGATCGACCGCTCCAGCGGCGCGATCCGGTCAAGCGTCCAGCCGCTCGCATGGCGCGAGATCAGCTCGTCGAGCTCGGGCTGGTGGCGCTCGACCTCGATCGCAAGCACGCGCGTGAACGCGTGCGTGTCGCGCGGGAAGGTCTTCTCGAGCGGCCGGTCGAGCAGGTCGGCCTGGTACAGCGCCCAGATCGCAGCGCGCCGCTGCTGCGATCTACGCACGTGAGACGTACTCGCCCGAGCGGGTGTCGACCCTCACCACGTCGCCGATGTTGACGAACAGCGGCACCTGGATCCGCGCACCTGTCTCGAGCGTCGCCGGCTTCGTCCCGCCGCCCGAGGCGGTGTCGCCGCGCAGTCCCGGCTCGGTCTCGGTCACGGCCAGGTCCATCGCGCTCGGAAGCTGCACGTCGGCCGGTTGCTCGTCGATGTAGAGCACCTCGACCTCCAGCGACTCCTTCATCCAGCGCAGCGGCTCGGCCAGCGTCGTCTCCGGGATCGTCAGCTGCTCGTAGGACTGCGTGTCCATGAAGTGGGCGTCGCTGCCGTCCTTGTAGAGGAACTGCATCGAGCGGACCTCGGTGCGTACCGCGCGGAACTTCTCGCCGGCACGGAACGTCCGGTCGATCACGGCGCCATCCGACGCACGGCGCAGCTTCGTGCTGGAACTCGATGATCTTGAAGACGGTCCCCTCCACGTCGATGTGGTTGCCGTTCTTGAATTGGTTGGTGGTGATCGACATCGGTCGCGGCAAGCGTAGCGGCCGGCCTGCCGCCGCGATCAGTCGACGATCCGCAGCTCCTTGGGAACCCCGGTCAGCACCTGGCATCCGTCCTCCCGGACGACCACCAGGTCCTCGATCCGGATCCCCAGCTTGCCCGGGAGGTAGACGCCCGGCTCGACGGTGACGACGTCGCCGGCCAGCAGCCTGTCGGCATCGGTCGAGCGCGGCGACAGCCGCGGGGCCTCGTGGATGTCGAGCCCGACGCCGTGACCGAGCCCGTGACCGAAATGCTCGCCGTGCCCGGCGGCGGCGATCAGCTCGCGCGCGACCGCGTCGGTCTGCCTGCCATCGGCGCCGGCGCGGACGGCCGCCAGGCCGGCCAGCTGCGCTCGCAGCACCAGCTCGTACGCCTCCCTCGCCTCCTCCGACACCGAGCCGGCGGCGACCGTTCTGGTGCAGTCCGAGCAGTAGCCGCGCAGCCGCGCGCCCCAGTCGAACACGACCATGTCGCCCGGCTCGACCGCGACCGCCCGTGGCCGGGCGTGCGGCAGCGCCCCGTGCGCACCGGCCGCGACGATCGTCTCGAAGCTCGGTGCGTCGGCGCCCCGCTCGCGCAGCTCGATCTCGAGCGCGAGCGCCAGCTCGCGCTCGGTGCGGCCGACGATCCCGCGGCCCAGCACGGCCTCGAACGCCTGATCGGCAACCCGGGTCGCCGCCGCGATCGCCTCGACCTCGGCCGGCTCCTTCACCCGCCGCAGCCCCTCGGTGATCCCGCCGGCCGGGATCAGCACGGTCCGGTCGTCGAGCAGGTCGCGCAGCCGCGCGTGCTCGCGCACGGACAGGTGCACGTCGTCGAACCCGAGCCGCACGATGCCATCCTCGGGCAACAGCGCGGGCAGCATCTCGGGCAGCTCCTGCGGCGCCGGGGCGACAACCTGCTCGTAGCTCGGGTCGACCTCCTCGGCCGCCTGCTCGACGTAGCGGAAGTCGGTGACGAACGCGCGCAGGTGCGGTCCGACGAGCGCAAGCCCGTTGGAGCCGGTGTACCCCGTCAGGTAGCGGACGCCAGTGAGGTCGGTGACGAGCAGCACGTCGGCACCGGCGCGGTCGAGCGACGCGAGCAGCCGCTCGGCCCGTGTCTGGGCGGGCCTCATCCGATCAGCTCCTCGCGCAAGCGCTCGAGCGCGTCGCGGTAGCCGTCGGCCCCACGTCCGGCGACGCGCGCGACGCACAGCTCGCCGAGCACCGACCGGCGCCGCCACTCCTCCCGCTCGTCGACGTTCGACAGGTGGACCTCCACGGCCGGGAGTGCGGCGATCTCGAGCGCATCGCGGATCGCGAACGAGTAGTGCGTCCACGCGCCGGGGTTCAGCACGAGCCCGTCGGCCTGCCCCTCCAGGCGGTGCAGGTGCTCGACGAATTCGCCCTCGTGGTTGGTCTGGAAGAAGCTGGTCGCAAGACCGAGCGCCTCGCCGAACTCGCCGATCCGTCGCTCGAGCGCGGGCAGGTCGAGCGCCCCGTAGAGCGACGGGTCGCGCCGGCCGAGCTGGTCGAGGTTGACGCCGTGCATGATCTCGATGCGGTTCGCGGTGGCGCTCATCCCTGCAACTCTCGCACGGCAGCACGCAGAGCGGGGGCGGATACGACGTTTCCGACGCTCACCTGCCCGGGCCGCTCGCACAGCACGAACGGCACCGGCCCCCCGCCGAGCCGCTTCTTGTCGCGCGTGGTCGCGAGCAGCACCGCCTCGAGATCGACGCCGTCGTCCAGCACGGTCGGCAGCCCCTGGGCCGCCATCAGCGCCGCGACCTCGTCGCGCAACCCGTCCGCCCCGGACAGCCGCAGCTCGGCCAGGAGCCCGAGCGCGACCGCCTCGCCGTGACGGAAGCGGGCGTAGCCGGTCGCCGTCTCGATCGCGTGCGCGACCGTGTGACCGAGGTTGAGCGACTGGCGCACGCCGCCGTCATGCTCGTCGGCGGCGACGATCCGGAGCTTCGCGAGCGCGCACCGCGCGATCACCTCGGGATCGGTCGCCGCCGCGCCGCCGCGCACCCGCTCCCACAGCGTCCCGCCCGCGATCAGCGCGGTCTTGACGACCTCGGCGTAACCCGCGGCAACCTCCGCGCGGGGCAGCGTCTCGAGCGCCAACGGGTCGACGATCACCGCCGCTGGCTGGTGGAAGGCGCCGACGTAGTTCTTGGCCTGCGGCAGGTCGACTCCGGTCTTGCCGCCGTACGCGGAGTCGACCTGGGCGACGAGCGTCGTCGGCACCTGGACGCAGCGGATCCCACGCTGATAGGTGGCGGCACAGAAGCCGGCGAGGTCGCCGACGACACCGCCGCCGAGCGCCACGACCAGATCGGAGCGCGTCGTCCCGCAGGCGACCAGCTCGCTCCATGTCCGCTGTGCCTGTGCGAGCGTCTTCGACTGCTCGCCAGGTTCGAGCAGCACCTCCCCCAGATACGGTCCGAGCCGGTCGCCCCAGTGGCGGGCCGCGCTCGAGTCGCTGACCAGCACCCGCCGGCCCACCAGGCCGGCGGGCCAGTAGCGGGCCGCCGTCACCAGGCCGGCGCCCATGTACACGGGATAGTCAGCCGAGCCGGTCGCGGCCCACAGCAGCTTGACCGCAACGCCGGCCGGCAGATCGTCGAGCGCCGCCAGCACCCGGTCGAGCTCCCCCACCAGCGGCGCGGGCAGCACGACATCCGCGAGCGCCGCGCCGATCGGCTGCTCGCCGCTCCCGGGGTCGAGCCACACGAGCCGGTGACCCGCGAGCGCCGCGCGGACCCGCGGGGAGGCGGCAGCGGCTTCGCTGAGCGGCACGACCTCGGTGCCAGGGTCCCGGAGCCGCCCGAGCGCCGCCTGCTCGTCCAGCCCGCCGGCGCCTCCGACGAGGACCGTCTTCACGGGGCGACGGCGGCGCGCCGGAAGCCGATCCGCTCCTCGTAGGCGGCGACCGCCGCCCGCACGTCGTCGATGTGGTCGCCGCCGAACTTCCGGCGGTAGGCGCCGGCGAGGACGAACGCGACCATCGCCTCGCCGACCACGCCGGCGGCGGGGACCGTGCACGAGTCGGTTCGCTCGCGCAGCGCCTGCGCCGGCTCGTGGGTGGCGATGTCGACCGATTGCAGCGGCTGGGTCAGCGTCGGCAGCGGCTTCATCCAGCCGCGCACCACGAGCGGGTCGCCGGTCGTCATCCCGCCCTCGAGCCCGCCCGCCCGGTTCGTCGTCCGGTGGTAGCCGCGCTCCTCGTCGGAGAAGATCTCGTCGTGGGCACTCGACCCCGGCAGGCCGGCCACCTCGATCCCGTCGCCGACCGCCGCGCCCTTGATCGCCTGGATCGAGAGGATCGCCATCCCGAGGCGGCCGTCGAGCCGTTCCTCCCAGGAGACGTGCGAGCCGAGCCCCGGGTGCAGGCCGAACGCCCTGACCTCGAACACGCCGCCGAGCGATTCGTTGGCCTTTCGCAGCCTGTCGATCTCCGCGACCATCGCCCTGCTCGCATCGGCGTCGAGGCAGCGGACCGGCGAGTCGTCGACGCCGGCGAAGTCGAGCGGGCCGAGGTCGTCGCGGCGCGGCGCGACGACCGACGCGATCTGCAGCACGTGCGAGTGGACCTCCACCCCGAGCGTCCGCAGGAACGCCTTTGCGACCGCGCCGCCGGCGACGCGCGCCGCGGTCTCGCGCGCACTGGCGCGCTCGAGCACGTCGCGGACGTCGCTCAGGCCGTATTTCTGCGTGCCGACCAGGTCGGCGTGCCCCGGCCGCGGCAGGTGCACCTCGGCGACCTCGCCGTCGACCGGCCACGGGTTCATCCGCTCCTCCCAGTTGGCGTAGTCGCGGTTGGCGATCTGGAGCGCGATCGGGCCGCCGAGCGTGCGACCGTGCCGCACGCCACCGGTGACCGTCACGCGGTCGCGCTCGATCTTCATTCGCCCGCCGCGGCCATGGCCCAGCTGGCGGCGCGCGAGGTCGCGGTCGAGTGCATCGCGGTCGAGCTCGAGACCCGCCGGCAGCCCCTCGACGATGCACGTCAACCCCGGTCCGTGCGACTCCCCGGCGGTGGTCAGCTTCATCGACATTCGAGGCTGTAGGTTACGGCCCCGGTGTCGACGCGCCCGTCGGGCCTCTCAGATGCCGGGGGTGCGGGTGGCGTACCAGTGCAGCAGCTGCGGCCCGACGCCGAGCGCGACGCACGCGCCGAGCGCCAGGAACGGGCCGAGCGGGATCCCGGTCCTGCGTCCGACGCTGACCCCGTGCCGCGCGATCACTCCGAGCCCGGCGAGCGCCGCTGCGACCACCCCCGCGAACAGCGCGACCGCGACCGCGCCGCCGAGGTAGAGGCCGAGCACGCCTGCGAGCTTGACATCCCCCATCCCGAGTCCGCGCGGGTCGGCGACCGCGAACACGAACAGGAAGCCGGCGCCGGCGATGCCGGCGAGCAGCTGTGCCGGCACCCCGGCAGGGTGCAGCGCCAGCCCCAGCGCGACCGCCAGGAGCGCCGCCGGTCCGGTGATCAGGTTCGGGATCCGGTGGGACTGGATGTCGATCACCGACACCGCGACGAGCACCGCGGTGAGCGCGACGCCGAGCACCCGCGCCGTCGTGCCGTGGCGGGCGAGCACGACTCCGGCCGCGAGCGCGGCGGTTGCGAGCGCGACCAGCTCGGGGCGGGCGACGGGCCGCGCGTGCGGCAGCCGGCGCGCGAGCGGGTTGAAGCATCCGCCGAGGACAGCGCCGACGGCGGCGGCGAGCAGGGCGGCGAGTGGAGTGGACACTGGGGAGCGAGGGGCGGCGGCCGGCGGGGTCTGGTCCCGCCAGCTCACTTATCGGCCGCCGGCCCGTTCGCGATTAGCCGGCCGCTGCGGCCTGCGCGCTCGTGGCCTGGGCGTCGCGACCCGGCTGGAAGCGCCCGGTGCCACCGCACCACGGGCAGAGCACCTCGTGGCGTTGCCCGCCCTTGCTCGACTGAACGCGCCCCGTGCCGCGGCACGGAGTGCACTGGCTGCGATCCTCCTCGTCCCGCCTGCCGCCCGCGCTCACGGCGCCGAGGATAGAGCGCCGGCGGCGGCGGCCGCGGCCCGCATCGCGTCGAGGTCCGCGGGCACGCCGGTGAACTGCTCGAAGCTGAGCGCTCCCTGGCCGATCAGCAGCTCGAGCCCGTCGATCGCCGGCAGGCCCTGACGGCGAGCGGCGGCGAACAGCGCGGTGGCGCCCTCCCGGTAGACGAAATCGACGACCACCCGGTAACGGAGCGCGTCGGGATCGATCGGCAGCTCGGCCAGCTCGGCGTCCTGCGCAACCGCGTCGAGCCCGACCGCAGTGCAGTTGACCAGGATGTCCGCCGGCTGGGCGGTGCCTGCCGGGATCGCGCCGTCGAACGCATCGCACAGCGCCTGCGCGCGCTGCGGCGAGCGGTTCCAGACCCGCACCTGCGCGGCGCCGGCGTCGAGCAGCGCCCACACTGCCGCGCGGGCGCTGCCGCCGGCGCCGAGCACGAGCGCCGTGGCGCCCGCCAGTCCATCCGGCAGCCGCCGATCCAGGGCGGCTGTGAGCGCCGGCGCATCGGTGTTGTCGGCGGCGGCGATGCGTTGCGGACCGAACACGAGCGTGTTCACCGCGCCGATCGCGCGCGCCCGGTCGCTGACCGCCGCCCCGGTGGCCAGGGCCAGCTCGAGCGCTCGCTGCTTGTGCGGGATCGTCACGTTGATCCCACGAAACCCGGCGGCGGGCAGCGCCGGAACAGTCTCCCCGAACAGCTCGGGCGGGAGCGGCAGCAGCTGGTAGCGCCAGTCCCGCAGGCCCGCGGCGGCGAGCGCGGCGTTCTGCATCTGCGGCGAGCGGCTGTGCGCGACGGGCCAGCCCGCCACCCCGAGCCGGACGGCGCTCACCGACGGCCCACGCCAGGCGCGCCCGTCACTTGCAGTACTCGGCTCCGCGCAGCCCGTGCGCCGCATACGCGGCGTTGTACGCGCTCGACAGGCGCTGGAAGTCGGCGTAGCTCGAGGTGAACGCGAGCGCGCCGCCGCCGCACACCTTGGTGATGAAGTACAGGTAGTTCGTCCGCGGCGGATGCGCTGCCGCCTCGATCGCCGACAGCGTCGGGCTGTTGATCGGGGTCGGCGGCAAGCCGCGATGGTTGGTGGTGTTCCACCGCGACGGCGAGGCCAGCTCGCTGCGCGTGAGGTTGCCGCTGTAGTCGCCCGTCGCGTATGCGACGGTCGTGTCGAGACCGAGGTTGATCTTCGCGGCGAGCCGGTTGTAGATCACCGACGCGACCAGCGGCCGGTCCTGCGCGCGCGTCGCCTCGGCCTCGGTCAGCGAGGCGACGATCAACACGTCGTACCCGGTCAGACGGTGGGCGTGCGCCCAGCCGAGGTTGACCGTCGCGAACTCGCGCTTGAACGTGGCGAGCTGGTCGGCGACCAGTGCCCCCACCCGCGCCGGCTTGGCCAGCTGGTAGGTGTCCGGGTAGAGGAACCCCTCGAGGTACGGCGTCTGGCGCGGAGCGCCGTACTGGGTGGGATCGAGCAGCGGCGAGTGCCTGGTGGCCGCCATGTAGTTGCCCCGCACGCCGTCGCGGCGCAGCGCGCGCGCGACCTGCCGGCGCGACAGCCCGTCGACCACCGTCACGGTCTGGCTGCGGACGGGCGGCGGAACCGACAGGATCTGGAGCGCACGGCTGTAGGTCGTGCCGAGCGGCATCTCGAATTGGCCGGCGTACAGCTTGTCGCCCGACAGCTTCGCCCGCAGCTGGAAGAACAACGACGACGAGACGACGCCGTCGCGCTCGAGGATGTCGCCGATCCTGGATGTTCCGGACCCCGCCGGGATCGTGACCGCCAGGCGGCCGTGACCGTTGCCGGCGAACGGCTCGAACAGCTGCACCGAGAACCAGATCGCGAACGCGACGATCAGCAGCGACGAGACCGCGACGATCCTGCGCAGCCAGATCACGAACCGCGACGCGCGCCGCCGCCGCCGCCGCACCGGCCACTCCGGAGGCCTGCGCGCGGGTGCTCCGTGGGCGGATGCTGGCGACGGCGCTCCGCGGACGGGCTCGGGCCCTGCGGCCCGCGCTCCGGGAACGGCGGGGTCCTCGCCGTGACTTGCGCCCCTGCCGGCCGTCGGGTCGTCGTCGTCTTCGATCCAGTCGCCGCCGATCGACGGGTCGTCGCCGTGAACCCAGCCGCCTTCCGTCGACGGGTCGTCGTCCTGAATCCCACCTCTACCGGTCCACTCCGCCACTTCGCACCCCGTCCCGTTTCGATCCAGTCAGCCTGGCCGCACCGCGGCTCGACCGTCGAGCCAACCCATCAGCAGGTGCGCAGCCGCGCGCGAGTCCTCGCTGGACCGGGGCGCCGACGACCCGTCCCCGTCGCGCAATGCCAGCCTTGTCGTGAAGCGCTCGTCGTGAAGCTCGACCGGCACGCCCTCCAGCTGGTGCTCGAGCGCGGATGCGAACTCGCGCGCCTCCCGCGTCTGCGCGGAGTCGCCGCCGGCGAGTGACAGCGGCAGCCCGACGATCACGCGTTCGACGCCGAGCTCGCGCGCCAGCGCGCTCAGCCGGCGCAGGCCACGCCGCGAGGCGGGAGCGGAAATCGGTTCGAGCGGCGTCGCCAGCACCCCGGTGGGATCGCTGACGGCACAGCCGCAGCGGGCACTGCCGTAATCGAGAGCCAGCACACGCACGCTAAGTGACTCGATCCACGATCGCCCCACGCGCTCAGCCGCCGAGCGCAGCCTCGATCGCTCCGCGTGCCGCCACGATCGCATCGGGCAGCCGCTGCACGTCCCGCCCGCCCGCGCGCGCGGCCGTGTCGCGTCCACCGCCGCCACCGCCGACGACCGCCGCCGCAGCGCGCACGACCTCGTCGGCGCGGACGCCCCGCTCGACCAGTGCCGGCGCCACCGACGCAACCAGATCGACCTTGTCATCGCCGGCCGCGCCGAGCACGATCGCGGCGTCGCCGAGCTTCGCCCTGACCCGGTCGGCCAGGTCGAGCAGCGCCTGGCCGGCGACCCCGTCGACCACCGTCGCCAGCACCCGCGCGCCCGCGACCTCGGTCGCGGCGCCGGCCAGGGCATCGACATCGATCGCGCCGTCGCCGGCAGCGCCCGCAGGCCCACCCGCGCCGCCGCGCCGCGCGCCACGTTCGAGCTCGCGTACGCGCTCGCGCAGCTCGGCGACCGCGCCCGGCACGCCCGCCGGGGTCACGCGCAGGGTGGCCGAAGCCGCCTGCAGCGCCCGGTCGTGCTCGCGGACGAGCTCGACCGCCCCCGGACCGGTGAGCGCCTCGCTGCGGCGCACGTTGGCCGCGCTCGAGGTCTCGCTCGTGACCCGGAACAGCCCGATCTCGGCCGTGGAGCGCACGTGGGTGCCGCCGCACAGCTCGCGCGAGAACGAGCCGTCACCGACCTCGACCATTCGCACGACCTCGCCGTACTTCTCGCCGAACAGCGCCATCGCGCCGAGCGCGCGCGCCTCGTCGAGCGACGTCGTCAGCGCTCGGACGGGATGGGCCTCGACGATCCAGCGGTTGACCGCGTCCTCGACGTCCGCCAGCTCCTGCGCGGACAGCGAGGCGCCATGGGTGAAGTCGAACCGGAGCTTGTCCGGGCCGACGTACGAGCCGGCCTGTCGCACGTGCCTCCCGAGCCGCGCCCGCAGCGCCGCGTGCAGCAGGTGGGTGGCGGTGTGGTTGCACTCCGTCGCGTGGCGCGCGAACCGGTCGACGACTGCGCGGACCCGCTCGCCGGGGCGGAGCTCGCCGACCTCGGGAACGACCGCGACCACCTGGTCCTCGCCCAGCCGCAGCACGTCCTCGACGCGCGCGCGGCAGTCGCCGTCCGCGCACTCCACGAACCCGGAGTCGTGGATCTGACCGCCCCCGGTGGCATAGAACGGCGACTCGAGCAGCTTGACCAGGATGCGACCGCCGCGCGCATCGCCGGCCGCCGCACCGCCGGCCGACGCGGCGTTCGGCAGCGCGGCGACGGCCCCGACCGCCGTCTCGACCTCGACCGTCTCGTAGCCGCGGAACTCGGTCTGGAATCCGGCCTCGCCGGCGAGCGCGAGCGCACGGGCGCGCAGCGCCCCACCCGGGACCGCGCCGCGGCCCGCGGCACTCGCGCGCGCCCGTTCGCGCGGGTCGTCCATCAGCGCCTCGAACCCCTGTTCGTCGACCCCGAGCCCGTGCTCGGCGACGAGCTCGACCGTCAGGTCGAAGGGGAACCCGTGCGTGTCGTGCAGCAGGAACGCGTCGTCCGCGCTGATTCCCTCGGCGCCCGACTCGCGCGCACGCGCGATCAGCTGGTCGAGCAGGCGGCTGCCCTGCTCCAGCGTGCGGCCGAACCCCTCCTCCTCGGCCGCCAGCCACTGCGCGATCGCATCTTGCTGCTCGGCCAGCTGGCGGTACTCCGCGCCCATCAGCTCGGTCACGACGTGCTGGTAGCGGCGCAGGAAGCCGGGCTCGAGCTCGAGCGCCCGGCGCCCCTGGAGGATCGCGCGGCGCATGATCCGCCGCAGCACGTAGCCGCGATCCTCGTTGCTCGGGACGACCCCGTCGGCGATCAGGAAGGTCATCGCGCGCGAGTGGTCGGCCAGGATCCGCAGCGCCCGGTCGGTCGCGAAGCTCGAGCCGTAGCGGCGACCGGACAGCTCCTCCCCGAGCGCGATCAGCGGCGCGAACTGGTCGGTCTCGAACACCGTCTCCTTGGCCTGCAGGATCGCGGCCATCCGGTTCAGCCCGAGCCCGGTGTCGATGTTCTTCGCCGGCAGGGGGGTGAGCGTGTTCGGCGGATCCTGGTCGAACTCCATGAACACGAGGTTCCAGTACTCGAGGAAGCGCTCGTTGTCGCCGCCGGGAAGGTCGTCGGGCTTGCCGCGCTCGACGCCGAGGTCGAGATACAGCTCCGAGCAGGGGCCGCACGGGCCCGGTGGGGGCAGCTCCCAGAAGTTCTCGGAGCGGGGGCATTCGACGATCCGCTCGCGCGGGATCCCGGCCTCGACCCACGCCTCGATCGCCTCCTCGTCGGGGCCGATGCCGAGCTGCCCGTCGCCGCCGAACACGGTCACCCAGATGTCGTCGAACGGCAGGCCGAAGCCGTCGACGGACAGCTCGAGCGCGAACCGGACCGCGCCGGCCTTGAAGTAGTCGCCGATCGAGAAGTTCCCGAGCATCTCGAAGAACGTCAGGTGCCGAGCGGTCGTTCCGATGATCTCGATGTCCGCGGTGCGGAAGGTCGGCTGGCACGTGGTCAGCCGGTGGTGAGGCGGCTGCTCGACGCCCATGAAGTACGGCTTCAGGGGATGCATGCCGGCGACGGTGAACAGCGCCGAGCGGTCGAACTCGGCGGGGATCAGCGACCCGCCGGGCAGCCGCAGGTGGTCGCGCTCCGCGAAGAACGAGGTGAACGTCCGGCGGATCTCGTCAGAGCTCATCGCCATCTGCGCTGGAGTGTATGCGGGCATCCCACGTGTCAGCGCTCTGACATCGCTCGGCGTCCAGCACGGAAGCGCGACAGGTTCCGAGCTCTCCCGACATGACCCGCATCCGCCCCGCCGTGATCTCGCTGCTGCTGCTCGCATCCGCCGCGCTCGCGCTTCCGCCGGCCGGCGATGCCGCCAAGTTCGACGCCGGCGGCTTTCACTTCCTCTCCTCCCAGCTCACCGTCAACGAGAACGCGGGCAGCGCGGTCATCACCGTCACCCGGTCCGACACCAGCCGCGGCGCACAGGTTCGCTACATCACGATCGGTCTCACGGCGCAGGCGCCGTACGACTACAGGCCGGTCAAATCGATGCTCAGCTTCGCCCCCGGCCTGGCCGCCGCGCCGCCGAGCGGCGACCCGCTCACCGGGGCGCACTTCTTCGTCGATCCGCACAGAGAGACGGCCAAGGCCGCCAGGCGCCATGCGGCGCTCCGCGTGATCGCCGATCAGCCGGGCACCGCCCGCTTCGGCTCGTTCAGCTATCCGCCAAGATCCAGGGCTTCTTCCTCGACGCGACCCACTTCGACTGGACGCTGCACGAGATCCGCTGGCCGGCGTACGCGCTGATGCTCGTCAAGAACGCCAACTTCTTCGCGCTCGGGCCGCAGGCGACGTTCACGCCTCCGGCGCCGGCGGCCGGCTGAACGGACAGCGCCGCCGGCCCGTTATCCGCTGAAGCTGTCCACCAGCGGATATCCTCGCACGATGGCCGGCGGCAGGCCGAGCGCTCGACAGGCACCGGCGGTCGCCAGTCCCACGACGATCGGTTTGTTCGAGGCCGATCCCGATATCGCGGGCTTCGTGCCCGAGGGCGACCAGGCGATCGCAGCGCGAGTTCGTCTGCCGCTGCTGGGGCTGGAGGTCGGAGAGTTCGACATCGAGCAGGCGCTCGGGTCGGCGGGGGCGTTCGCCGCACTCGCGCTCGACGGCATGCTCCAGCAGTCGATGCAGCTCGGTACGCAGCTGGCCGTTCGGCTGCTGGGGCCCGGTGAGGTCGTGATGCTGCCGAACCGCGACTTCGAGCGGCCGGGGCTCGCGATGCGCATACGCGCCACCGAGCCGACGCGGCTCACGCTGCTCGGCGACGAGTACCTGCGGGCGATGGACCGTTGGCCGGCGCTCGCGACCGATCTGGGCGCTCGCGCCGCCAGGCGCTACCACAGCATGCTGGCGCAGCTGTTGATCTGCCAGCTGCCGCGGGTCGAGGAGCGCCTGCTCGAGATGATGTGGCTGCTCGCCGAGACGTGGGGCCGCATGACCTCGAGCGGAACGCTCCTGCCGCTGACCCTCACCCACTCGACGCTCGGAGCGATGGTCGGCGCCGCCCGACCCACCGTCACGCTCGCGCTCCGTGACTTGATCGAGCGCGGCGCGCTCGTGCACGAGCAGGACGGCTGGCTGCTGCTCGAGCCGAGCAAGGTCACCGCGCAGACGATCGTGCGACCGCGCGGCGAGCCGATCAGCGACGCGCGCCTGGTCGAACCCTCCGTCCGTGAGGGGTGATGCGGGCCGTCAGCCACGCAGGACCCTGCCGGTCTGCAGGACGCCCGTGATCTGCGGCGGTGGGGCGGCCGCCCGCTGTCGCAGCGTCCGGGCGGGTCCGGAGGCCCCCCGAAAAGCGCATAGGCTCGACAGCAGCGAGGCTCGCGGTTGGGGTGGCGCAGACCGGCCGCATATGGCGGCACGGCCGCGCACGGTGTGATCGCGGGGCCGCGGCTGGCTAGCCGATCGTGCCCCAGCCCACGACGAGCTCGCCGGCCATCAGGCACGCGAGCTGGCCCGGGGCAGCGCCGGCGACGGGCTCGTCGAGCTCCAGCACGAGCGTGCGATGGCGGCCGGCGGGCGGGCTCCCGGCGACGCGCCCGGCGAGCGCCGGGGAGCGGTAGCGCAGCTTGATCCGGTCGACGCAGGCACCCGGGCGGTGCAGCCGGGCGGCTCGCACACGGACGCGCTCGGTCGCGAGCGCGCTGCGCGGGCCCACGACGACGCTGGCCGAGCCGGCGTCCTTTCGCAGCACGTACAGCGGCTCGCCGGCGGCGACGGCGAGCCCGCGGCGCTGACCGACCGTGAGCAGCTCGTGGCCGTCGTGGGTGCCGAGCCGCGTCCCGCCGGCGTCGATCACCGGCCCGGGCGTCGGCGTCAGGCCGCCGTGGCGGGCGAGGAAGCGGCGGCGGTCGGTGCCGGCCAGGAAGCACAGGTCCTGGGACTCGCGCCGGTGCGCGACCGCCAATCCGGCGTGCGCGGCGAGCGCGCGCACCTGCGGCTTGGTCAGCTCACCGAGCGGGAAGCGCATGCGCTCAAGCGACGCCGGCGCCAGCGCCGCCAGCATGTACGTCTGGTCCTTGGCGGGATCGGCGGCGGCCCGCAGCAGGCCGTCCTGGACGCGCGCGTAGTGGCCGGTCGCGAGCGTCGCGCAGCCGAGCCGCCGGGCGAGCTCGAGCATCGCGTCGAGCCTGACGTTGCCGTTGCAGCGCACGCACGGATTCGGCGTCTCGCCGGCCGCGTGCGCCGCGATGAACGGCTCGACCACCCCCGCCCTGAACTCGGGCCGCAGGTCGAGCGTGAAGTGCGGCATCCCGAGCCGGTGGGCGAGCGCCCGCGCCTGCGCGACCGCCGACGCGGAGCAGCAGCTGCGCTCGGCGTCGCCCTCCGCGTCGGCCCACAGCTCGAGCGTGACCGCCACCGTCTCGAGCCCGGCGCGCGCGCACTCGAGGGCCGCGACGGCGCTGTCGACCCCTCCCGACATCGCCACCAGCGTCCGCTCGGGCGCATCGGCGGAGGGTGCCTCCTGGGCGCCGCGCTTGTGGGCTGCGGCGCCCAGGCCACGCGCGAGCGCGTCGGCCGCGACCTCGGCCGCGTGCAGCTTGCCGGGGCTGAGGCCGCCGAGCTCGGAGGCGATCTCGCGCGCGCCGAACCGGGCCGCGTCGAGCAGCGTCGCGCCCCGCACGAGCGTCACCGCGGCGCTGGCCGCGGCGGTCGCGGCGCCGCACCCGGACGCCTCGAAGCCCGCGTCGGTGACGGTCGCGCCGTCGGTCGCGAGGTGGAGCGTGACCGTGTCGCAGCAGCCGCCACCGCCGGCGGTTCCGGTGAACGCGCCGGCGGGGATGCGGCCCTGGCCCTGAGGGGAGCTCAGGTGATGCTCGAAGGCGGCGACTGAGTCCATCGCCCGCCCAGGTTAGACCCGCCCGAGAGGACGGTCACCGTGGAGGCGAGGAGCAGCAGCGTCACGAGCGTTGCAATGACAAATCGTTGAACGGAGCTCACGTCCTTGTGATCGGCATCGATCTACCGGAAGCTGAGCGACCTCGACGTTCGTACGGGTGGCTACCGCAGACGGAGGCCCAGCTCGCGGAGCTGGGCGTCGTCCACCGGCGCCGGAGCGCCGGTCAACGGATCCGCCCCGGACGTGGCCTTCGGGAACGCGATCACCTCGCGGATGTTGTCGCGTCCCGCGAGGATCGCCACGATCCTGTCGATCCCCATCGCGATTCCGCCGTGCGGCGGGGCGCCGTAGCGCAGTGCGTCGAGCAGGAAGCCGAACCGCGCCTGCGCCTCCTCGGGGCCGATCCCGAGCAGCTCGAAGACCTTGCGCTGCACGTCTGCCTGATGGATGCGGATCGAGCCGCCGCCGATCTCGGCGCCGTCGAGCACGAGGTCGTAGGCGCGCGAGCTGAGCGACCCCGGGTCGGCGAAGTCGCCCTGCGGCGCGGTGAACGGGTGGTGGGTCGCATCCCAGCGCCGCGTGCCGGCGTCCCAGGTGAATGCAGGGAACTCGACCACCCAGAGGATCTCGTGGCGGTCCTCGGGGATCAGATCGAAGCGCCGCCCGAGCTCCATGCGGAGCGCGCTCAGGACCTGGCCGACGGTCGTCGGCTCGTCGGCGACGATCAGCAGCAGATCCCCCGACCGCGCCTCGAGCGCTGCGCAGATGGCGGCGACCTCGGCCTCGGACAGGAACTTCGCGATCGGCGAGCGCAGCGTTCCGTTCTCCTGGACGAACGCCCACACGAGCCCCTTCGCGCCGTGCTGCCTGGCCAGCTCGGTCAGCCCGTCGAGCTCCGAGCGAGCCAGCTCGCGCGCGCCGGCGTTGACTGCCTTGACGACCCCGCCGGCGGCGAGCGTGCCCGCGAACACCTGGAACTGCGAGCCTGCGACGGCCGCGCTCAGATCGTGCAGCTCGAGGCCGAACCGGATATCGGGCCGGTCGATCCCGTAGCGGCCAACCGCCTCCGCGAACGTCATCCGCGGCCACGGCGGCGCCGCGACGTCGAATCCCGCCGACTCGAACACGGCCGCCATCACCGCCTCCGTCGTCTCGATCACGTCGTCCTCGTCTACGAACGCCATCTCCACGTCGAGCTGTGTGAACTCCGTCATCCGATCGGCGCGCGAGTCCTCGTCGCGGAAGCAGCGGACGATCTGGTAGTAGCGCTCGAACCCGCCGACCATCAGCAGCTGCTTGAACAGCTGCGGCGACTGCGGCAGCGCGTAGAACGAGCCCGGCTGGGCTCGCGCCGGCACGAGGAAGTCGCGTGCGCCCTCCGGCGTCGAGCGCGTCAGGAACGGCGTCTCGATCTCGAGGAAGTCCCGTGCGTCGAGCACGTCCCGGATCGTGTGGACGACCCGGTGACGGAGCGCGATCGCCTCCTGCATCGCGGCGCGGCGCAGATCGAGCGGGCGGTGGCGAAGCCGCAGGAGCTCGTCGACGGTGCCGTCCTCGTCGACCGGGAACGGCGGCGTCTCGGCGTCGGCCAGCAGCTCGAGCTCGTCGACGGCGAGCTCGATCTCGCCGGTCGCGAGCGCCGGATTGACGTTCCCGGGCTCGCGCGCGAGCACCCGGCCGCGGGCGCTGACGACGTCCTCGGCGCGCAGCCCGTGGGCGGCCGCGCTCGCTGCCGGCGCGGACTCGGGATGGAAGACGAGCTGCACGATCCCCGAGCGGTCGCGCAGGTCGACGAAGACCAGCCCGCCGTGGTCGCGGCGGCGGTGGACCCAGCCGGCAACGCGGACCTCGGTCCCCGTGCGCTGCGCGGTCAGCCCACCGCACCATGAGTCGCGGTAGCCGTTGGCGCGCGGCGGGCGCTTCACGCGAGCCTGCCCGACCGCAGGACCGTCGGGATCACGGCGTCGAGCGCCAGCTCCTGCTGCTCGCCCGTCGCCATCTCCTTCAGGGTCACGCTCGCTGAGCCGTCCACGATCGCAACGTATCGCGCCTCGATCCGGTCTGCGTGCTTGAGCGCACTCTTGAGCGAGCGTCCCGCGAGCTCGAGCTGCGCCGCGAGCCCGGCCCGGCGGGCGTCGCGCGCGAGCACGAACCCGGGGGCGGTTGCGCTGCCGTAGCCCCGGCGAGGCAGCGCGACGAGCAGATCCACGCGATCGGGCGCGATCGGCGGCTCCGCGCCCGCCAGCAGGATCCGCTCGACCCCGGCGGCCCAGCCACAGGCGGGCGTGTCCTGGCCGCCGAGCTGCGCGACCAGCCGGTCGTAGCGGCCGCCGCCGCCGACGCCCGACTGCGCCCCGAGCGCGTCGCTCGTGTACTCGAACACCGTCCGCGTGTAGTAGTCGAGGCCGCGCACGAGCGTCGGGTCGAGCTCGTAGCGCAGGCCCGCGCCTTCCAGCAGCTCGCGGACCGTCGCGAAGTGCTCCTCGTCCTCGGGTGCGAGCGCGTCGAGCAGCTTCGGCGCCCCCACCATCACCCCGCGCGTGCCGGGATCGGTCGCGTCGAACGCGCGCATCGGGTTCAGGTCGATGCGCGCGCGAACCTCGGGCGCGAGCTGCCCTTCGTGCGCGCGCAGGTACGCGATCAGCTGCTCGCGGTAGGCGGCGCGGGTCTCGGGCTGGCCGAGGCTC
>DAHUYL010000101.1 GCA_027315255.1 Solirubrobacterales bacterium | reverse complement strand
TCGAGGTCGAACGCGACCAGGTACCAGCGGGTGCCGCGGTGGACGAGCGCCGCCGGCTCGGTCTGGCGCTGCGTGCTGCGTCCGTCGCGGGCGATGTAGCCGAACCGCAGCTGGACCTGGTCGCGGCAGGCGCCCGCCAGTGTCGCCAGCACGTCGGCGTCGATCCGTGGCCCGTCGAACGAGAACGCCGAGGTCGCGTCGCCGAGCGCGCTGACCCGGTGGCGCAGCCTGCTCGGAAGGACCTGCTCGAGCTTTGCCAGCGCGCGCACGGAGGTCTCCTCGATCCCCGCGATCGAGCCCGTCGCCGCGGTGCGAAGGCCGACGGCGACGGCGACGGCCTCGGCGTCGTCGAGCAGCAGCGGCGGCAGCTCGCCGCCCGCGCCCAGCCGGTAGCCGCCGGCGACGCCCGGCGCAGCCTCGATCGGGTAGCCGAGCGAGCGCAGCTTCTCGACATCGCGCCGGATCGTCCGGGGACCGACCTCGAGCCGGTCGGCGAGCTCCTGCCCGGTCCACTCGCGGCGCAGCTGGAGCAGCGAGAGCAGCGCGAGCAGGCGGGCGGACGTCTGGACCATCGCGGTGCAGAGCATCCCACCAATTGCGGTCCGAAACTGACCGTATTGCGGATCAGGCCGCAGGACGCGGGGCGCGCCTGCGCAAGCGCTGGCGCCGGGGGTACTGGCTTACCGGCCAGTACCCCCGGGAGAACGGCTCAGCGGGCCGTGCCCTGCAGCTGCGACTCGAGCCGCTCCAGCGCCGCGACCCGCCGCTCCAGCGTCGGGTGCGTCGCGAACAGCGCCGAGATCGACTGCTTGGCCTTGGGCGGGACGATGTAGAACGCGGCCAGCTCGCCGGACGCGGCACGCAGGTCGCGCTGGGGGATCGTGCCCATCGTGCCCTCGATCCGCATCAGTGCGCTGATCAGCGCGCTGGGGCGGCCGGTGATCAGCGCCGACCCTCGGTCGGCGGCGAACTCGCGGTAGCGCGACAGCGCCTGCAGCAGCAGCCACGAGATCACGTAGACGATGGCGGACACGAGGATCACCGCGATCGCGCTGATGCCGCCGCCCTCGTTGTTGTCGTCGAACAAGCCGCCGAACCAGAAGCCCATCTGGACGATGAACGACGCGATCGAGGCGAAGAAGCTCGCGAGCGTCATCACCATCACGTCGCGGTTGGCGATGTGGGTCAGCTCGTGGCCGAGCACGGCCTCGAGCTCGCCGGGGTGTCCTTGGAGGAGTTGCAGGAGACCGGTGGTGACGCATACGGTCGACGTCTTCGGCGTGCGCCCGACCGCGAACGCGTTCGGCATCGGCGTCTGCGCGACCGCCACCCGTGGCATCGGGATGTCGGCCTGGATCGCCAGGCGCTGCACGGTCGCGATCAGGTCCTTCGCCCACTGCCCGTCGCCGGGCGAGATCTGCTGCGCCCGCATCGAGGCGAGCGCGATCTTGTCGGAGCTGAAGTACTGCACGAGGAACAGCACGCCCGCGATCACCGCGATCGTCACCGCGCCGGCGCCGGCGGCGAACAGCACCCCGATCAGCACCACGTAGACCAGTCCCAGCAGGAACAGCGTCAGCCCCATCCGCGCCTGCAATCCCGGGTCCCTGCCGAAGTTTCGCGTCTTGTTCATGACGAGAACATGGTGGCACGGCGAACCGAAGGATTCGCTAATAGAAAGCGCTGTGCGGACGAGCGGGATGCTGCGCTCCGTGCGAGCGGGGCGCTGGGCTCCTGGCGTGACGCATACTGGGGAGATGTCCCCGCCCGCCGCGTCCCCTGCGCGTCGCTCGCGTCGCGAGCGTGGCCGCAGTCGCGGCGGCGCTGCCCGCCGGAACGTCGCGCCGCTGCCGCGCTCGGCGTGGACCCGCCTGGCGGCGTGCACCGCCGCGGCCGCGCTGCTGCAGCTCGACGGGGTCCTGATCACCGTCGCGCTGCCGACGGTCGCACGCGCGATGCACGTCTCCAACTCCTCGACCGCGACCGTGCTGAGCGCCTACTTCGTCGCCTACGCGCTGCTGCTGTTCCCCGGCGGACGCCTCGTCGACCGGTTCGGCGCCCGCGCCGTCGCGCTCCTCGGGCTCGGCGTGTTCGCGGTCGGCGCAGCGCTCGGCGCGGTCGTCTCGAGCCTCGCGCTGCTGGTCGCCACGCGCGTGCTGCAGGGCGCGGGGGCCGGGCTCGTCAGCCCGGCGGCGCTGGCCGGCGCGGTCAGCGGGTTCCCGCCTGAGCGGCGCGGCAGCGCACTCGGCATCTGGGGTGCGAGCGCCGGCATGGCGAACCTCGTCGGCCCGCTGCTGGGCGGCGTGCTCACGGTCGCGCTCGGCTGGCGGGCGGCCTGGTGGGCGCTCGTGCCGCTCGCCGCCGCGGCCGCCTGGGGGATCGAGCGCCACCTGCCTCAGGTCGTCCACGAGGTCGAGTCCGGCACCCGCGGGCGGGTTCTGGGGGGCCGGGTCCTGAGCGCCGCGTTCGTCGCGACGCTGACGTTCGCGGTCATGATCGGCACCTTCTATCTCGCCGAGCAATACCTGCAGCGCGTGGTCGGATATTCGGCGCTCGGAGCGAGCGCGGTGCTCGTGCTCGAGGCGCTGCTGGTGGGCGCCGCGGCGCCGGTCGCCGGACGGCTGGACGACGACCACGGCGAGCGCTTCCCGGCGATGCTCGGGTTCCTCGCCGCCGGCATCGGACTGGCGGTGCTGGCGATCCCCGCCGTGTCGTTGCACGGGGTCGGTTCGGTGTTCCTGCTGATACCGGTCGGGCTCGGGCTCGGGATGCTGTTCGCGCCGACCTCGCGGGCGGCGCTGAACGACACGCCCGAGGCCTCGCACGGTCGGGCGTCGTCGGTCCTGTCGGCCGCCCGGCTCGTCGGAGCCGCGGTCGGCGCCGGGCTCGCCGGAGCGGCATTGTCCGGCGGGCCGAGCGCCGCCACCGTTCACGAAGCGCTGGCGGTCTCCGCGGCGCTATGCCTGCTGGCTGGAGTCCCGGCCGGCAGCCGGCTGGGGCAGCGCTCGGAGCGCCTGGGCCCGCCCGAGGCTGCGCTCGAGGGCTGACCTCCTCGCCAGGGCGTGCTGCCTGATCACCCGCCGGGCAAGCGCACCGGCGAACATCAGCATCGCGCCGCCCGCGACCAGGGTCGCGACGTCCGCAGGCGTGAACGGGAGCGATGTTGCGAGCAGGAAGTCCATGTGGTCCGTATCGGCTCGTCCGCGACCACCGGTGACGCCGCGAGCCCAGCAGTCGACGAACGGCGTCCAGCTCCAGACCGATCGAGCGAGAGCGCCCCGTCCCAGCAGTACGACGTCCTGCGGTACGACGCCCCTGGGCAGGTTCTCCCGACGAGGCTGCCCCTCCAGGTTACACTCGACGCCGGTGCGTCCGATCAGGGCATACCTGGCAGGGCTGGGCGCCGCCGGGTCGCTGCTGGCCGGGGCGGCATCGCTGTTCGTGGTCGCGGGCGCGGTCCTGTCCTTCCGCGGCTGGCCTGCCCTCGCCGGCTCGCCGAAGGTCGCAGTCGTCTCGATCGAACCGCGCAGCAAGCCGGCCCCGAAGCCGGCCCATCGGCCCCTGCACGCGCGTGCCGGCGCCGCGCCGCGGCGAGTGCCCGCGGTGACGGCCGGGCATGCGCATCCGGGTCGAACCCGCGCCGCACGTCGCACAGCCCGCAGGCACGCGAGGATCCGGCCGGCGACACACGCGGCCACCCCGTCCACCAGCAGTGCCGCGGATCAGCCGACCAGCCCGGGCTCGGGAGCTCTCAGCCTGGCGCCGACCCACAGCCCGCCGCCGCACCGCCGGCCGCCGAGTCGGCCTGCACCGAGCCGTCCCCGGCCGACCGGGACGACGCCGGCAGCGCCGACGACGACAGTTCCGACTCCGCAGTCGAAGCCGCCCGTGACGAACGCTCCGACGGCGACCACCACTCCTGCGGGCGGGGCCGCCACCGGCACGACGACGAGTACCGCGACGACCACGACCCCGACGGCGACCGTCACGACCCCGGCGGTCACGGTCACCACGCCCGTCACGACGGTCACGACGCCGGTGACGACCACGACGACGCCGACGGTGACGGGCACCGTCGGGCCAGTGGTTACGAGCGCGACCTCGACGATCGGCCAGGCGGTCAGTACGACGAGCACCACCGTCGGCGCAGTCGTCTCAGGGACGACGGCGGCGGTCGGCTCGACCGGCGTCGGCTCGACCGTGTCCAGCGTCGGCGCGACCGCCGGCGGGCTGATCAGCGGCGTGGGCTCGCTGCTCGGGGGCGCGGTCAGCGGCACCGGCGCGGCGGTCGGCGGCGCGCCGTAGCACGGGCACCCCGCCTCAACAGCATCCGAGCAGGTCGGGTGCCCGACCGACCGCGAAGCCGCCTGCGATGATCGCGTCCGTGAGCACCGAGCTGCGTCCCCCCGCACTGCAGCTGCTGCCGTCCGGCAGCCGTGTCAACGAGCGCGGCCGGCTCGAGGTCGGCGGCTGCGACCTCGTCGAGCTCGCAGCGACGTACGGCACCCCCGCGTACGTCGTCGCCGAGGATGACCTCCGCGCCCGCGCCCGTGCCTTTCTCGACGGGCTGCGCGGGCTGCACCCGGAGTCCGACGTGCTGTTCGCCTCCAAGGCATTCCCCTGCACCGCGGTGATGCGGGTGCTCGCCGAGGAGGGCCTCGGTTGCGACGTCGCCTCCGGCGGTGAGCTCGCGATGGCGCTGCGCGCCGGCTTCGAGCCGTCGCGCATCTACCTGCACGGCAACGCCAAGTCCGAGAACGAGCTGGAGCTCGCGCTGGCCGCGGGCGTCGGCCACGTGGTGCTCGACTCGGCCGACGACACGGACCGGCTCGAGCGCCTTGCGGCGGCCCGCGGCACCGTCCAGGACGTGCTGATCCGGGTGACCCCGGGCGTCAGCGGCGACACGCATGCCGCTGTCTCGACCGGCCAGGCGAACTCGAAGTTCGGCATCGGGCTGGGGGAGGCGCCGGCGGCGATCGAGCGCGTCGACGGCTCCCCGCACCTGCGGCTCGTCGGCCTGCACTGCCACGTCGGCTCGCAGCTGACGGCGGTCGAGCCGTTCCGCCAGGCGGTCGCGGCGCTCGCGGGCCTGGGCTCGTTCGAGGTCTACAACCTCGGTGGCGGGCTGGGGGTCGCGTATACCGACGGCACCTCCGAGCCGCCCTCGACGGCGGACTACCTGAAGGTCCTCGTCGACGCCGCCCAGCGTCACCTGGCCCCTGGCGTGAAGCTGCTGATCGAGCCGGGGCGCGCGCTTGTCGCCGGCTCGACGGTCACGATCTACACCGTCCAGACGGTCAAGCGCAACGTCTCCACGTGGGTGGCGGTCGACGGCGGCATGTCGGACAACCTGCGGCCGATGCTGTACAGGGCGCGGTACGAGGCGCTGATCGCCGACCGGCCGGCGCCGGGCGGCGGCGAGGTCTGTCAGCTGGCCGGCAAGCACTGCGAGTCGGGCGACGTGATCGTGCGCGACGTGCGGCTGCCCGACCCCGCTCCGGGGGACGTCGTCGTGACCCCGGTGACCGGCGCCTACGGCCACGCGATGGCGAACAACTTCAACGGCGTCCCGCGGCCACCGGTGGTGTTCGTCGCGGCCGGCGAGGCGCGCATCGTCGTCCGCCGCGAGACCTACGAGGACCTGATGGCCCGCGATGTCTGAGTTCCGGATCGGGGTGCTCGGTCGCGGTACCGTCGGTGGCGCGTTCGTCACGCTGCTCGAGCGGCACGCGAGCCGGATCGAGCGGATCACGGGACTTCGCCCGGTGCTGGCGGGGGTGCTCACGCGCCGGACCGGGCCGCCGTTCGAGGAACTGCTCGAGCGCTCCGAGCTGATCGTCGAGCTGATCGGCGGGATCGAGCCGGCGCGCGCTTGGGCGCTCGAGGCGATGCGAGCCGGCCGCCACGTCGTCACCGCGAACAAGCAACTGCTCTCGCAGTACGGCGAGGAGCTGTTCGCGACCGCGCGCGACCACGGCGTGCAGCTGCGCTTCGAGGGGGCGGTGGCCGGCGTCGTGCCCGTGATCCGGGTGCTCCAGGAGTCGCTGGCCGGCGCCCGGATCGACCGCGTGCACGGGATCGTCAACGGCACGACCAACTTCATCCTGTCGGAGATGGCGCGCGCCGGCCTCAGCTACGAGGCGGCGCTCGTCGAGGCGCAGCGGCTGGGATACGCCGAGGCGGACCCTGCCGATGACGTCGACGGGCGCGACGCCGCGGCGAAGATGGCGATCCTCGCGCGGCTCGCGTTCGACACGCCGGTCCACCTCGACCAGGTGCGCTACGAGGGGATCGAGCAGATCGCGCCGGACGACCTCGAGTACGCGCGCGAGCTCGGCCTCGGCCTGAAGCTGATCGGCACCGCCGAACGGATCGACGGGCGGCTGTCGGTGCGTGTACACCCGGCGTTCCTCTACCCCGGCCACCCGCTCGCCTCGATCTCGGGCCCGTTCAACGCGGTCACGGTCGAGTCGCCCGAGATCACCGAGATCACGATGTCGGGCCCGGGCGCGGGCGGGCCGCAGACGGCGACCGCGGTCCTCGGCGACGTCGTCAGCGCGATGATCCCACCGGCCAGCGCGCCGAAGGCGACCGAGCCGCTCGAGCTGGTCGACGACGTCGTGTCGTCGTTCTACCTTCACCTCGAGGTCGCCGACGAGCCCGGCGTGCTCGCGACGGTCGCGCAGCTGCTGGCCACTCACGGCGTGTCGGTCAAGTCGGTCGTGCAGAAGGGGCTGGCCGACCAGGCGCGACTCGTGATGGTCGTGCACCCGGTGCTCGAGTCGCGGTTCTATGGCGCGCTCGCGGAGATCGCTGCGCTCGCGGCGCTGCGCTCGCCGCCACGCTCGATCCGGGTGCTGGAGGAGGAGTTCAGCTGACGCCGGCGCCGGGCCGCTCGACGGCCGGCCACTACCATCCCCCGGCGCCATGGCCGGACTGATCGAGCGCTACCGCGACCGCCTTCCGTTCGCCGCCGGGGACCCGGTCGTCTCGCTCGAGGAGGGCTCGACCCCGCTCGTCCCCGCGCCGCGGTTGTCGGCGCGGATCGGAGCGGAGGTCCATCTGAAGCTCGAGGGCGCCAACCCGACCGGCTCGTTCAAGGACCGGGGGATGACGTGCGCGATCTCGGCCGCGGTCCGCGAGGGCGCACAGGTCGCGATCTGCGCGTCGACCGGCAACACGGCCGCGTCGCTCGCCGCGTACGCCGCCCGCGCCGGGCTGCGCGGCGCCGTGATCGTCCCCGAGGGAAAGATCGCGACCGGAAAGCTCGCCCAGGCGCTGATGCACGGCGCCCGCGTGATCGCGTTGCGCGGCAACTTCGATGAGGCGCTCGCGCTGGTCCGTGCGCTCGCCGACCAGCACCCGATCGCGCTGGTCAACTCGGTCAACGAGTTCCGGATCGAGGGGCAGAAGACGGCCGCGTTCGAGATCGTCGAGGCGCTCGACGGCGAGCTCGACGCGCTCTGCATCCCGGTCGGCAACGCCGGCAACATCACCGCCTACTGGCGCGGCTTCAGGGAGGTCGGCGTGTTTCCGCGGATGTACGGCTTCCAGGCCGCCGGTGCCGCGCCGCTCGTGCACGGCCGGCGGATCGAGCATCCGGAGACCGTCGCCAGCGCGATCCGGATCGGCAATCCCGCGCGCTGGGAGCAGGCGATGGACGCGATGACCGCTTCCGGCGGCACGGTCGCGGCGGTCACCGACGCGCAGATACTGGCCGCCTACCGGCTGCTCGCCGCCGAGGAGGGCGTGTTCTGCGAGCCGGCCTCGGCCGCCAGCGTCGCCGGGCTGCTCGCGCACGGCGCGGGCGGCGCCGAACGGATCGTCTGCGTGCTCACCGGCCACGGCCTGAAGGACCCGGACACCGCGCTCGCGGAGGCCGGCTCGGTGATCCCGTGCGAGCCGGAGATGGGCGCCGTCGAGCGGGCAGTGCTCGGATGACCGCAGGCGAGGCGGGTGGTGCGGCGGGCGGCCGGGACGGCGCCCGCCACTGTCACGTCCGGGTGCCGGCCTCCTCCGCGAACCTCGGGCCGGGCTTCGACGTGCTCGCGGCGGCGCTGTCGCTGCACCTCGAGCTCGAGGTCGTCCACACGGGCACGTTCGCGGTGCAGACCGAGCTGCGCGTCAGGCGCGACCGCGGCAACCTCGCCGTGCGGGCGTTCGAGCGGCTGCATCCCGCCGACGAGTTCGAATTCCGGATCTCGTCGGAGATCCCGCTGAGCGGCGGGCTCGGCTCGAGCGCCGCGGCGATCGTCTCGGGACTGCTCGCCGCCGAGTGGATGTCCGGCGCCGGCGGAGCGGACATCCTCGCGCTCGCCGGCGAGCTCGAGGGCCACTCGGACAACGTCGCGGCGGCGCTCGACGGCGGCTTCGTCGTGACCGGCGCCAGCGGCGTCCACCGGCTCGAGCCGCCGCCCGGGCTCGAGGCCGTCCTGGTCGTGCCGCATGTGCCGGTCCGGACGGCCCAGGCGCGCGCGGCGCTGCCGGCGCAGGTGCCGCTCGCCGATGCGACCTTCAACCTCGCGCGGCTTGCGACGCTGACGCTGGGGCTGGCGCGCGGCGACCTAGAGCTGGTTGCCGCCGGCCTCGACGATCAGCTGCACCAGCCGTACCGCGCCCACCTGTTCCCGCGCTCTGCGGAGCTGCTCGAGCGCGCGGTGGCGCTCGGCGCGCTGGGCGCCACGATCTCGGGCGCCGGACCGGCGGTGCTCGTGTGGGTTGCGGCAGAGCGGGCGGCCGAGGTAACCGCTCGGGTGGCGACGTACGCCGAGGGATGGGCGGACGTGACCCGCGCGTCGTTCGAGTCGACGGGGGCGTCCGTATCGGGGATCGACGGGCGTCGTGCCGGCTTCAGCCGGCATCAGGCCCGTCGCTCACGTCTGGACGAGCGCTGACAGCCGGCTCCGCGCGTCGGGCATGTCCAGGCGGCGCAGCAGCTCGTCGGCGACGTTGACGTAGTCGGCGGCGAGGTCGGGGCGGTAGTCGAGGATCGAGACGGCGCGCTCGGCCGACTCGGCGTACGCGATCGAGGAACGGATCGTCTGGTCGAGCAGCTGCTCGCCGTAATGCTCGCGCAGCGAGTCGAACGCGTCCCGCGAGTGGCGCGTGCGCATGTCGGCGATGTTCAGCAGGACTCCCAGCAGGCGCAGGCCCGGGTTGAGGCTGTCGCGCGCCAGTCCGATCACCTCGAGCGCCTGCTCGACCCCCTGGAGCGCGAAGTACTGCGCCTCCGCGGAGAGCAGCGCGAAGTCGGAGGCGACCAGCGCGTTGACGGTCAGCAGCCCGAGCGCCGGCGGGCAGTCGATCAGGATCAGCTCGTAGCCGTCGGCGATCTGGTCGAGCGCGCGCTTCAGCGTCAGCTCGCGGCCGATCTTGCCGGCGAGCACCAGTTCGGCCTCGGCCAGCCCCAGGTTCGCCGGGATCACCCCGTCGTGGATCGCCTCGGCGACCAGCGCACGGCCGGTCAGCACCTCGCCGATCGTCGGCGTCGCATCGGGGTCGACGTCGAGGTAGTCGGACAGGTTGCCCTGGGGGTCCAGGTCGACGGCCAGGACCCTCAGGCCGATTCGCCGGAACACGTCGGCGAGGGTCCTGACGGTCGTCGTCTTGCCGGTGCCGCCCTTCTGCGAGAGGACGGTGATCGTGGCCATCCCCCGGCCACTATAGGAGTCAGGGTGATCGGCGGGCCGGTTCGCAACGGACGGGAGGCGCCCCCCGGGCGGCCGGGGGAGCACGCCTCCCAGGCGGCCGGGCGGGCCGCCTCTCGAGTCCTCAGACGGCGCCCTGCTCGGACGCGCTGGAGTAGCGCATGCCCGATACGACCGGGACGTCCAGGAAATGCAGGTGGTGGCGGCCGATCACGATCTCGTCGCCGTCGGCGAGCGTGGACCACTCGACCCGCTCGCCGTTGACGAACACGCCGTTGAGGCTGCGATCGTCGAGTACGCGCAGGCCATCGGGCTGGCGCACGATCAGAGCGTGACGGCGCGACACGGTCGGGTCGTCGAAACGGATGTCCGCAGCCAGGCTGCGGCCGATCCTGGTCCACTCGCGCCGCAGCGCGAACGCGACCACGTCGCCCTCGCCGGCCCGGTATGCGAGGTACTGCCCAGGCTCGTCGACGTTATCGCGGAGATCGTCGATCCAGGCCTGATCCTCGACCGCGCTCGGCAGCTCGACCATCGTCGTCTGGGCTGTCGTGAACAATGACGCGCGTACGAACTCGTGCCCGCCACAGTGGGGGCAGAGGGGCAGCTCATCGGCGGCGTCCAGCGACACGATGTTGTCGCAATCGACACAACGGAAGGTGCCCGTCCCCGCGACGTTGCCCGACATCCAAGCTTTCACGGACGATCTCCTTGCTCAAGGGGTGAGGCTCGTCAGACCGCATCCGAACGGTCGTGAACTCATGATACCCACCCCGTCAATGCCAAAACGGGCAGGACTGACCAAGCCGTCGGCCCCCAACGGCTTGCAAGGATCATCTCGTTGCGGGCCAGGTCTTCTCCAGAACGAGGACTACCCGCTCCCCGTCGCGAACCCTATCGCATGAAGACGACGACTGCATACGAAACTCCTGATCTGGAGCTGGCGCTGCTCCGTGCGAGCCTTCCACGCCTGTCGGCGCGGTGCGAGCGTTGCGGCGGCTGCCGGCGCAGCCTTCTGATCGGCGAGCGCTTCTACGAGTACGAGTCCGGCACGATCCGCTGCGAGCTGTGTCGTGACCGCGAGCGGGACGACCCGGCTGGGTGGAGCGTCGTGCACGGCCCCGAGTACGGCCACACGATGCGGCTGATCGACCGCCGCGCGGCGTAGCCGGACCGCACGGCCGTCCGCGGCCTCGGGGCATAGACTCCGGGCCGCAGTGGAGCCCTTCACCGTCTCGGCCACGATCAACCTCCCGCGCGAGCAGGTATTCGACTACCTGGCGGACGTCGCCAACCACCCGGAGTTCTGCGACCACTACCTGGTCGACTGGCACCTGCTGCGCGAGGACTCGCGCGGCGCCGGGGCCGGCGCCCGGTTCCGGATCAAGGCGCCGCTCAACCGGTTCTCGTGGGCCGACATGACGTTCGCCGAGGTGCAGCGGCCGTTCCGGATCGTCGCCCGCGGGCGGGGCGGCAAGTACAACCGGATCAAGATGATGGGGATCTGGGAGATCCACCAGGCGGCGGGCGGCGCCTCGCGGGTCGACTACACGTTCGAGACCGTGCCGGTGCTGCCGTCGGACCACCTGCTCGAGCTGGTCGGGGGTCGCGGCTGGACCAAGCGCCGGGCGGCGCGCGCGCTCAGGCGGCTGCGGGCGATCCTCGAGGAGGATCGCCAGCGGGGCAAGCGCGTGATGATCGCGGCCCGCTGAGAGGGCGGCGAATGCGGGGCGCTCGAGTCGAGCGTCCGCCGGCGCGGCCGTCCGCCTCGACTGATTAGACTTCGCGCGCCTTGACCTCGCGACGAGCCATGACCCTGCGAAGGCTGCTGCTGGCCGCCGTCGCGCTGACGCTGTGCGTGAGCGTCAGCGCGTGCGGGATCAGCCGCCGCAAGAAGATCTACTACGTCACCGAGGCCGAGATCGCCGCGGGTGGCCAGCCGTACTTCTTCGCCGGCCCGATCACCTACCAGGTGCAGGTCAGCCGCCAGCTGAACCCGTTCTCGACCGAGGACGTCCAGTACCTGTCCGGCGTCAAGGGGGCACAGCGGATCGGCGCGAGCGACCTGTGGTTCGGGGTGTTCCTGTGGGCGCTGAACCAGTCGGGTCACGGCGCGACCACGAGCGACCGCTTCACGCTGCACGACTCGGCCGGCGACGTCTTCTACCCGGTCAAGCTGAACCCGTCGCTCAACCCGTTCGCGTGGACCGCCCAGACGCTCGCGCCGAACGCGACCGAGCCGGCGCCGGACACGACGGCGGCCAACGGGCCGACGCAGGGCGGGCTGATCCTGTTCGAGCTGACCCAGTCGATCTACGCCAACCGGCCGCTGACGCTGTACGTCTATCCGCAGGGCGGCGGCAAGCCGTCGCTCGCCTCGCTGGATCTGTAGAGGCTGCCGGCTCGTAGAGGCTTGCCGGCTCGCCGCTACTGCGAGGTGGCGAGCGCCGCGACCAGCGCCTGCTGGACGGCGGGGGCGGCCGAGGTGGCGCCATAGCCGGCCGACGGGAACAGCGCGCAGGCGACGACTCGCGCCGCGCCGACCGGCGCGTAGCCGACGAACCAGCCGTCGGTCTCGGCCTTGTTGTTGACCTCGTTGCCGGTGTTGGCGAGCTCGGCGGTGCCTGTCTTGCCGGCAACCTCGACGCCCGAGATCTGGGCGGCGGTGCCGGTCCCGTACTGCACCACCGCCTGCATCATCTGCTGGACCTCGCCGGCGATCTGAGGCGAGGTGACGTGGACGAACCGTGGCCGAGCGTGGTAGCGCAGCGTCGGGAGCGGCCGCCGGCCGCCGTCGGCGATCGCGGCCGCGGCGTCGGCCATCTCGAGCGTCGAGGCGAGCACCTGGCCCTGGCCGATCGCCGAGGAGCCGATCGCCACCCCGTCGCCGATCGTGGCCGCGGACGGGATCGTCGACTCGAGTGCGCCGGCGATCCCGGTCGGATCGTTGAACCCGAACGCCTCGGCGGTGGCGACCAGCCGCTTCGCGCCGAGCTGCAGCCCGAGCGGCGCGAACACCGAGTCGCAGGAGACGGCGAACGCGTTCAGCAGCGTGCCCCCGCACGCCTCGCTGGCGGCGTTGTGGAGGATGTAGCCGTCGATGTTGGCGCTCGTCTGGACCGGATAGACGGTCGACGGCGTCGCTAGCCCCGCCTCGAGCACTCCCGTCACGGTGATGATCTTGAAGGTCGAACCGGGAGGCTGCAGGTCGAAGGCGATCCCGGCCAGCGCCAGCACCGCCCCGTTGCGCGGGTCGAGCACCGTCATCCCCGCATACGAGCCGCCGAGCGCGGTGATCGCCGCCTGCTCGATCGCCGGATCGATCGTCGTGCGGACGGTCGATCCGGGCCGCGGCTTGACGCTCGCGAGCGCGCGGCGGCCGGCCAGCAGCGTGCCGCCGGGCTGGCCGCCGAGGCGGCGCTGGAAGATCAGCTCGAGTCCGTCCTGGCCGACCTTCGCGTCCGACGGGTAGCCGAGCGCGGCGAAGCGGGCGCGGTCGGCCGCCGGGATCGGCCCGAGCGTGCCGACGATCTCGCCAGCCACCGTCGGGATCGGTGAGCTGCGGCCGGGACCCTCGGCCAGCGGCGTGCCGTCGTCGGCGAGAAGCGCGCCGCGCGCGCCGAGCACGCTCGTGCGGGTCAGCTGCTCGCCGGGTTGCAGGCCCGGGAACAGCAGCGTGCCGGCGAAGCGGACCCGGCCGCTGGCGGTCGCGAACGGGACCCGCAGCGGTTCGGTCAGGGTCCCGAACACCCGCGTGTGCGCCCGCATGCGCACGCTGACCGAGCTGGCGCCCGCATCGCCGACCGCCACGATCTGGAGCGAGGTGAGCGTCGCGGTCGTGGCCGCTGCGGCGTAGTCCGCTGCGAAGGCCGCCTCGGACAGGCGCCGCTGCGAGGCCGGATCGAGCATCCGGTACATCGCGGAAAAGTCGTGCCGAACCCACGCGGCCACGTAGCGGCGGACGATCTGACGCTCGTCGCGGCTCGACGCCGTCGCGAGGTAGATGCCGCCGGCGAACGCGGCGGCGGCGATCAGCGCGACCGGCACCGCTCGCGTCAGCAGGCGGGTGCGACGGTCGGGTGCGCGTCGGGTTGTCAAGCTGCCGCCGAACGGTAGAAGACGCTGAGTCATAAGGCGAGCAGATCGGCCAGTGGCCGCGGAGCCCATTACGCTGACGCCGATGACCGTGGTCGACTGGCTGATCGTGGCCTTCACCGCGCTGCTCGCCTTCCAGGGCTACGTCCGCGGCTTCATCGTCGGGGTGCTGTCGCTCGCCGGGTTCGCCGCAGGCGCCGTGATCGGCAGCCGCATCGCGCCGCTGATCCTGCCATCGGGCCACCACTCCAAGTACGCGCCGCTGTTCGGGCTGGCGGGGGCACTGCTCGCAGGCGGCGTGCTGGCCGCCGGCTTCGAAGGGGTCGGGCGGTCGGCCCGCAGGGTCATCTGGCTGCCGGGCCTCCGCCTCGTCGACGGCCTCGCCGGGGCCGCACTGACGGCCTGCGTCGGGCTCGGGATCGCCTGGGTCGTCGGCGCCGTCATGCTCCAGACGTCGGGCTCGGCGGCGCTGCGCCGCGACGTCCAGCGGTCAGCGATCCTGCGCGAGCTGAACCGGCTGCTGCCGCCGTCGGGACCGATCCTGAACGCGCTTGCGCACATCGACCCGCTGCCGTCGGTCTCCGGCCCGACGGCCAAGGTGCGGGCGCCGAGTCGCGGGATCGTCGCGGCGGCCGGCGTGCGGGGTGCGGCGCCGAGCGTGGTGCGGATCCTCGGCACGGCGTGCGGCCTCGGCATCGAGGGCAGCGGCTGGGTCGCGGCGCCCGGGCTGGTCGTGACCAACGCGCACGTGGTCGCGGGCGAGTCCGACACGACCGTCCAGGTCGGAGGCGACGGCACCAGCCTGGCGGCGCAGCCGGTGGCGTTCGACCCGAGGAACGACATCGCCGTGCTCCGGGTTCCCGGGCTGCAGGCGCCCGCGCTGACGCTCGCGTCGGGCACCCCAGCCGGCTCGGCGGTCGCGCTGCTCGGGTTCCCGGAGGACGGCGGCTACGACGTGCAGCCCGCACGCCTGGGCCAGACGCAGCTGACACGCTCGCAGAATGCGTACGGCAACGGACCCGTGCAGCGGCTGATCACTGCCCTGCGCGGGCTCGTGCGCCCGGGCAACTCGGGCGGGCCGCTGGTCGACCGCGCCGGCCAGGTGGGGGCGACCGTGTTCGCCGCGGTCACCGGTGCGCCGGCCGGACAGGCGGGAGGGTTCGCGGTGCCCGACGCGATCGTCGCCGCCGAGCTCGCCCGGGCGCGGGCCGCGCGCACCACGGTGAGCTCGGGCGCCTGCGCGGAATGAGCCCGGTGGTTTCGCGGCGAGGACCGGGCCGGCCACCGGCGGCCGGTTGACAGGCCGCTACGCTCTCGGCCTCATGGGCAAGACGCTGGTGATCGCGGAGAAGCCGTCGGTGGGTCGCGACCTCGTCAAGGTGCTCCCTGGAGCGTTCCTCAAGATCGAGGACGGAAGCGCGCTCGAGGGACCCGAGCACGTCGTCACATGGGCCGTCGGTCATCTCGTGCAGCTGGCCGACCCCGACGAGTACGACGACAAGTACAAGAAGTGGCGGATGGCCGACCTGCCGATCGTGCCGCCGCGGTTCAAGCTGGTCGTCCGCGACGAGCGCTCCAAGAAGCAGATGAACGTCGTCAAGCGCCAGCTGGGGCGTGACGACGTCGAGCTCGTCGTCAACGCCTGCGACGCCGGACGCGAGGGCGAGCTGATCTTCGCCTACCTGTACGAGAAGGCGGGCTCGAAGAAGCCAGTACGGCGGCTGTGGCTGAACTCGATGACGCCGCAGGCGATGCGCGAAGCGTTCGCCGCACTGCGCCCGGCAGACGAGCTCCGGACGCTCGAGGCGGCCGCGCGCTCACGCTCGGAGGCCGACTGGATCGTCGGCATGAACGCCACGCGCGCGGCGACGATCCGCCTGCGCAGCTCGTTCGACGGCGCGGTCTCGCTCGGACGCGTGCAGACCCCCACGCTTGCGATCCTCGCGCGCCGCGAGGAGGAGATCAGGGCGTTCAAGCCCGAGCCCTACTGGGTGATCGACGCCAGGTTCGCCGCCGTCGCCGAACCTGCGGGGCGCGATTACGAGGGCCGCTTCCACGCCGGCGCGAACCCGAGACTGAAGACCGCCGAGGAGGCCGCGGCGATCGTCGCTGCGTGCGAGGGAGGGCTCGGCGAGATCTCCAAGCTCGAGAAGCGCACGAGCCGCGAGCGCGCGCCGCTGCTGTTCGACCTGACCTCGCTGCAGAGCGCGGCCAACAAGCGCTACGGGTTCTACGCGAGCCGGACCCTGGCCGCCGCCCAGCGCCTGTACGAGGAGCACAAGGCGCTGACGTATCCGCGCACCAGCTCGCGCTTCATCACCAGCGACATGATCGGGGAGATCAAGCCGATCGCGCGGCTCGTCGGCGGCCAGCGCGAGTACGCCGCCGCCGCCGGCTACGTGCTCGGGCTCGACGTGCTCCCGCTCGGGCGGGTGGTCAACAACGAGAAGGTCAAGGACCACCACGCGATCATCCCGACCAACGCCGAGCGCCATCCCGTCGAGAAGATGAACGACGACGACCGGCGGATCTACGACATGGTCGTGCGCCAGTTCCTCGCGGTGTTCCATCCCGACGCGGTGTTCGAGAACACGCGCGTCGAGACGACGGTCGCCGCGCACGTGTTCCGCACGACGGGCCGGGTGCTGCTCGAGCCGGGCTGGCGCGGGGTGTACGGCGAGGCCGCCGATCTGGAGCTCGATCCCACCCGTCGCGACGAGGACGACGACGCCGGGCGCCAGCAGCGGCTGCCGAAGCTCGAGCAGGGGGAGCGGGCGGCGGTGCGCGAGATCGAGTCGACGCGCAAGCTGACCCAGCCACCCCGGCGCTACAACGACAGCTCGCTGCTCGACGTGATGGAGACGGCCGGCAAGCTGGTCGACGACGAGGAGCTGCGCGAGGCGATGAAGGACTCCGGGATCGGTACCCCGGCGACCCGCGCCGCGATCATCGAGCGGCTCCTGCAGGTCGGCTACATCGAGCGCGACGGGCGCGCGCTCGTGGTCACCGAGAAGGGCCTGAACGTGGTCCGGTTGCTCGGCGAGCATGCGCTCACCTCGCCCGGCCTGACCGGCGAGTGGGAGCACCGGCTGGCCAACATCGAGACCGGCGAGGACAGCCGCAGCGCGTTCATGGCCGACATCGTCCGGTTCGCGCAGGAGACCGTCAACGAGCTCGACACGAAGCTCAAGGAGGTGCGGATCCCGCGCGCGAACCTGGGCCCGTGCCCGGTGTGCGGCCAGGACATCGTCGAGAACCGCAAGGGCTATTCCTGCTGGAGCCGAGACGATCCCGGCTGCGGCTTCGTGATCTGGAAGGCGAAGGCCGCCAAGCAGCTGCCGCTGGCGGTCGCCCGCGAGCTGATCAGGACCGGCCGCACCGAGCGTTCGGTGACCGGCTTTCGCGGTCGCAGCGGGAAGAGCTTCCGGGCGCGGCTGGCGCTGACCCAGGACGAGGAGGGCCGCTGGCGGGTCGAGTTCGACGAGCCGTGGGCGCGGGCCGGGGCCAAGCCGCCCGAGGCGGAGGAAGCCGCCGGCGGGGCCGGGGGCGAGGCGGCGGATGCCGCCGAGCCCGAGGCCGCCTGAGTCCGTCGCTAAGCGGCCTGCGCGAGCGCGGCGGTTTCGCCTGGCGACTCGAGCGGCAGCCGGATCGTGAAGGTGGTCCCGACCCCCGGCTCGCTGGTGAGCTGGAACGCGCCGCCGTGGCGCTCGACCACGATCCCGTAGGCGATCGCGAGGCCTTGGCCGGTGCCGCGGCCGACCTCCTTGGTCGTGAAGAACGGGTCGAAGATCCGGTCGCGGATCTCGGGCGCGATCCCGCAGCCGTCGTCTGCGACCTCGACCACGACCGCGTCCGGCTCGGCTCGCGTGCGGATCGTGATCGTGCCCTTCGCGTCGGTCTCGCCACCATGTGCGTCCTCGATCGCGTGGGCGGCGTTGACGATCAGGTTCAGGAACACCTGCCCCAGGTCCGAGATGTTGCAGACGAGCTGGGGCAGCTCGCCGAGCTCGAGCACGACCTCGGCCACGTACTTGTACTCGTTGCGGGCGACCGTCAAGGTCGTCCGGATCGCCGCGTTGACGTCGGCCGGCTGCTTCTCTACCTGCGAGGAATGGGCGAAGTCCTTCATCGCCGCAACGAGCGTCGCGACGCGCTCGACCCCGTTGTAGATCCGCTCGAACACCTGGGGCGCGCGCTCGACTACGTACTCGATGTCGGCCTCCTCCTCGGCCTGTGCGAGCGCATGCCGGCGGTCCTCGCCGGCGTCTGGGCGGGCGAGCGCCTCGCGGTAGGCCGCGAGCAGCCCGAGCAGGTCGCCGAAGCTGTCGTCGAGGAACCTGACGCTGTCGCCGACGAACTGGATCGGGGTGTTCATCTCGTGGGCGATGCCCGCGGCGAGCTGGCCGACCGCCTCGAGCTTCTGATGCATCCTCGTCTCGACCTCGCGGCGCTGGCGGTCGAGCTCGGCGAGCTTCTGCTCGGTGATGTCCTCGACCATCGCAACCGCGAAGCTCGGGGCGTGCGAGTCGTCGCGCACGAGCGAGAACGACGCAAGCACCCAGGTCGGTCGCGGGTTGCCCGTGTCGAGTCGGTGCTCGCCCGCCCAGGTTTCGCAAGCGCCGTCGAGCAGGCGCTGGAAGCCGGCGCGGATCGCCTTGCGATCCTCCTCGAGCGCGAGCTCGACGATGCTCGAGCCGGCCAGCTCGTCCGTGCGATACAGCCCCCGCAGGCGGGAGTTGGTCGTCTCGGTGAAGCGAGCGTCGAGGTCGACGATCCCGATCCCGATCGGCGCGTCCCGGTAGACGGCCTCGAATCTCGCGAGCGCCTCGTTGAGCGCGCGGGTCCGCTCCTCGACCAGCCGCAGCGCGCGGGCGCGGCCGGTGCCGAGGACGAACACGAGCGCGCTCAGCAGCAACGTGAGCGTGAGGCCACCGGCGAGCGTGGCGAGCGCGCCGCTCGCGCCGAGGATGCCCGCGGCCGGCAGCACGGTGTAGGTGGTCACGGCCGTGTGTCCGTAGAGGTCGGTGACCAGGCGAGTCGCGCCGTGGGGGATCCGGCCGCTCGCGAAGCTCGGTGCCCGCCCGCCGGCGTCCATTCCGAGCCCGGCGCCGCCTGAGCGCACCAGCACCGCGACGATCCCGCGGTGACCCTGCAGCGCGCTGCCGAGCAGCTCGGCGGGCACGACTGCCATCCCGACGATCCCGATGAACTCGCGGCGCCGCGCGACGAGGGTCGCGGGAATGGTGCCACCGCGATAGACCGGGGTGCCCACCCCCAGCGCGCTCGGCAGGCCCGGTCCGAGCCCGATCGTGTAGGCCGAGCCGTGACCTGAATCGCGGTCGGCGATCGTGCCGGGCGTGGTCAGGCACCAATCGGTGCCCGGCGGCGCCGCTGATCCGATGCTGAGGCTGACCGCGGTCAGGCAGTAGAAGGGCCGGCGCCCCGGCGGGACGACCACGTAGCGGCGAGCGTGACCAGGCCGGCGCGGAAGCTGGGCCAGCTGGCGGGCCTCGAATGCCGCGAGCCCGCGCGCGGGGACGACCACGACCTCGCTCAGCCCGAGCAGCTCCGGGTAGCTGGCGAGCACGTGCTCGTCACGCGCCCAGCGGTTGAACGCGGCCTCCGACGCCTGCGGGTGCTCGACCACGAACGCGCTCGCGCCGGCGACCAGGTCGTTCTCGCGCTGGATCGCGAGCCGCAGCGTCGATGCGATCTGGGCGCTGCCGAGCCGGAACGCGGATCGCGCCTGCGCGACGTGGTTCGCGGCGACCGCGCGCGCGATCAGCCAGGAGCCGAGCACGCCCAGTGCGACGAGCGCCAGCGCCGCCGTGTGCCAGCCGCCGATCCGGCGCAGTCGCGGTGTCAGCGGGCGGGTGCGCATGTCCACATCCGATCGGCTCGCCGGCTGTGCTACTTGTCCGTAGAAGCTCCTGATCGACGCCCCGGCGGAGTCGTCGGGACGGGTCGCCACCATTGGACGCATGCCCCTGACGCTCGTGCTCGGACCGGCGAACGCCGCCAAGGCCGGCGAGGTCCTGTCCGCCTACGCCGCCGCTGCGGCGACGCGCGAGGCGCTGCTGGTCGTGCCGACCGCGGCCGACGCAGTCCACTACGACCGCGAGCTGTCCGGCTCGGGGGTGGTGCTCGGCCGGGCGGTCACGTTCACGGGGCTGCTGGGCGAGATCGCCCTGCGGACCGGGATCGAGGCACCGCCCGAACGGATGCTGACGGCGCTCCAGCGCGCGCGACTGCTACGCCAGGCGATCGCCTCGCTGGAGCTGCCTTTGCTCGGCGCGGCCGCGGGCGCGGCAGGGTTCGCGGCGGCCGCCGGGCGGCTGCTCACCGAGCTTCAGCTGGCGCGGGTCGGTGTGCCGAGGTTTGCCGGGGCCATGCGAGCGTGGGCGGCGGGCGACCGCGCGCGGGCGGCGTACGCGGGCGAGCTCGCGGCGGTCCTCGCCGCCGGTGCGGCCGCGCTCGAGCGCAGCGGCCGTCTGGATCCGCAGGCGTTCGCATGGGTCGCGCTCGATGCGCTGCGCGCGACGCCGCAGCGCTGGGGCCCGACGCCGGTGTTCGTCTACGGCTTCGACGACCTCACGCGGATCGAGCGCGACGCGATCGAGACGCTCAGCCGCCTCGCCGGCGCGGCGGTGACCGTGTCGCTGACATACGAAGCGGCCCGCGAGGCGCTGGCGGCGCGAGGCGAGGTCGTCGAGGCGCTTCGCGCGATCGCCGACGCGGTGCGGGAACTGCCGGCGAGCGACGATCACTACGCGCCGGCGGCGCGCGCCGCTCTGCACCACCTCGAGCGTCACCTGTTCGACGCCCCGCCGGTGCGGCTCGATCCCGGCGACGCGGTCGCGCTGCTGGAGGCGGGCGGCGAGCTGGCCGAAGCGGAGCTGGTGTGCGGCGAGGTGCTGGACGCGCTGCGTGCCGGCGTGCCGGCGGCCGAGATCGCGGTCGTGTGTCGCTCGCCGGCTCGCACGGGCGCGCTGCTGGAGCGTGTGCTCGCCCGCATGGGGGTCGCGAGCGCGTGCGATCGCCGGGTCCCGCTCGCTCACACGCCGCTCGGCCGCGGGCTGCTCGCGCTGGGGCGCTGCGCGCTGCTCGGCCCGGGCGAGACGAGCGCGGACGATCTGCTCGCCTACGTGCGCACGCCGGGCGTTGCGGGCGGGCCGGAGCAGCTCGATGAGCTCGACGCGGCGATCGCGCGCGGTGGCCTGCGCAGCGCCGAGGCGGCGCGAGCCGCCGCCGGCCGCCTGTCGACGCCGCTCGAGACGCCGGAGCTCGACGCGCTGCGGGAGGCGGCCGATCCGGCCGCCGAGCTGGCCGCTGCCGTTCACCGGCTGCTCGCCGCGCCGCGCCGTCGCGCCGCTGCGCGGCTCGATCCCGTCGAGGCGCTCGACGCCGGCGCCGCCGCGGCCGCGCTCCGCGCGCTAGACGAGCTGCAGGCGGTCGGGCCGGTCGGAGGGGTCGAGCTGCTCGAGCTGCTCGCCGGAGTCGAGGTGCACGCCCCGGCCCCTGGGTCGGGCGGCGTCCTGATCGCCGACCCGCTCGCGATTCGCGCGCGCCGCTTCCGCCGCGTGATCGTCTGCGGCCTGTGCGAGTCGGAGTTCCCCGCCGTCGCGGGCACGCCGGAGCCGTTCCTCGGCGAGGATCGCCGCCGCGAGCTGGCGCTCGCCTCCGGACTTGCGCTTGCGGTCGAACCCGACCCGCTCGCGCGGGAGCGCTACCTGTTCTACGCCTGCGCCACGCGCGCGACCGAACGGCTCGTGCTCAGCTGGCGCAGCGCCGACGAGGACGGCCGCGCGGTGCTGGCGTCCCCGTTCCTGGCCGATGTCGAGGAGCTGTTCGTGCCCGAGTGGCGTGAGCGCCGCCGCCGGCGGCTGCTGGCCGACGTCGTCTGGCCCGAGGAGGGTGCCCCGCCGTCCACCGTCGACCGCCGCCCGGCCGCCGGACCTTCGAACGAGGTCCGCACCCTGGGCGCGGCGGCGCTCACGCACGTCCGTCACCGCGAGGTCGTCTCCGGCGGCGCGCTCGAGGCGTTCGCCGATTGCCCCGTGCGCTGGCTGGTCGAGTCCCAGCTCCAGCCACAGCGGCTCGAGCCCGACGCCGAGCCGCTCGTGCGCGGCGAGTTCATGCACCGCGTGCTCGAGCGCGTGGTCCGCGAACTCGCCGAGTTGGGTGGACCGGTCACCGAGGCTTCGCTTCCGCAGGCCGAGCGCCTGCTCGCCGAGCACACGGCGGCGCCGCCCCCGGGGCTCGCACCGGGCGCGCCGGCGGCCGTACGGGCGGCGCTGCTGCGCGGGATCGAGGCCGATCTGCGCCGGTACCTGCGTCACGAGGCGGCCAGCGGGTGTCGCTGGACACCGAGCCAACTCGAGCTCAAGTTCGGAATGGAGGAGGAGGTCGACGAGGACGGCGCCGATCGCGGGAAGGGCGATCCCGGGCTTCCGGCACTCGAGCTCGGCGAGGGCGACGACCGGGTACGCGTGCGCGGCGTGATCGACCGCGTCGACGTCGAGCCCGGGGGCCGGCGGGCGATCGTCCGCGACTACAAGAGCGGCGCGAGCCTGCCCGAGCGCGCCGGCCGGCGCTGGCTCGACGGTGGCCAGTTCCAGGTTGGGGTGTACATGATCGCGGTCCGCCGGCTGCTGGGGCTGGAGCCGGTCGCCGGCCTCTACCAGCCGCTGCGCGGACGCGAGCTGCGCGCGCGCGGGGCGGTCGCGGAAGGAGTCGAGATCGGCTGCCTGGGCTTCTCGACCGACGTGTTCGAAGCTGCCGCGCTGGCGGCCCTGCTCGACGAGGTCGAGGCCGAGGCGGTGCGGATCGCCGCGGCGCTGCGTCAGGGGGCGCTCGCGCCGGCGCCGGCCAGTTGCTCGCGCGACGGCTGCCGCCATCCCGGGATCTGCTGGGCCGTGCGATGAGCTTCACCGACGAGCAGTTCGCGGCGGTCGAGCGTCGCACCGGGACGCTGCTGCTCGACGCCGGCGCCGGCAGCGGCAAGACCTCGGTGCTGGTCGAGCGGTTCGCCCGGGCGGTGCTGGACGACGGCGTCGACGTCGGACGGATCCTTGCGATCACGTTCACCGAGAAGGCTGCCGGCGAGTTGCGCGAGCGGATCCGGGCGCGGCTGCGCGCGTTCGGCGCCGTCGAGGCGGCTCGGGCGGCCGAGGGCGCATGGATCTCGACGATCCATGCGTTCTGTGCCCGGGTGCTGCGCGCGCACGCGCTCGCAGCCGGGCTCGATCCGGACTTCCGAGTGCTCGAGCCCCACGAGCAGGCCGAGCTGTCGCGCGCGGCGTTCGACGGCGCGCTGGCCGCGGCGGCGCGAACCCCCGCCGGCGCCGAGCTGATCGCCGCTCACGGGCCCGCGATCCTGCGGGCGGCGATCGTCGGCGCGTACGGCGAGCTGCGTTCGCGCGGGCGCCAGCGCCCGTCGCTGCCGCCCGTCGAGGCGCTCGACGCGGGCGAGCTCGAGCGC
>DAHUYL010000095.1 GCA_027315255.1 Solirubrobacterales bacterium | reverse complement strand
GAACGCGCCCAGATCGAGCTCATCGCTCGCCGCCAGCGGATGCAGGCTCGACCCGATCGTACGATGCGAGGGCTCCAGCACCCGCAGATGCGTCTCACCACTCGAGCGCAGCAGCGTCGTGTACGTCCGCTGATACAGCTCGACCTCGTCGCTGAGCCGCACGCCCACTTCGGACAGGCTGGTGAGAGCGAGACGCGCGACGGCCACTGCGCGCCAGCGTAGAGGAGAACCAGCTCAGCGCTGCATCGCGACGCGCCGCAGCCGCATCGCGTAAAGCTCATCCGATGTATAGCTCTCGACCTCGAGGCTCGTGCAGTCCTCCAGCTCGGCGGTCGGGAACAAGCTCTGGTGTGGGGAGACGACCCGGAACAGGCGGGTGCCGTCGGTGACGTAGACGCCCGGCTCGACCAACGGCAGATCCTGCAGCGCCTCGCTGCCCGAGGTGATGGTGGCGGTGGTCATGATCCGACAGCTTGCCGCGGCGGCCGGCACGCGTCATCCGCAGTGGACCCGGAGCCGGTGCGGGCAAGTACCGAGCATTCAATGTCGCGAGCACAGCGCGGCGAGCTCGCGCTCGGCGGCGTCGACGAATCGATCGAGGCCGCCGGCAACCGCCGGGCTGAGCGCGTCGCCGAGCGCGAACCGCTCGCCCTCGATCGCCAGCACGATCGTCCGCGGCGGCAGCAGCGCCAGCACTCGGGCGAGCTCGATCGCGGCGGCGAGCGCGATCGCATGGCCGGTGCCCGCGCCGCGGGCGCCGCCTGCCAGCGGACCGCTCGATGCGTCGAAGCGCAGGACCGTGCCGGGTGGGGCGCCGGTGCGCGCGGCATCGAGCACGAGCGTCGCACCCGCGCCCTGCCACAGCTCGAGCAACCCGTCCCCCTCTCCGGTGTGCTCGTGAACCTCACACGGCCGCCGCGATGCCGGCAGGCGTTCGCGCAGGCGGCGCGCGGCGAGCAGCCCGGCGCCGTCGTCGCCGCGGAGCTCGTTGCCGAGCCCGACGATCACGCACCGTGCGCCGGACCCCGCCGATCCGGGACTCAATCCCGCTCGACGGTCAGCTCGAGGAAGTGGGTCGCGCAGGAGATGCAAGGGTCGTGGTTGCGGATCGCCTGCTCGCACACTGCGCGCAGCTCGTCGTCGCCGAGCTCGACGTGCGCCTGCACGACCGCGCGCAGGTCCTCCTCGACGGCGCGCTGGTTCTGTGAGGTCGGTGGCACGATCTGCGCGGCGAGGATCGACCCGCGCTCGTCGATCTCGTAGCGGTGATACAGCATTCCGCGGGGTGCCTCGGTCGCACCGTGACCGACCCCGGCGCGCGGCGCAACTTCGACCCACGCGCGATCGGGCGGTTCGTATGCCTCGATCAGCGCGACCGCCTCGTCGCAGGCCTGCAGCGTCTCGACCGCGCGCACGATGATGCTCTTGAAAGGGTTGCGGCAGGTGCCCGTCAGCCCCGCTTCCGTCGCCGCCTCGCGCGCCAGCGGCCACAGCGACTCGCGCGCGAGCGTGAACCGGGCGAGCGGGCCGGTCAGGTAGGTGCCACCGTTCCGAAGCCGGCCCTGGAGCGCGTTCGAGTACTCGACGTGCTCCTCGACGAACTCCTCGTCGAACGCCGCGACCGGGACGTCCAGTCCACCGGTCGAGATGATCCGCCCGAGGTCGATCGGGTATGCGCCGCCGGGGTCGCGAAGCGCGACCAGCTCGACGTCGCGCTCGACTTCGGGAAACTCGAGGCCCGCCACCCACCGAACCGTCTCGCGCGCGTGCTCGCGCGCCCGCTCGAGCTGGTCGAGCAGCCCCCGCAGCTCGGCCCTCGTCGGCGCGCGGTAGAAGCCGCCGACACGGACGTTGATCGGGTGGATCTCGCGGCCGCCGACGACGCGCATCAGCGCGTTGCCGGCCTGCTTCAGCTGGAGCCCGCGCTGAGCCAGCTCCGGGTGGTCGCCCGCGAGCTCGACGAAGCCGGGGTAGCCGAGGAAGTCGGGCGCGTGCAGCAGGTAGATGTGGAGCGCATGGCTCTCGATCCACTCACCGCAGTACAGCAACCGTCGCAGGTCGCGGATCGGCCCCTGGTCGAGCGCCACGCCGCACGCCTGTTCCATCGCCCGCACCGAGCTCATCTGGTAGGCGACCGGGCAGATCCCGCAGATCCGCGCGGTGATGTCAGGGACCTCGGTGAACGAGCGGCCGCGCAGCAGCGCCTCGAAGAACCGCGGCGGCTCGTAGATCCGCAACCGCACCTCCGCGACGCCGTCGCCGTCGAGCCTGATGTACATCGCGCCCTCGCCCTCGACTCGCGCCAGGTAGTCGGTGCGGATCGTGCGCGTCTTCCCCGTTTGTGATGCGGTCATCGCCGTCCTCCGATCCGTCCGCGGGCGGCGGCAGCCTCGCTGGCGTGTCTGAATGCGGGTGCGGCAGCGTTGAACGTTCGCAGCGCCCGCACGGCCTCGTCCGAGCCCCACCCCACCGCCTCGATCAGCGGCTCGGGGTTGGGCGTCTCCTGCGGGCCGAAGCAACCAAAACAGCCGCGGCCGTAGGAGGGGCACAGCGCGCCACAGCCCGCCGCCGTCACCGGCCCCAGGCATGGCACGCCGCCGCCGACGAGCAGGCACGGGGTCCCGCGTCGCTTGCACTCGATGCAGACGCTGTGCGCACGCAGCCGCGGACGCCGATGCGCGAGCAGCGCCGAGATCGCCTCGAGCAGCTGGTCGCGGTCGATCGGGCAGCCGCGCAGCTCGAGGTCGACCTTCACGTGCGCGCTGATCGGAGTCGAGGTGGCCAGCGTCGAGATGTAGTCGGGCGTCGCATAGACGAGCCGGGTGAACTCGGCGACGTCGGCGAAGTTGCGCAGGGCCTGGATCCCGCCGGCGGTCGCGCAGGCGCCGATCGCGACCAGCACCCGCGACTGGGCGCGGATCTCGCGAATCCTGTCGGCCTCGTGCGGGGTCGTGACCGAGCCCTCGACGAGCGACACGTCGTACGGGCCCTCGACCGACGCGCTGGTCGCCTCCAGGAACTCGGCGATCCGCACGCGGCCGGCGACCTGCAGCAGCTCGTCCTCGCAGTGCAGCAGCGTCAGCTGGCAGCCGTCGCACGAGCTGAACTTCCACACCGCCAGCGTCGGCGGGCTCACAGCTCCCGGACCCTCATCCATCGCTCCACCTCCGAGTAGCGGAACACCGGGCCGTCGCGGCACACGAGCACCGGCCCGAGTTGGCAGTGACCGCACACGCCGATCCCGCACTGCATGTTGCGCTCGATCGAAACGTGGATGCGGTCGCTCTGCACGCCGGTGTCGGCGAGCGTCGCGACCACGAAGCGCATCATCACCTCGGGGCCGCACGTCATCGCGAGGACCCGCGAGGCGTCGAGTCCGGCGCGGCCGATCAGGCGGGTGACCACCCCGACGTGGCCGATCCACTCCGGCCCGGCGCTGTCGACCGTGATCAGCACCTCGAGGCCCTGCTCGCGCCATTGCTGGATCTGCTCGCCGAACAGCAGCTGGTCCGGTGCGCGGCCGCCGTACAGCAGCACCAGCCGCCCGTAGCGTTCGCGCTGCGCGAGCATCCGCAGGACCGCGCCGCGCAGCGGCGGCAGGCCGATCCCGCCGGCGACGATCACGACGTCGGCGCCCTCTGCCTCCTCGAGCGGCCACGCGGTCCCGAACGGTCCGCGCACCGACAGCACCTCGCCGGGCTCGGCCTCGCACAGCGCGCTCGTCGCCAGCCCGACGGCACGGACGGTCTGCACGAGCCGCTCGGGCTCGTCGGGGTCGCCGCTGATCGAGATCGGCACCTCGCCGCACCCACCGCGCGAGATCATCGTGAACTGGCCGGGCGCGAACTCGAGCGGAGTGCCATGCCGCGGCTCGAGCTCGAGCGTCCAGGTGTCGGCCGTCTCCCGGCGCTTGGCGAGCAGCCGGAACGGTGCCGGGACCAGCGGACCTGCACTCGCGGTCGCTGTGTCAGACGCCGACGCGAGCATTCCCGTACACGTCCAGCAGCTGGAACTGCGTCGCCTCGAGCCGCTCGACCAGGCAGCGCGCGAACCTGCGCATCAGCTCATAGCCGAGCGCCGGGTCCTGCTCGCACTTGCCGCGCAGGCACGCGCCGTCGAGCGCGATCAGCGAGCACGGCTGGATCGTGCGCGCGTCGAGATGCCACCTGTACGGCTCGAACAGCCACGACCAGCCGACCGGCTCGCCGGGGCCCTCGGTCAGGATCCGGATCGGCTCGGCGCCGGGGTGGTGCACCTCGAGCGCGACGGAGCCGCGGCGGATCAGGTAGAAGACGTCCGCAGGATCGCCTTCGCGCTGGAGTATGACCCCCGCGTCGAAGTGAACATTCTGGCCACACCCCGTGATCAGGTCGAGGTACTCGGGAGCGAGGCCCGCGAACACCTCCGCCGCGGCGATTTCCTGCGCTAGCGTCAGCATTCCTAATCCTCCTTGGCGGGCGTCGCGCGCGCCGGCCCGTGTGTCACGGCGCCGATCGCCTGCGCCTCTTCGGTGATGTCGATCCCGACCGGGCACCAGGTGATGCAGCGACCGCAGCCGACGCATCCCGACGTCCCGAACTGGTCGTCCCAACTGGCGAGCTTGTGCGTCATCCACTGGCGGTAGCGCGACCGTGCCGACTGCCGCGCCGGGCCCCCGCCGTGCATGTAGGAATGATCGACCGCGAAGCACGAGTCCCACTGCTGCCGCCGCTCCACCTGCTCGCCGGTGAGATCGGTGACGTCCTCGACGGACGTGCAGAAGCAGGTCGGACACACCATCGTGCAGTTGCCGCACGTCAGGCACCGCTGCGCGACCGACTCCCACTCCGGATGCTCGAGGTGCGCGTACAGCAGCTCCTTGACCCAGTCGGCGTCGAGCTTGCGCTGGATCTGCTCGGCGGCCCGGGCTGGTGTTGCCCGGGCCGCCGCGAGTTCCTCCGATCCGGCCCGCCGGGTCGGGACCTCGGCCAGCAGCTCCTCGCCGCGCACACTTCCGGTGGCGGCGATGAACACATGGTGGTCGGCATCGAGGAGCTCGGTCAGCAGGATGTCGTAGCCCGAGGTGACCTTCGGGCCGGCGCCCATCGAGGCGCAGAAGCAGGTGGGGCCGGCTTCACCGCACTGCACGGCGATCACGATCAACGCGTCGGCGCGCTCGCGCAGCTCCGGATCGGGATGGTTGCCGCCGAGCAGCACCCGCTCGAGGATCGCGCGAGCGTGCAGCTCGCAGGCCCGGGCCCCGATGTAGGCGATCCGGTCCGGCATCCCGGCCGGACCGGATCGCGCATCCGTCGAGAAATCGGTCAGCTCGCCATCGGGCTTCCTGCGCGCCCGCCACACGGTCCGGTCGGGGGGTAGTTGCCAGCGCTTGAGCGAATCGGGTCCGAGGTTGAAGCCGAACAGCGCGGCGTCCTCTCGCTGCGCCAACCGGTAACGACCCGCCTCCTGCTCGTCCGTCACACCGGCGGGCAGGTCCCGGGTGCCAGCGATCTCCGCCAGGCGGATCGTGCTGTCGCGGACCGTCGGTCCGACGACCGTGTAGCCACACCGGTGGAGCGCGTCGAACAGCGCATCCAGGTCCTCTCGTGCGATCACTCGGTCATCTGTCATCCACCAGCGATTGCACCAGCGCGCCTGCCCTGCGGGATCCGCGCTCGGTCGCAACGAGGCGTGGTCGATCACGGATGCCGCTCCGGCGCCGGCCACGTAAGTTGGATCGGTCGTCACCGTGAACGGACGCCTTCTCAGCGCTGATGCGGCCTGGCTCCACATGGACCGGCCGAACAACCCGATGGTGATCAACACCGTGCTTCTGTTCGAGGCGCCGCTCGACTGGCCGACCGTCCGCGAGATCCACCAGACGAGGCTGGTCGACCGCTTCGCGCCGTTTCGCCGGCGCGTGGTCGAGTTGCCGCTGCTCGGCCCGCACTGGACGGAGGACACCGACTTCGCGCTCGAGCACCACCTCCACCATCTGGCCCTGCCCGCGCCCGGCGACGACCGCCGCCTGCAGGAGCTGGTGGCCGACCTGATGGCGGCCCCGCTCGACCGGCGCCGGCCGCTGTGGCACACGTACGTCGTCGACGGCTATGGCGACGGCGCGGCGATCATCAGCCGCGTTCACCACTGCGTCGCGGACGGGACGGCGCTCGCGAGGGTGCTGCTGTCGCTCGTAGACCCGGACGCCGCGGACGGCGTTCCCGCCACTGCAGGGAACGGACGGGACGGGACGGGCATGTTGCCGGAGCTCGCGCGGCGGAGCAGCAGGCTGCCGGACGCGATCGCGGGCGCGGTGCGCCTGGCCACCTCGCCGAGCGCCCAGCGGCGGCTGCTCGGTGTGCTTGCGCGCGACGGAGGCACCGCGTTGCGGCTGCTGCTCACGCCGTCGGACTCGGAGTCGGCGCTCAAGGGCGACCCCGGCCTCAGCCGCCGCGTGGCGTGGACCCGTCCGCTGCCACTCGCCGAGATCAAGCGGACGGCACGTCGCCATGGAGCGACGGTCAACGACGTCGCGCTGGCAGCCGTTGCGGGTGCGCTGCGCCACTACCTGCAGGCGCGCGAGGACGCTGCGGCCGACGTTCAGGCGCTCGTCCCCGTGAACCTGCGGTCCCCGACCGAGCCACTGCCCCCGGGCCTCGGCAACCGCTTCGGCCTCGTCCTGCTGGCGCTGCCCGTCGGCACGAGCGGCGCCCTGCCCCGGCTGGAGCTCGTCCATCGCCGGATGCAGGAGATCAAGGCCTCGCGCGACGCACGTGTCTCCTACGGTCTCTTGAGCGCCGCCGGTCACGCGCCGGAGCGGCTCGAGCGCATGCTGATCGATCTCTACTCCGGCAAGGGCAGCGCAGTGATGACGAACGTGATCGGACCGCAGCGGCGGGTGCGCATGGCCGGTAGCCCGGTCCGCGCCGTGCTGGTCTGGGCGCCCACCTCCGGCCATCTCGGGATGAGCGTCAGCGTGTTCAGCTACGCCGAACGCGTTACGGTCGGTCTGATGACCGACGCCACCCGCGTACCCGATCCTGACGCGATCGTCGACGGCATCGAGCGCGAGCTCGAGTCGCTGGCGTCAGAGCCGATCGCCGCGGCCGGGAGCCGCGGCCGTTGAAGCTTCCGCAGTCGCGCCTCGCGCTCCGGCGGATTCGGGTGGCGCCGACGCTCGCGCGCTACCGCCGCGCCTGGCTCGCCGCCGATCTCCTCGCGGCCGCGACGCTGCTCGTGATCGCGATCCCGGAGCAGCTCGCGACCTCGCGGCTGGCCGGCATGCCGCCGATCACGGGCTTCTACGCGTTCGCCGCGGGAACAGCGATGTTCGCGCTGCTGGGAACCAACCCGCGGATGTCGGTCGGCGCGGACTCGACGATCGCGCCGCTGTTCGCGGTCGGCGTCGCGCGGCTGGCGCTGCCGCAGTCCGCGCGCTACGTCGATCTCGTCGGGATCCTGGCGGTGATGGTCGGCGTCATCCTCGTGCTCGTCTGGCTGCTGCGGCTCGGATGGGTGGCCGAGTTCCTGTCCGCGCCGATCATCACCGGCTTCCTGGCCGGCGTCGCAGTCGTGATCGTCGTGCACCAGCTGCCCGAGCTGCTGGGAGTCCGGGGCGCCTCCGGCAGCACGATCGACCGTGTCGCCGCGGTTGCCCGCCAGCTCGGGCACGTCCGCCTGTGGGACGTCGCGATCGGCGCCGGCGTGCTGACGGTCACGGTCGCGGTCGAGCGCCTCGATCGCCGCCTACCGGCGGCCCTGGTGGCGCTGGCGGGCTCGACTGCGCTCGTCGCGATCCTGCGACTGCACGCCCACGGCGTGGCCGTGCTCGGGTCGGTCGCGCACGCCGCCCCCCGATTCGGCCTCGTCGGCGTCTCACTGGCGAGACTCGGCTCGCTCGCGCCGCTCGCGGGCATCGTCGCGCTCGTCGTCGTGACCCAGTCCGCCGCGACCACGCGCGCGTTTCCCCCGCCGGCCGGCGGACCGGAAGGCGACGTCGGCACCGACCTGCTCGGCGTCGGCGCCGGCAATGTGCTCGCCGGCCTGATCGGCGCCTTCCCGGTCGACGCGAGCCCGCCGCGGACGGCCGCGGTCGCCTCGGCCCGCGGCCGCACGCAGGCGTCCGGGCTGCTCGCGGCGGCCGCGCTGATGGCGCTGGTCCCTGCCGCCGGGGTACTCTCGGACGTGCCGCTCGCGACCCTTGCCGGCGTGCTCGTGCTGGTCGCCGGGCGCATCTTTCGCGTCGGCGAGCTCGTTGCGATCGGCCGGTTCGACGCGTTCGAGGCCGGACTCGCCGTCGTCACGCTCGTGACCGTCGCGATCGCCGGCGTCGAGCCCGGGATCGGCGTCGCCGTCGGCCTGGCGATCCTCGACCGCACCCGGCTCAGCGCACGTCCGCAGCTGCACGTGCTCGGACGGATCCCCGGGACGACCAGCTGGGCACCGGTCTCATCGGGCACGGACGCGGCTCAGGTTCACGGCGTCCTGGTCGTCCTGTTCGCAACGCCGCTGTGGTACGCCAACGCCACCCACTTCCGCGACCAGCTTCGGGCGGCGCTCGCCCGGGGGCTCGGGCCGCCCCGGCTGGTCGTGCTCGATGCGCTCGGAATGTCCGACATCGACTTCACCGGCTCGCGCGCACTGGCCGAGACGCTCGACGAGCTCGACCGCACGGGGATCGGCTTCGCCGTCGCGCGCGCGGGTCAGCACGTCCATGACGCGCTCGCGCGCGCGGGCCTGCTCACCCGGATCGGGAAGGAGCGCTTCTTCCCCTCCGTCGACGAGGCGGTCGTCGCACTGACGCCCGATCGCTAGCTGCATACGATACGCGTCGATGAGCCAGCTCGTGCATGCGTTCGCGCCGGGGCGCGTCAACCTGATCGGCGAGCACACCGACTACAACGACGGCCTGGCGTTGCCGTTCGCGATCGAGGACGGCGTCACCGTCACGGCCACGCTCGCCACCGGCGGCCTGATCGAGGCGATCGCGATCGACCTCGGCGAGCGCGACTCGTTCGACGCCGCCTCGCCGCAGCCGGCGGCCGGCTGGCGCGCGTTCGTTCGCGGCGCCGCCGCCGAGCTTCGCGATGCCGGCTTCGACGTCCGCCCGGCACGGCTCGAGCTGAGCGGCACCGTTCCGCGCGGCAGCGGGCTGTCGTCCTCGGCCGCGCTCGAGATCGCCCTGTGCCTGGCGCTGCTCGGGCTGGCCGGCGACGAGCCGCCCGAGGCGGTGGCGCTCGCGCGGATCTGCTCGGCCGTCGAGCACCGCTGGGTCGGCGCCCAGACCGGGTTGCTCGACCAGCTCGCGTCGCTGTGCGGCGCTGCCGGCACAGCCGTGCGGATCGACTTCCGCTCGCTCGCGATCGAACGACTGCCACTCGCGCTCGGCGAGCACCGCCTGGTCGTGCTCGACTCGGGCGAGCGCCACGCGCACGCAGAGTCCGGCTACAACGAACGCCGCAGCGAGTGCGCCCGCGCCTGCACCGCGCTCGGGATCGACTCGCTGCGCGACGCCGAGCCGGCCGCCGTCGAGGAACTCCCCGAGCCGCTGCGCCGCCGCGCCCGTCACGTCCTGTCCGAGAACGCGCGCGTCGACGCCGCCGTCACCGCCCTGCGGGCAGGCGACCTCGACGAGCTCGGCCGCCTGCTCGACGCCTCGCACGCGAGCCTCCGCGACGACTACGCGGTCTCGACCGCGGCGGTCGAACTGGCGGTCGCGCGCCTGCGCGACGCCGGCGCGCTCGGCGCCCGGATCATGGGCGGCGGCTTCGGCGGCAGCGTGCTGGCGCTGCTCCCGCCCGGAGCGGCCGCACCCGCGGGTGCCGTCGAGGTCCGCCCCGGGGCTGGCGCCCGCCTGCTCTGATGCGCCTGCGGGCGCTCGCCCGGGAATGTGTCTGCTAGCGACCCTGGGTCGCGGCGCGGCGCCTGACCAGCGAGTCGAGCGTGACCGCGGCGATCAGGACGATCGCGGTCGCGATGTCGGTGCCCTGCGCGCTGATCCCCATCAGCCCGAGGCCGTTGAACACGGTGCCGAGCACGATCCCGCCGAGCAGCGCGTGGAGCGGCTTGCCGCGACCCCCGAACAGGCTCGTGCCGCCGATCACGGCCGCGCCGACGGCGAACAGGACGAACTGGCCGCCGTTGATATCCGTCGCCATCGAGCCGTTGTAGGACTCGTAGACGAGGCCGGCGAGGCCACCGACCAGGCCGACCATCACGAAGCCAAACGTCTTCACCCATGCGACGTTGATGCCGGAGCGCCGCGCCGCCTCCGGGTTGGCGCCGATCGCGTAGACGTAGCGCCCGGTGCGCGTCCGTGTCAGCAGGAACGTCAGCGCGAGCAGCACGACGATCGTGAACGGGAACACCCACGGAACGCCGCTCACGTTGCTGCCCACGCCCAGGCCACGGTTGGCCGAGCAGATCAAAAGCAGCACGATCCCGCCGGCGGCCGCCAGCGCGATCGTCAGCACGGTGACGCTGAGCGGAGGTGTGGTCAGCCCATGAGCGCGCCGCTGCCGGATGCGCATGAGCTGCGTCGCGCCGAACGCCGCGATCGCAACTGCCAGCACTCCCCAGCCCAGGCCGGTGCTCATGTTGTCCTGCACGAGCTTGTAGACAGGGCTGTTCGGATCGATGTTCATCACGCCGCCGACCGCCGAGGGGTCCGCGTTGGCGATCACGAGCATCGCCCCGAGGAACCCGAGCGAGCCACCGAGTGTCACCACGAACGACGGCAGGTTCAGGCGCGTGATCAGCGTCCCCTGCACGAACCCCATGAACGACGTGACTGCGAGCCCACCGAGAATCCCGAGCCACCACGGCAGCCCGACCGGCGGTGCAATCAACTCGGCGATCACGAACGCACCGCAGCCGGCGATGTAACCGAGCGACAGGTCGATCTCCGACAGCAGCAACGCGAAGATCTCAGCTGCGGCGAACATCACGAAGATCGCCGCATACTGGAGCAGGTTCACGAGGTTGAGCGCCGTCAGGAACTTCGGTTCCTCGAGCTGGAAGAAGATCACGATCAGGACGAGCCCGGCCAGCACCGGCAGCGCGCCGCTCTCGCCGTTTCGAATCCGCCGCCCCCACGCCGCGAAGTACTCGCCGAGCGTCGAGGCGAACACCTCGGGCGAGGCCGCGATCAGCGCCTCGTCGCTGATCGCGGCCGGCGCCGCGTCCTCTTCGACGCCGACGACGGCGACGCCCGGCTCGCGCTCCGGGTCCGGGTGCGCGGTTGCTAGCGGATCGTCCACGGTCGTTCCTTCCCCTTCGTCAAATCTCAGCCGGCGCCGATCCGCCGCCGTTGCCGGCGCCGCGACCGGAGGTGCCGCTCGTCATGTAGTCGACGACGGTCGCGCGGTCGAACTCGCTCGCCGGTCCGCTCGCGACCATCCGCCCCAGGTACAGCACGGCGATCCGGTCGGCGACCTCGAACACGTCGTTCAGGTTGTGCGAGATCACGAGCACGGCGACGCCACGGCTCGACAGCCGCTTGATCAGGTTCAGCACCATCGTCGTCTGCGCGACGCCGAGCGCCGCGGTCGGCTCGTCCATGATCACGAGCTTCGCCTGCGACATCACCGCCTTCGCGACCGCGACCGACTGCCGCTGCCCGCCCGACAGCGATGCGACCGGCTGGCGGATCGAGCGGACGGTGGTCACGTGCAGGTCGCGCAGGGTCTCGCGCGCCGCGAGCTCCATCTTCTCCTCGTCGAGCACCAGGCGACGACGCGTCTCGTGCCCGAGGAACATGTTCTGGACGATGTCGAGGTTGTCGCACAGCGCCAGGTCCTGGTAGATCGTGGTGATCCCCAGCGCCTCGGCGTCGCGCGGGCCGTGCAGCCTGACGGGCTTGCCCTCCCACAGCATCTCGCCGGAGTCGGCCGGCCACAGCCCGGAGATCGTCTTGATCGCGACCGACTTGCCCGCTCCGTTGTCGCCGCACAGCGCGGTGACCAGCCCCGGTGGCACGTCGAGGTCGATCTTCGTGAGCGCGCGGACGGGCCCGAAGCTCTTGCTCAGCTGTCGCAGCTGTAACAGCGTGCCGGCACCGTTGCCAGCGGCTGGAAGGCTCTGGCCGGTTGCCCGGCTCTCGGATGTGCTCATGATGGCGCGACCGTAGCGAAGATCGGCTGTGCCCGTCCAGCCAGGCCGGACGGGCACAGCGTCGACAACGGTTACCCGTGTGTCAGCGGCTCAGCCGATTCCGAACTTCTTGCAGGCACTTGCGTACTGTCCCGAGCACAGCTGCGAGGCCGGTACGAAGTTGTCCTTGATGATCGTCGACTTCATGTTCGCGGTCGTGACCCAGGTCGGGGTCTCGAGCACCGACGGAACCGTCTTGTGGTTGATCGGGTTCGTGACCGTCCCGTTCAGCAGGCTCTTCGGTGCCGGCTTGCCCGCACGCAGATACAGTGCGAGCGCAACCGCAGCCTGGGCCTCCTTGTAGATCGGCTTGTAGACCGTGCCGCACTGGTAACCGGCGAGGATGTTGTCCAAACCGGTCAGCGTCGCGTCCTGACCCGTGATCGGGAACGTGTTCGGCTTGACGCCGTGGCTCTTCAGGTAGGTGATGATCGGAGCCGCGTTCTCGTCGTTCGGGATCACGGCCGAGTTGACACCCGGGTTGGCCGTGAACGCCGTCTGGAACTCGTTCGCAGCCGTGGTTGGCGTCCAGGTCCCGGCGGGGTTGGCGACGTCCTTGTACGCACCTGACTTGAACAGGGGCGCCAGCACGCTGTTGTAGCCCTGGAAGAACAGCAGCGCGTTGTTGTCGGTCGGATCGCCGCGCATCACGATCACCTTCGGGCTGCTCACGTGCCACGCCTTGACGCAGCTGACGAAGCCCTGGCCGATCAGCTTGCCGACGTTGACGTTGTTGAAGCTGACGTACGGGTTGGCCGGGGCGCTCGCGCCGACGACCAGCCGGTCGTAGTTGATGACCTTGACGCCGTGCGCGGCTGCGTATGCAGACACCGTCAGGCCGACCCCCGAATCCTCGGGGTCGATCAGCAGCACGGTGGCGCCGTTGGTGATGTCGGCCTTCGCATCCGACAGGAACGTCGAGTCGCTGCCCTGGCCGTTCTGAACGATGATGTCGGAGCTCGACAGACCAGCCATCGACATCGCCTTCTCGAGGTCGGGCTGGTCGAACTCGACGTAACGGGTCGAGGTCGTGGTGTCCGGCAGGATCGCGGCGATCTTGCCCTTTCCGGCCGCCGCGAGCGGCTTCAACGCGGTCATCGCGGTGAAGCTGTTCGTGAATGCCGAGGCCGAGATCGTCGGCGTGCCGGCGCGCGGCGTTGCGGCCGAGCTCGCGCTCGCGCCGATTCCAATGCCGACGGCGCCGATCCCGGCGCTGGCGGCAAGCATGGCAAACGTAGCCTTGCCTCTCAGCAAGTGCACAGTTACCTCCTCCTCGTTCGCGACCCGTCCAGAGCGCGCCCCAACGGCGCGAATGCCCCCGGCCCGAGTCACATTGATGAACCGCTCACCAGGCTACGGCCGGGGGCGTGAATGTGACGTTAACATCCGGCCAGACCGCATAAACATCCCAGAAACGCCGCCGGCCCTGGTATCTCCGTGCTGTCACTCGGGTATGAACCGGTAACCAGCGCGCGGGGCGGTCACGATCAACGGCTCGCTGCCTTCGTGCTCGAGCTTGGCCCGCAGCCGGCGGACGTAGACGCGCACGTACTCGGTCTCGGTCTGGTATGCCGGCCCCCACACGCGCCGCAGCAGATGAGCATGGCTGAGCAGCTTTCCCCGATTGATCACGAGCTCGCGCAGCAGGGCGAACTCGGTCGGCGTCAGGTGCACGGGCTCGCCCGCCTTCGTCACCTGCTGCGCGGACAGGTCGATCACGAGATCCCCCGCCGTGACGACCGGCGACGCGGGCTCGGCGGCGCCGATCAGGCGCGTGCGCCGCAACGTCGCGGTGATCCGGGCGAGCAGCTCCTCGACGCTGAACGGCTTCGTCATGTAGTCGTCGGCCCCCATGTTCAGCGCGGTCACCTTGTCGCGCTCGCCGCCGCGAGCCGAGACGACGATCACCGCCACAGCGGAGCGCTCGCGGATCTGACGGCACAGCTCGAAGCCGTCGGCGTCCGGCAGCATCAGATCGAGCAGCACGATGTCGGGCGCCTCGGTCTCGAGCAGCTGCAGCGCGCGGGTTCCGTCGGTCGAGACGACCGTGTCGAACCCGCGGACGGACAGATTCGACCGGATCAGGTCGACGATGTTCGGGTCGTCCTCGACGAGCAGCGCCCGGGTCGTGGTCACCGGCTCAGGCATATGCTCGCGGCTCGGCAGGCGACTCGCCGGCAGCGGCGGGCGCCTCGATCGGGAGCCTGACCCGGAACCGGGTGCCGTGCGCGAGCCGCTCGAGCGTGATCGTCCCGCCGTGCGCCTCGACGATGCCACGCGCGATCGACAGCCCGAGCCCGGCGCCGGCGCTGCGCGAGCGATGCCTGCGAGCGGACTCGAACGGCGCCACCGCGAGCTCAGGCGGGAATCCGCCGCCGTCGTCCTCGACGGTCAACTCGACGTCGCGGGCGCCCGACAGCTCGCGCGCGCCCACGCGTGCGACTGTGCCCGGCGGGGTGTGACGGAAGGCGTTGCCGAGCAGGTTGACGAACACCTGCTCGAGCCGGTCATGGTCGGCCCACACCGGTGGCAACCCGGACTCGCAGCTGACCTCCACGCGTTGCGACCACTCGGGGGGAAGGCACGAGACGGCCGCCTCGACCACCAGCGCCAGCTCGCACCAGTCGGGCTGCAGTCGCATCGCGCCCACCTCGATCGAGGAGAAGTCGAGCAGGTCGTCGACCAGCCGGCCGAGCCGCGAGGCCTCGGCCGCGATCGTCTGCAGGAAGCGGCGTTGCGCATCGCTGTCCCACGTCACGTCCGGCGCCATCAGGCTCGACGCGTAGCCACAGATCGCTGTCAGCGGCGTGCGCAGCTCGTGGCTGAGCCGCGACAGGAAGCCTCGCTGGAGCTCGCGCGAGCGTCGCAGCGCGGCCGCCTCCTGGTGCGCCAGGCCCGCTTCCTCACGCTCGAACGCGAGGTTCAGCGAGTGCGCCGCGTCCTCGATCAGCGCCGTCCCCTCCTCGCTCAGGCTCGCGTCGCTCCAGGCCGCGACCAGCACCGTCGGCCCGCCGGGCGCGTTGAACGGCACCGCCAGCACCCGCCCGGAGCTGCCTGTCGCGACCACCCGCGCCTTGCCGTTGGGCGACCCGGCGTCCAGCGCGGCGCGCGCTCCCGCGCTCACGGCCTCGGACACCGCAGTTGGATCGGTGCCGTCGGGCCCCGAATAGGCTCGCCACCGTCCGCTCGGATCCTCGCCGCGGCTGAGCACGCCCACCTCGTCGGCCTGCAGCCCGCGGCGGAGCGCGCCGAGCGCGACCGGCAGCCCCTCGTCCCCCACCGTGACCGGTCCGGCCAGCGTCTGAAGCATCTCGCGGATCGTCTCGAGCACGCGGTTGCGGGCCGTGGCCTGCTCGAGCAGCCGATCGCGCTCGATCGCCCCGGCCGCGTAGCCGGCATACAGGGTGAGCAGGTCGAGCTCGTCGCGGTGAGGTGGGCCGGGCTCGCGTCTCACGACCGTGACGACGCCGCTGACGCCGCTCGGGCCCAGCACCGGCGCCGACCAGGCGCCCATGCCGCCGCCGCCGGCATACCGGCCGGCGGCGGCGAGGTATCCGTCGACGACGGCCTCACCCCGCTCGGCTGCGCGACCGACCGGACCGCCCGCCGGTCCGAACGGCACCCGTGCGAACGACTCGAGCTCGGCCGCGTCGAACCCGAGCGAAGCCGCGCACGCCAGCGAGCTGCCCGCGGCGACGTGGATGCACGCCCGGTCGGCGCCGAGCGCCGCCGCCAGCGCCGAGACGATCAGCGACAGGCTGGACGACGGCTCGGCGGACACCAGCCGGTCGGCGAGACCGTGCAGTCGCGTCAGCTGCCGGCGCGCGGAGGTGTCGACGCGCTGGCCGGAGAGGACCGCGGTGACGTCGTCCGGGTGCGTTGTCAACGGGTCGAGCTCGGCGACGACCCGGCCCTGGCGCAATACGACGATCCGGTCGGCGAGGCGGAGCATCAGCTTGACGTCGCGCGTGGCCAGCAGCACGCCCGTGCCGGCGTCGCGGATCGAGGCGATCAGCTCCTCGATCCGCTCCGCCTCGGCGACGCCGAGCAATGCGGTCGGATCGTCGAGCACGAGCAGGCGCGGGTCGCGGCTGATCGCCTTGGCGATCGCCAGCAGCTGTCGCTGGCCACCGGGCAGCGCGCCGACGAGCCGGGTCGTGTCGTCGATCGGAATCGCCAGACGGTCCAGCACGGCCGCAGCGGTCGAGTGAAAGCGTGACGGAGAGAGCATCAAGCGCAGCCGCTCTCGGCCCAGCAACAGGTTCCCGGCGACGTCGAGGTTGTCGCACAGCTCGAGCTGCTGCCACACCACCTCGATGCCATCGGCCGCATCCGCGCGGGAGGAGCTCGACGGCTCGCGGCGGCCCGGGAGCTCGATCGTGCCGGCCGAGGGCGACAGATCGCCGGCGACCACGCGGATCAGCGTCGTCTTTCCCGATCCGGGCTCGCCGGTCAGCGCGACCAGCTCGCCGGGCGCTACCTCGAGGTCGACGTCCGTCAGCGCACTGACCGCCCCGAGTCTGACCGTCAGCCCCGCGGTGCGAAGCAGCGCTCGCCTGCTCACCTCAGCGGTGCGCGGAAGGGCGGACGTCGTCTGCATCGCTACCCCGCCTCACGCGGCTCGGGGCGGCCGCGGACGCGCCGCGGTGAGACCGCGACGAACGCTTCGTAGACCTCGCGCAGCGCGGTCCGCTGGCGGGAGCTCAGCCGCGGGTCGTGCGCGATCGCGTAGAGCACGTCCCCGGCCTCACCCGTGCCGGGCGGCGCCAGCCCTGCGCGCTCGTACAGCGCCTCGACCGACAGCTTCAGCGACCGGGCGATCCCCTGGAGCACCTGCTCGGAGGGTGCCCGCAGGCCCCGCTCGATCTGCGACAGGTATGGGTTCGAGATCCCGACGAGCTCCGCGAACTGGCGCAGCGACAGCTCGGCATGCTCGCGCTGCTGGCGGATGATCTGGCCGAGGGTGCTCGCGTGGCGATCGGGCACCTGGCGAGCTTAGCGTTGGCAGGTGAGTCTGGGTGGGGCCGCGCCGGCCGGCGCGACCCCACCTCGAGGCGGTCCGTTCGGTCGGTGCTACAGCCCTATGCACACCGACTTCGTCTCGGTGTACTCGTGGATGACCTCCTCGCCCATCTCGCGACCCCAGCCGGACTGCTTGTAGCCGCCGAACGGCAGCGCCGCGTCGAAGATGTTGTAGGTGTTCACCCACACGGTCCCCGCGTGCAGCTGCGGGATCAGCCGGTGCGCCCGGGTCAGATCGTTGGTCCAGATCCCGGCCGCGAGCCCGTACACGGTCTTGTTTGCAGCCGGAGCGACCTCGGGCTCGTCCTTGAACGGGAGCGCGACCACGACCGGGCCGAAGATCTCCTCGTCGAACACGCGGTTGCCCTCGCGGGCGCCGTCGAGCACGGTCGGGGCGATGAAGTAGCCGCGGTCGCCGACACGCTGTCCGCCGGTCACGGTGCGCACGCCCTCACGCATGCCGGACTCGAGGAAGCCGGTCACGCGCTCGAGCTGCTCGGCGGACACGAGCG
>DAHUYL010000088.1 GCA_027315255.1 Solirubrobacterales bacterium | reverse complement strand
TGTAGTGGGCCGTGTAGGGATCGAACCTACGACCTTGGGATTAAGAGTCCCCTGCTCTACCAGCTGAGCTAACGGCCCGAGAAGCGTCGATGTTAGCCAGCCACCGTTGCCGCCGCACTGGCGCCCGGTCGGCTGCCTCGCCCACCGGGCTCAGTACCGGCGCGTCAGCACTGCTGGGCGACGGTCGGGTCGGTCTTGGCTGCGTTCAGCAGCTGCTGCAGCTGTAGCCGCTGCGCCTTCGGGACGAGGGTGACCGCTTTCGCGGCGGCGAGCGTGCCCTTGCGGGTCTGCTTCGCGGCATAAGCCGATGCGGCCAGGCACTCGTAGCCGCGGACCGAGCCCGGATCGGCCGCGACCACGTATTCCCATGCCGAGGCTTCGTTCGCGTACTGCTGAAGCGTGCCGTACGCCTCGGCCATCAGGTTCGCGACGTTCGAGTCGGGCTTGTTGCCTGTCAGCTGGAGGTACTTGGCCCAGGCGGTGGCGGCGTGGCTGAGCTGCCGCTTGCCGGAGGCGGTGTAGGTGGCCGTCGCCTGGTCGTAGTTGTTGCCCTCGCCCGCGGCGGTGAAGTAGGCGACCACGAGCGCAGACCATGCGGCTGGCGAGTTCGGGGTCTTCTGCGTCTGCTTGATCGCCGCCCGCGTCTGAGCGTTGACGGCCGAGCCCTGGCCGTTGCCCGAGCCGTTGTTGGTGAAGGCGTTGAGCAGCCCGCCGCCGCTGCCGGCGCCGACCCCGAACAGGACGAGGCCGCCCAGCATCAGCAGCGCGAGACCCAGGTAGATCACCTGGACTGCACGGCGGCGGCCACGGCTACGGAGATCGAACAGCATCGCGAGACCAGGTTGTCAGGAGACGCCCTGCTCCCCGGCGAGCTCGGCCGTGTCAGCGGCCTGGGCAGCCGCAGCGGCCGCTCGCTTGGCGGTGCGATGGTCCACGATCTTCAGCATGACGATACTCGCGAGATACAGCAGGACGAGCGGAAGCGTCTCGAGCGTCATCGTGACCGGATCCACTCCTGGGAGCGCGGCGGCGATCACCGCGATCAGGACTACAGCGTAGCGCCAGTTCAGGGTCAGGGTCCTGGCCGTGATCACGCCCGCCTTCTGGAGCGCGAGCAGCAGCAGCGGCACCTGGAAGGCGAGCCCGATCCCGAGCATGATCAAGATCTCGAACTTGTAGTACGACGACGCCTGCGGGATGATCTGGAAGTCGCTCGAGTTGTAGCCCTGCAGGAAGTGGACGGCGGGCGGCAGCACCTCGAGGTAGGTGAACACGACGCCGGCCATGAACAGCGCCGGCGCGGCCAGCATCGACGGGACCGCGACCCGACGCTCGGTCGGGGTCAGCGCGGGGATCACGAACCCGTAGAGCTGGTAGAGGATCACGGGCAGCGCGAACAGCAACGTGAAGTAGCCGACGACCACGAGGGTAGTCGTGAACGACTCGCCGAGCCCGATCACGAGCGGCTTCACCTTCTGCGGGTAGCTCTTGGGCAGCGCCTTCACCGCCTCGTCGGCTCCGGCGATGATCTGCTGGAACACCGGCCCCAGCGCCGCCGGCACCTTCCCGGCCCGCACCGCGGCAAGTCCGGCCTGCGCGCCCTGCTCGATCTTCAGGAACGCGTGATGCTCGCTGGCGGCCTGCTTCGGCTGTCCCGCGATCTCGGAATGCTGCGCGGCCGTGTTCTCGCTCGGCAGCGCGCGGTTCAGAGCGTTCAGCAGCGCGCCGTTCTGCCAGAAGCAGAACCCGAACGCGACCACGAGCGCGCCGAAGCACACGAACAGGCGCTTGCGCAGCTCGTCGAGGTGGTCGACGATGCTGAGCCGCTCCTCATGGCCGATGGGCCGTAGGACTGTCATCGCTGCGCGTGCCCGAGCCCACCCCCCGGATGGCGATCAGGCGCGGTCGGCGCCGGCGTCGGCGGTCTCCCTCGGTGGGGCGGGCGCAGTTGGCTGCGCGTCGACCGCAGGCGGCGCGGCCGGAGCGGGCTGCGCCGGAGCAGCCGCCGGCGGCTGGGTCGCGGTCGGAGCCGTCTCACCCGAACCGAGCTGCGCCTTGTCCTCGTCGGAGCCGGAAGTGACCCCACCCCGGAACTCCTTGATGCTCTCGCCGATCGAACGGCTCAGCATCGGCAGCCGCTTGGGCCCGAAGAACAGGAGGAGCACGATGAGAACGACGATTCCGTCAGTCAAAGGGTTGCGAAACATGCCTGCATTCCTTCCCAGTGGGCCAGGTAGGCGTAGGTTAGCGAGTCGCGCCATCTGAAGCACCGGGAAAACCCGACGCACGGTCCGTCGAAACCCGCGCGCAACAGACACGGGCCCGGCGCCGACCGGAAGGGATCTCGCGTTCGGCTTCGAACTGCGTCCAGATATGGCTGGACGGCCCCTCAAGCTCGTCTTATGGACCGCCGATAACCGGCCTGTAGAAGCGAGCCCGGAAAGATCATGAGCGACCGTCACGAGCACCACACCATCCGCCGGATCGTCCTTCCGAGCGGTCGCGCGATCGAAGTCATCCGCTTCAACGAAGATGACGCCGCCACTCGCGATCTGCACCTCTGCCCGCACTGCGACAGCGACCTGGTGCAGCCGCTGAGCTGGAGCGAGACGCCCGAGTCGCGCTGGCAGCTGACGCTCGAGTGCCCCAACTGCGGTTGGATGGAGAGCGGGACGTACGAGCGCGCCCAGGTGGAGCGGCTCGAGGATCGACTCGACGAGGGCCTGGCCGACATGATCGCCGACCTCCAACGACTGACCCAGGCCAACATGGCCGCCGACGTCGACCGCTTCATCGCAGCGCTCGACGCCGACCTGATCCTGCCCGAAGACTTCTAGAGCCGGCGGGCGGGACGCCCGGCGCCGTCAGCTGTAGCGCTCGACGACGCCGTCGGCGACGAGTTCGAGCGCGCCGCGCTGGCGCTCGGGCAGCCGCGGCAACGTCGCCTTGGCGCGGTCGACGAACGCCAGCGCCTCGCCACGGGCGAGCTCCAGCGCGCCCGTGGCGGCGATCCGGTCGCACAGGGCCGCGGCCGCATCCGCGGTCCGCAGCTCCCGCAGGTCGACAGCCCGCAGCTCCGGATCCCGCATCCGCGCCTCGATCAGCGGCAGCGTCACGGTTCCGTCGAGCAGGTCGGTGCCGCGCGGCTTGCCGGTTCGCTCCGGCGGCCCGGTCACGTCGAGCACGTCGTCGAGCAGCTGGAAGGCGAGCCCGATCTGCTCGCCGAACTCGCCGAGCGCGGCGACGGGCCCGCCGCCGCACAGCGCTCCCAACTCGCAGGCCCCACGGAACAGCACCGCGGTCTTCAGCCGGCAGCGCTCGAGGTAGCGCTCGACCGTCACCTCGTCGTTCCACGCGTCGGCCCGCTGCATCAGCTCACCCGCCGCCAGCCCCGACGCCGCCCGCGAAAGGATCCGCACCGCCTCGACCGAACCGCCACCTGCCAGCTCGGCGAACGCGCGCGAGAACAGCAGGTCCCCGGTCGCCGTCGCGATCAGGCGTCCGCCCGTGGCCACGACGGTCGGGCGCCCGCGTCGCAGCGAAGAGCCGTCGAGCACGTCGTCGTGCACGAGCGTCGCGGCGTGCACCAGCTCGACCGCGGCGGCCGCACGTACGAGCGCATCGCTCTCGGCGACCGGCACGCCGCTGGCCAGGCATACGAGCAGCGGTCGCAGTCGCTTGCCGCCGGCCGAGATCGTCTCGCGCGCGTGGTGTGCCAGCACGCTGCCGTGGCGCCCGGTGAGCGCGGCCATCCGCTCCTCGACGCGCTCCAGCACGCGACTGGCCTCGGCGCCTCCGGCGGCCAGCGCCGACGACTGCGCCGAGACGGTCTGCGGAACGCTCACGCGCTCACCGCCGTAGACCCGTGCGTGCAACATCTTCACCGGACCGTACCCACATGCAGCGCGATGATCCCACCTGCGGTGATCAGGTAGCGGATCTCAACCAGCCCCGCGCCCGCCATCCGTCGGGCCAGCTCCTGCGGCGGCGGGAAGCGCCGGACCGAGCTCGGCAGGTAGCTGTAGGCCTCCGGGTCGCCGGCCAATCGCCCCAGGACCGGCACGATCCGCTCGAACCACAGCCTGAAGAAGGTCGACAGCGGCGGGTGCTGAGGCGTCGTGATCTCCAGGATCACGACCCGTCCGCCGGGCCTCACGACACGTGCGAGCTCGTGCAGCCCAGCGTCCAGGTCGGCGAAGTTGCGCACGCCGAAGCCGACGGTCGCGGCGTCGAACGAGCCATCCGCAAAGGGGAGGGCCAGCGCATTGGCCCGCTCGAACGAGACCGCCGCCGGCTGCCCCGCCCGCCCCGAGCCGCCGCCCGGGGCCCGTACGGCGGCCTTCGCCCGTGCCACCGCCAGCATCTGCTCGGCGAAGTCGACGCCGACGACCGCGCCGGTCGGCGCCACCGCGTCCGCCAGCGCGAACGCGAGATCACCCGTGCCGGTCGCCACGTCGAGCGCGTGCGCCCCCGGCCCGATCGCGGCGAGCTCGACCGCGCGGCGGCGCCAGGCGTGGTGCAGCCCCCCGGTCATCACGCCGTTGAGGCGGTCGTAGATGCCTGAGATGCGGTCGAACATCGCCCGCACCTGCGGCTCGGCCAGATATCCGGCCCCGTCGCCTGGAGACTCGGTCATCGCCCACACCGGGGCGTCTGCAGCGTCACGTCGCGCCGCTACTGCAGCATCGACAGGAACTCGACGAGGTCCCGGAACTTCGTCGGGGACTGGTGCGCGAGGTTCGCGAACGACGGCATCGGCGCCGTCGGGTTGCGTAGCGTTGCCGCGATCGCGCCCGGTAGGCGCTTCGAGCCGATGTGCGTCAGCGGTGGGCCGGGCCCGTTGTTGCCGTTGTCGCCGATCTCGTGGCAGGCGCCGCAGCCCGACTCGCCGACGACCAGCTCGCCCGCCCTGAACACCTGCACCTGGGCAGCCGTCAACCCCGACGGCGGCGACAGGTCGACCTCGTTCGGCGACCCGGTGTTGGCACCGCTGTAGGTGAGGAACGCGATCACCACGATCGTCGCCAGGCCCGAGGCGAGTGCGACCGGACGCCGGGTGATCAACCGCTCGGGGCTGCGGTCGTAGAACGGCAGCAGGAACAGCATGATCATGCACAGCGTCGGCACACCGATCGTCGCCATGTCGGTGAACTTGGGGACGTTGCGCATCACCCGCAAGATCTCGAACAGGAAGAAGAAGTACCAATCCGGCCGCGGCACGTAGGTGGTGGTCGTCGGGTTCACCTTCGGGCCGAGCTCGGCGCCGAACTCGAGCGACAGGAGCATGATCACGAGCAGCACGATCGCCGCCATGATCGAGTCCTTCGCCACCGCGTACGGGAAGAACGGCTTGCCCTGGTTCTTCAGGATCGAGTACTCGCGGAGGTATTCCTCCTTCTGTGCCTGATTCATCGCGCCGGTCTCATACTTCCACGACCTCGACGACCTCTTCGGGCTCCGTCGCGTTCAGCCACGGCGCCGCGGAGATCCCCAGCTTGGTCACCAGGTACAGATGGAACCCGATCAGCGCAGCCATCAACCCCGGGATCAGCAGCATGTGAATCGAGTAGAAGCGCGACAGCGTGGTCGCCCCCCAATCCGGGCCGCCGCGCAGGAAGTCTGACAGGTACGGACCGATGAACGGGCCGGTGCCGTTGATGTTCACGCCGACGATCGTCGCCCAGTAGGAGCGCTGGTCGAACGGCAACAGGTAACCGGTGAAGCCCATCGCCAGCGTGAGGATCAGCAGCACCACGCCGATCACCCAGGTCAGCTCGCGCGGGTACTTGTAGGCACCGAAGAAGAACACCCGCGCCATGTGCAGGAAGATCAGCGCGATCATCACCGACGCGCCCCACTTGTGCATGCCGTGCACGAACTGTCCGAGGAACACGTTGTCGTTGATGTTGCGGATCGACTCGTACGCGCTGTTGATGCTGGGGCGGTAGTACATCGCCAGGAACACCCCGGTGACCGCCTGGCTGAGGAACGCGAACAGGGTTGCCGACCCGAGCGTGTACGCCCAGTTGATCCCGCGCGGAACCTTGCGGAACAACAGCCACCGGATCCCCGGCGACAGTGCGGTGCGCTCGTCGAGCCAGTCGACGACGGTCAGCCCGGCCTCGGTCGCGGCCTCGATCGGATCGAGCGCGCCGCTGCCCTCGCCGGGGCGGGCAGGGCGCGTGCGGGCCGGCAGCAGCGGAAGCTTCGGCATCGATCAGGTCCCGGGCACGGCCGGCGGGGCCGGCAGGTTGGTGGTCGGCGGTCGCGGCGGCGTCGACCAGCGCGACGGATACAGGTACTGCCCGATTCCGTCGAGCGGCTCGCCCGGGTCACGCGGCGAGAACCGCTGCAGCTCGGAGTTGACCGAGTAGCGCGGGCCGGCGTACACGTAGCCGTTGTGCTCGTAGGTGTAGAAGCGGTCGAGCGGGCGCACCGGCGGGCCGCCCGCGACCTCGCCGCGGAAGTTGTAGACGCCGCCGTGGCACGGGCAGATGAAACGCTCGGCCGCCAACACGTACCTGACCGGACAGCCGAGGTGCATGCAGCGCGACGACAGCGCGATGTAGTTGTTGAACTGGTCGTGCGGCTCGGTGTCGATCGCCGGGTTGCGCTTGCGGACGTACGCGATCGACTGTCCCGCCTCGCCGATCCCCGGGACGACCGTCAGCACCTTGGTGACGTAGGTGAGCTCGTTGAAGTCGTCCGGCACGCCGATGATCTGCCAGCTCCCCTGCTCGATCTTGAACACCGGGCCGAGCGCGAACCCGAGCGCGGGCAGCCCGAACGCGGCGACCGCGATCCCGCCCGCGCCCTGGGTGACCACGTTCATGAACCGCCGCCGGTTGACGGTCTCGCCCTCGAACGCCCCCGGCATCCCGCGGTCGAGCGTGTACTTCGAGGACTTCTTGTGTCGGTCTGCTGGCATGGCTCCCAATGCGTCCCAGGCCCGGCGCAGCGGGCCCCAACGAGCGCGTAAGCCTAGCGACTAGCCGCTTCGATCGGCGCCGATAGCGCGGGCAGCCGCACGCAACGCCGCGACCGCGCCTTCGCGACCCGCGCGGGCATGCTCCTTGGCGGCCTCGTGCTCTGCGCCGGCACCCCAGCCGACCGCGACCGCGCCCGCCTCCCAGACCGCCCGCGCGAGCTCGGCGTCACCTGCCGCGCGTGCCTGGGCGACGAGCGAGATCACGTCGGCGAGCTCGGACGTGGCCTCGAGATCGCCGAGCGCAGCCAGCTTCGCCAGCCCGGCCGCGTAGCGTTCGTCGCCCCGCAGCAGCGCCAGGTCGGGATTGTCGCCGTCGGGTTCGTAGTGAAGCCGGGCGCCGGCGGCGATGTCCGCCAGCAGCTCGGCGTACTCACGCTCGCGTCCGGCCGCCCGGGGTCCGGCGGCTCCCAGCTCGGCGGCGCTAGCCGGCGACATCCTCGAACGCGGCAGCCGCCGCCTCCACGGTCCGCTCGATGTCCTCGTCGGTGTGCGCCAGCGACGGGAACCAGGCCTCGAACTGCGAGGCCGGGGGATACACGCCGCGGTCGAGCAGCGCCCGGCACCACGCGCCGTACGCCTCCTGGTCGCACGCGGCCGCGCCCGCGTAGTCGCGGACGGGCTCCGCACAGAAGAACGGGGTCAGAAGGCCCGGAGCGGACTGCACGCGGAGCTCGCGGCCTGCGCTCGCCGCGGCTCCGCGCAGGCCGGCGGCGAGCCGCTCGGCGACGTCCTCGAGCCGGGCGTATGCGTCCTCGTCGAGGTGGGCGAGCGTGGCGCGCGCGGCGGCCACCGCCAGCGGGTTCCCTGACAGCGTGCCGGCCTGGTAGACGTCGCCCGCGGGCGCGATCCGCTCCATCAGCCGCCTGGAACCGCCGAAGGCGGCGGCCGGCAAGCCGCCGCCGACGATCTTGCCCATGATCGTCAGGTCCGGCATCACTCCGTACAGCGCCTGGGCGCCGCCGCGGCCGACCCGCAGGCCCGTGATCACCTCGTCGAACACCAGCAACGCGCCCGTCGCCGTGGCGCGCTCGCGGAGCAGCTCGAGGAAGCCGGGATCGGGCGGCACGACGCCCATGTTGGCGGGGATCGGCTCGGCGAGGATCGCCGCCAGCTGGTGGCGCTCGGTTGCCGCGCGGAGCGCCTCGGCGTCGTTCCAGGGGATCACCACGGTCGCCGCCGCCGCGCCGGCGGGGACGCCCGCGCTGGCGGGGACCGCGAGCGTCGCAAGGCCCGAGCCGGCCTGGGCGAGCAGGCCGTCGACGTGACCGTGGTAGGCGCCTGCGAACTTCAGCACCTGCTCGCGGCCGGTGACCGCGCGCGCGAGCCGCAGCGTGCTCAGGGTCGCCTCCGTGCCGCTCGAGGTCATCCGCACCATCTCGACGGCGGGAAAGCGCGCCACCAGCTCGGCGGCGAGCTCGACCTCACCCGGGGTCGGCGCGCCGAAGCTCGTCCCCGCGGCGGCTGCATGCGTGACCGCGTCGACCACGTCGGGGTGGGCGTGGCCCAGCACCAGCGGCCCCCACGAGCAGACCCAGTCGACGTACTCGTTGCCGTCGACGTCGCGGAGCCGCGAGCCGAACCCCGAGGCGATGAAGATCGGGTCGCGACCGATCTGGCGCATCGCCCGCACGGGCGAGTTGACGCCGCCCGGCATGAGCGCGAGCGCGCGCTCGAACAGCTCCGCGGAGCGGGCTCTCGTCACGCTCACGCGTGCGCCCGTTCCCAATTGCGGTGATCGTCGGTGAAGTACAGCAGCCGGATCTTCTTGAATTCGGTCGAGGAGTAGAGCGTCGCCCGCTCCTCGATCCCGGTCTCGAGCGCGATCGAATCGAGGATCGCGTCGCACTCCTCCTTGGAGCGGCCGTGGGCCATCGTGAACACCGAGTAGGGCCAGTCCTGGTAGGTCGGCCGCTGGTAGCAGTGCGAGATCCCGCGGAACGCCGCCATCCGACCGCCAACCTCCAGGATCCGCTCCTCGGGGACGCGCCAGACGCCCATCCCGTTGGCACTGAAGCCCGCGCGGCGGTGAAACAGGATCGCGGCCACCCGGCGCAGCAGCCGGCGCTCCTGCATCGCCTCGAGGTGCGCGAGCAGCCGCTCCTGCGCCATCCCCAGCGCGGCCGCGGCCGGCGCGTACGGCTCGGCGACGACGGGCAGGTCGCCCTGGGTCGCGCGCACGACCTCGCGGTCGAGCTCGTCGTAGGGCTGTGGCTCGGTCTCGACCGGCGGCACCGCCTCGGCCATGGGCCGCGCCAGCTCCGCGGTGCCCGCCTCCATCTCGAGATCCATCCGGATCTTGAACAGCCGCAGCGTCGGCAGCTGCCGGATCGAGTCCGCGCCGGCGAGGCGGCCGAGCAGCTCGAGCGTGCCCTCGAGGCCGAGCGCCGAATCGGGCTCGGTCGCGATCGTGAACCAGATGTTGAACTCGTGGTTGCGCAGGTAGTTGTGCGAGACGCCCGGGTGCTCGTTGATCACGGTCGCCGCCCGCCACGGGTTCTCGGGATCGACCTTGGCGGCGACCAGCATCGACGCGTAGCCGAATGCGCGCGTGTCGAAGATCGGCGTCACCTGGCGGATGATCCGCTCGTCCAGCAGCCGCCGGACGCGAGCGAGCGTCTCGTCCTCGCTGCACCCGGCCGCTGCGGCGACGTGCTGATACGGGCGCCGCGCGATCGGGAAGCTGCCCTGCATCAGGTTGAGCAGGCGCTTGTCCAGCTCGTCGAGCGGTACCGCCGCGCCACCCTTGCGCGAGCGGAGCTTGGGGCCGAAGCCGCTGCCGGCCCGTGCTGCGTCGCCTACTGAAGCCATCGTGCCGCGTCCTTTGCGTGATAGGTGATGATCAGGTCGGCCCCGGCGCGACGGATCGCGGTGAGCGCCTCGAGCACCGTTGCGCGCTCGTCGAGGAAGCCGGCGGCAGCGGCGGCCTTCAGCATCGCGTACTCGCCGGAGACGTTGTAGGCCGCGAGCGGCATCCCGGTGGCCTGCTTGACGCGGCTGACCACGTCCAGATAGGGAAGCGCCGGCTTGACGATCAGCACGTCCGCCCCCTCTTCGACGTCGAGTTGCGCCTCGCGCAGCGCCTCGTCGCCGTTGGCCGGATCCATCTGGTAGGTGCGCCTGTCGCCGAACGCCGGCGTCGAGCCGGCCGCCTCGCGGAACGGCCCGTAGAACGCGGATGCGAACTTGGCGGAGTAGGCCATGATCGGCACGTCTGTGAACCCCTCGTCGTCGAGCGCCGCCCGGATCGCGCCGACGCGGCCGTCCATCATGTCGCTGGGAGCGATCACGTCGGCGCCGGCGCGCGCCTGGGAGACGGCCGTCCGGGCGAGCAGCTCGACGGTCGCGTCGTTGTCGACCGATCCGCCGCGCAGTACCCCGCAGTGGCCATGGTCGGTGTACTCGCACAGACACACGTCGGCGATCACGAGCGTCTCGGGATGCGCGCGCTTGATCGCTCGCGTTGCGAGCTGGACGATGCCGTCCTCGTCCCAGGCGCCCGATCCCTCCGGATCCTTCTCCGCCGGAACGCCGAACAGGAGCACGGCCGGGACCCCGAGCGCGGCCGCCTCGGCAGTCTCGCGCACCGCCTCGGCGACGGACAGGTGGTCGATCCCCGGCATCGCCGCGATCGGCCGCCGAGCCTCGAGCCCGTCGACGACGAACATCGGGTAGACGAAGTCCGACGGCGCCACCTCCGTTTCTCGCACGAGCCCGCGCAAGGCCGGGGTGGCACGCAGCCGGCGCATCCGAGTCTGCGGAAACGGCATCTCGGCTTCGAGAGGATAGCTGTCGGTGCTCGCCGGCCCGCCAAGTGCCCGGCGCCGGCGCGGCGCTACGCTTGACGGTGCAATGGCGGATCTGCAGAAGCGCTCGAGCTACACCCCGCGCCGTGCCCGCGAGCAGCGCGCCTACCGGCTGGTCAAGGTCGGCGGTGCCGCCACGGCCGTCGCGGTCGTGGGGCTCGTGCTCGACGTCGCCGGCGTGATCGGCGCGGGGATCCCGCTGATCGCGATCATCGTCGCGGTGATCTGCTTCGTGATGTTCCGCAGCGTCACCGCCCGGCGCTGATCGGGCCCCGTCTGCGGTCGAGAGGGCCGGAGGGGGTGAAACGGCCGCTGCTGGGCGCTCTTACAGGGTGTGGCGCCCCGACGAACGGCATCAAGTGTCCACACCCTCTCCCGAGAAGAAGGGGTCGGCACGTTGGCGTCGTCAGAGCGCGCGAACGTGCCAACCCCCCTCAGGATCAGGGGGGTGTGCGGCGTTGTGGTCGTCGACGGCACTCCCGACCAGCGCATGGCGAGGCTCGCCGACCACCAGTGGGGTCGAGTCTCGCATGAGCAGCTGACTGCGTTCGGGTTCACGCCCGCGATGATCAGGGCCCGGCTGCGCTCGGGCGCGCTGCGGATCGTGACCCGTGGCGTGTATGCGGTCGGGCACACGGCACCGACCGAGCTCGGCGGCGAGGCCGCGGCGCTCCTCGTTTGCCGTGTCAGAGCCGTTCTCAGCCACTCGAGCGCGGCGTGGCTCCACCAGATCGTCCCGCAGCGGCCGCCCGAGATCCATGTGACCGTCCGCGGCGACCGGCGGCCGCGGGGCCGTCCCGGGCTCGTCGTGCACCGCAGCCGCTCACTGACCCGCGCCGACCTGGGCCGCTGCCGGGGAATGCCGGTCACATCGCCCGCACGGACGCTGATCGACGAGGCCGAGACATCAACCCCGCGGGAGTCAGAGCGTCAGCTCGACGAGGCACTCGCCCGGCGGCTAGTGAGCCCGACAAGCCTGCGCGAGGCGATCGCGCGCGCGCCCGGACGCAGAGGCAACTCGATGCTCGAGGCGCTGCTCGACCCCGAGCGCGCTCGCGGCATCACCCGCAGCTACGCCGAGGAGCGCCTGCTCGCGCACCTACGCGCCGCAGGCATCCCAGACCCCGAACGCAACGCCCAGCTCGGAGCATGGTCGATCGACTTCTACTGGCGCGAGGCGAACCTCGCCGTCGAGGTCGACAGCTACAAGTGGCACTCCGCGCCGGGAAAGTTCAAGCGCGACCGCCGCAAGGAGCAGTTCCTCGCCCAGCACGGCATCCGGCTGATCCGCGCCAGCACCGAGATGATCGACCAGCCACTGCCGCTGATCGGCCGCATCTACCGCGCGCTCGCGACCCCGGGCGGGGCCGCGTAGACGAGCAGGTGCGCTGGGGTACGCTCAGGCGGCGGCGAACCGGCGGAGCGCCAAGCGTGCCCCCGCGGCGTACACGACGGTCAGGACGACGAGGTGCAGCAGCGGCAGCACGATCCCGGTGGGGGTGCCGCTGAACGCGTTCGAGACCGCATCGAGCCCGGCCTTGAACGGGAACACGAACGAGACGACCTTGAGCACGTCCTCGACGCCACCCGAGACCGACGTCGAGGGCACGAGCGCGACGAACGCCACCGGGAGCGAGCACAGGAACGCGAGCAGCGACGCGCCAGCCACCTCGCGGGCAAGGCCGCCGAGCGCCACCCCGAGGGAGCCGAACGCCAGCCCGGCGAGCGCGATCGACACCACCCACAGCTCGAACCGGCCCCAGTCGAGCGAGACGAAGCTCGAGACGATCGCCGCCATCACGAGCGTGACCGCGGCTGCGCAGGCGGACGCCAGCAGGATCTTCTCGGCGAGCAGCGCCTCGGGCGCGACGAGGCCTCGGACGAGCCGCGGGTACGCGTGCTCGGAGCCCTCGAGCGCGAGCAGCCCAGCGGCCAGGAGCAGCGCCACGAACATCAGCGAGACGACCGCGGCGATCGCGACGGCATACGAATCGGTCGGCGTGCTGCGGCCGGCGACCACCGTCTGCTGGACGGTCACCGGCGTGCCGATCGAGCCGAGCACCGGGCCCGCGAACGTCAGCCCGTCGATCGCCAGGTTCGCGAAGTTGACCACCTGCCCGAGCGCGCGCCGCAGCGCAGCATCGCCGGGATGGGTCGCGATCTGAGCGCCCAGGATCGTCCTCGAGCGCTGCAGGCCGAGCAGCGGAATCTGCCGGTTCAGGAGGTTGACGCTGCCGCCGCCGAGCACCACCTGCAGGTCGCCCAGCGCAACTTTGAGCACGAGCTTCGAGAGCGCCTGCTCGGCCTGTGCGATGCGCGACTGGAGCGCCTGCTCGGCGAACTGGCGCTCGAGCGGGTTCGAGCCGTTCAGCACGACCTGCACGGTCGGGGTACCGGTGCCGCTCGTCACGAGGCTCTCGATCTCGCTCGTCAGATCGTCCGGGATGATCAGCGCGGCGAGCGCGTGGCCATCGCGCACCTGGGCGATCGCCGCCTCCGGCGAGGGCTCGCGGAGCGGCCGCACCGAGGTGAACAGCTGCTCCGCGAGCGACCCGACGTCGACCCGCGTCGAGCCCAGGTGGATCACCTTCGAGGTCGGGATCCCGCTGTAGATCGCGACCGTCGGGCGGCCCGGCGGGCTCGACAGCGCGAAACCGATCATCAGCGCGATCGCGATCGGATATACGACCAGCACGCCCGCCTGCAGCGGCGAGCGGCGCAGGATCTGGAGGTCCTTGACGAGCAGCCAGCGCATCAGTGGCCGCGAGCGCGGAGGAACTGGACGAATGCGGTCTCGAAGTCGCCGGCAGGGCCATCTGACGGTCCTGGAGGCGCGATCGCGCTCGGTGCCAGGTCCCCGGCGACGACCTCCTCCAGCTCCGTCGGCGTGCCGAGGAACAGCTGCTCACCGTCGCCGAGCACGAGCACGCGGTCGGCGTAGCGCTCGGCCTCGGTCACGGCGTGGGTCGAGTAGAGCACGCAGCGGCCTTCGCCCGCGAGCGCCGAGATCAGCTCCCAGAGGCGCGCCCGCTGGCGCGGGTCGAGTGACGCGGTCGGCTCGTCGAGCAGCAGCACGGCGGGGTCGGCGAGCAGCCCGATCGCCACGTTGACGCGCTGCTGGTTGCCGCCGGACAGCCGCCCCACCTGCTCCTGCGCGCGGTCCTCGAGGCCGGTCTGCGCGAGCATCCGAGCGACCGCGGCGTCCGGGTCGGCAAGGCGCTCCAGCCGCGCGAACAGCCGCAGGTTCTCCGCCACCGACAGCTTCGAGTACACCGCCTGCTGCTGCGGTACCCACCCACACGGGCGCTCGACGGCGCGATTGATCGCTCCGGAGGTGGGCACGAGCACCCCCGCGAGCATCGACAGGAGCGTCGTCTTGCCGGCCCCGTTCGGACCGATGATCGCCAGCTTCTCGCCACGCTCGAGCGCGAAGCCGACGTCGCGCACGGCCATCCGGGATCCGAAGCAGCGGGTCAGCCCGACAACGTCGAGCGCGGCCGCGGCGACCGTCAACTCGACCCCCGGTGGATCGTGACCTCGCGCTGCTCGAGCTCGAGCTCGCCGCTCAGGTCCGCCTCCTCGGTGACGGCTGCGGACGGCGGCGTCCCCGGCGCTGCCCCGCCCGGCGGCCCGGGAGGCGGTGCGGACGGCGGCAATACCGGAGCGGGCGGCGCCGCGGTCCCCCACGACTCGAGCACGAGGTGACGGCGCAGGTAGACGATCGTCGCTCGCGTGATCGTCGCCAGCGGCAGGGCGATCAGCGCGCCGGCGATGCCGTAGATCTGGTAGCCGAACAGCAACGACAGGATCACGATGATCGGGTTGATCCGCAGCGAGATGCGGAACACCTGCGGCGCGACGATGTGGCCCTCGAGCTGCTGCAGGACGACGAACAGGAGCACGACCCAGAGGGCGCTGATCGGGTTCGTGAACAGCGCCACGAGCACCGCCGGCGCCGGGCCGATGATCGGACCGATGTACGGGACGAACTCGGCGATCCCGTAGAAGGCGCCGAAGAACGCGGCGTAGTGCGAGCCGTCGGGGAAGACCCCGGCGATGCCGAACACCCACAGCGAGATCGCGGCGCTCGTGCCCATGATCAGGCTGAACAGGATCTGGCCGCGCATGTAGCCGGACACGGCCTTCTGGACCAGCAGCGGGAAGTCGTCCTCGGGGGTGCCGTCGCCGGGCGGCATGATCCGCCGCACGAGCTCGCCGATCTGGCGCGCGTAGACGAGCAGGTAGACGGACAGGACGAAGGTCAGGATGATGTCGACGCCGAGCGTCACGATCTGGCCGAGCAGGTTGCGCGAGAACGAGACGATCGAGCCGGAGCTCTTCAGCACGGTGTGCTCGAGCGACGTGAGCGCCGACTGCCCCTGCTGCTTGATGTGGATCTTGATCCCGTGGCGATCGAAGAACTGCTGCACCTGAGTGAGCTCGTGGTTCGCGAGCGACACGAGGTGCGGGACGTTGCGCTCGAAGCGGTTGACCGAGGCGCCGATCGGGCTGGACAGCAGGAACCCGATCACGGCCAGGACCGCGAGCCCCGCCAGATACACCGCGGCGATCGACAGGCCGCGCGGCAGCGTCCGCTCGAACTGCTTCGCGAGCGGATTCAGGAGCAGCGCGATCACGCTCGCGAACAGGAAGATCAGCAGCACCGAGCCCGCCGCTCGTGCCAGCTCGTAGAGGCCGAGCAGCGCCAGTGGCAGCATCACCGCCTGGACCCAGCGGGGCACGACCACCGGCGAGACTGGGGGCTCCGGCGGCGGCTCGAGTCCCTGCAGCGGCTCCTGCTCAGCGGGCGCTGGGGCTTGCTGCTGAGCGTGGGCGCTGCGGAAAGGGCCCCAGGCGTTGAAGCGGGTGAGCCTCGCGCGCATGCAGGTGGAAGTATGCGCGCATGCTCCCCGGAGTCCGGATCCTGTTCGTCGGCGACGTCGTCGGCAGCCTGGGGCGTCGGACGCTGCTGGCGCTGCTGCCGCAGCTGCGCGAGCGGCTGGCGCTGCAGTTCGTCGTCGTCAACGGCGAGAACGCCGCCGGTGGCGTCGGCATCACCCCGAAGCTCGCCCGCGAGCTGCTCGGCGCGGGCGTCGACGTGATCACGCTCGGCAACCACGCCTACCGCCATCGCGAGGTGTACGCCTATCTCGACACCGAGGATCGGATCCTCCGACCCGCGAACTTCCTGCGGGGCCAGCCGGGGCACGGCAGCTGCGTCGTCGAACGCGACGGAGTGCGGCTCGGCGTCGTGTCGCTGTCCGGCAACCTGTTCATGAACGCGGGACTGCCGGCGTTTCCGGAGGCTGACGCCGCGCTGCACGGGCTGCGAGGCCGTGCCGACCACATCGTCGTCGACATGCACGCCGAGGCGACGAGCGAGAAGGTGGGCATGGGCTGGTACCTCGACGGGCGCGTGACCGCGGTGGTGGGCACGCACACGCACGTCCCGACCGCCGACGCCCGGGTGCTCCCCGGCGGCACCGCCTACATCACCGACGTCGGCATGACCGGGCCCCGAGGCGGCGTGATCGGGGTGCGACGCGAGCAGGCGATCGAGTCGATGGTGACGCGCATGCCGGTCAAGTTCGACACCTCGGACGAGGACCCGTGGCTCAACGGGGTCGTGATCGAGACGGAAGCCGAGCCGCTGCGGGCACGGTCGATCGTGCAGGTGCTGGAGCCGCTGCGGACCGCCTGAGGCGATCGCTTGACACCTCCATGGGTAACGGTTAGCCTGAGCCGCAACCGTACGCTAACCGTTACCCAAGGAGGAGGCGGGCTTTGCCGGAAGCAGCCGGGCTCGCGAACAGGGAGCCGCTGCGCGGCTACCACCTGCGCGTCGTACAGGAAGTGCTGCTGGCGCTGCTCGCGGCGGAACCCGCGCACGGCTATCAGCTCCGAGCCCGGCTCGCGCTCGCGCTCGGACCGCTCTCGGATGCGCTCAACGGCGGCCAGGTGTACGTCACGCTCGGCCGGCTCGAGCAGGCGGGGCTGATCGACTGCACGCGCGTCGGGCAGCTCGATCGGCCCGACCGCAAGGTCTACGCGCTGACCGAAGCCGGCCGTGCACGGGTGCAGGAGTGGCTGCTTGACGTGAGCTGGCCGAAGCCGGCGCCAGCCGAGTTCCACCTGAAGCTGGTCGCGGCGGCCGCGGGCGCGCTCGACGATCCCGTCGCGATCGTCGAGCGCCAGCGGCACGAGCTGCTGGGCGGGCTGCGCGAGGCGCAGCGGGCGGCGCTCGCCGAGCCGGCGGGGTCGACCGCCGGACTGCTGCTTGAGGGCGTCGTCCTGCGGTTGCAGGCGGATCTGCGCTGGCTCGAGGAGTGCGCTCGGTACTGGGAGGGGCGGCGCCGGCCAGCGCCGGCGGAGCGATGAGGAGCGGATCGGAGGGACGATGACGGATCGAGATCAGCCCGCGCTGTCTGCACGCGGGTTGTGCAAGGAATACGGTCGCGGCACGGCGCTCGTGCGCGCGGTCGACGGCGTCGACCTCGAGGTCGCCGCCGGTGAATCGGTCGCGATCGTCGGGCCCAGCGGCTGCGGCAAGTCGACGCTGCTGTACCTGCTCGGCGGGCTCGAGCGCCCGACGGGCGGGACCCTGCAACTGGCCGGCAAGCAGCTCGAGCACATGCCCGAAGCCGGGCTGGCGCGGCTTCGCCGGCGCGGCCTCGGCTTCGTCTTCCAGGCGTTTCACCTGGTCGACGAGCTGACCACGCAGGAGAACGTCGAGCTGCCCGCGCTGCTCGCCGGCGCGTCTCCCCGAGCGGCGCGACGGCGCGCGCAGCACCTGCTCGAGCAGGTCGGTCTCGCTGACCGCGCGGCCCACCTGCCGTCTGCCCTGTCCGGCGGGCAGCGCCAGCGGGTGGCGATCGCGCGGGCGCTCGCGAACGAGCCGCTGCTGGTCCTGGCCGACGAGCCGACCGGCAACCTCGACAGCGCGGCCACAACCGACGTCCTGCGTCTGTTCGAGCAGTTGCGAGCCGACGGCCAGACGCTCGTCGTGGTCACGCACGACGAGCGGATCGCCGCGACCGCCGACCGGCTCGTGTCGATGCGCGACGGCGCGTTCGTCGGCGAGACCCGGCTGACCGGTGGCAGCGACCGCCGCCTGAGCGCGATCACGGGACTCGAGGTGTGATCGATGGGTCGAGTGCTGCTGATCTGGCGACTCGTCGCAGGCGACATCCGGCGCCGGCCGGTCCAGGCCGCGCTGCTGCTCGTCGTGATCCTGGCGAGCACCGCGACGCTGACGCTCGGGCTGGCGCTGCGCCACGTCGCGCAGAGCCCGTTCGGCCGCACCCGGGCGGCGACCCGTGGCCCGGACGTCGTCGCCGAGATCCAGCCGGCGCCACATGCACACATCCAGCCCGCGCGCACGTTCGCCGGGCTCGAGCGGGCACCCGGCGTGAGCGCGACCGCCGGCCCGTTCCCGCTCGCGTTCGTGCGGCTGACGGCACCGGGGGCGAATCTCCCGGTGATCGCCGAGGGCCGCACCGCCGCAGCCGAGACGGCGGCGCTGAACCGGCCGGTCCTGACTGCGGGAAGCTGGGCCCGCACCGGAGGCGTGGTGCTGGAGCAGGGACTCGCCAGGACGCTCAGGCTGCGGGTGGGATCGAGGATCCAGCTCGACGGCCGCGGATTCACGGTCTCCGGAGTCGCGCTCGAGACCGAGCAGGCGTTCTACCCCGCGTGCACCCCGGGCCTCGTCTGGGTCACTCCGTCAGCGACACACCGCCTCGCGTCGACGGCGAACCCGCTCGGATACGAGCTCGACCTCGGACTGCGACATCCCTCGGCCGCGGCTGGATTTCAGGGCAGCGCCGCCGGGTCGAGGTTCGCGACGGGCCTGAGCTTCCAGTCGGCGATCATCCAGACCTGGCAGGGCGTCCGCCACGACGACTTCGAGATCATCGCGGTCGACCAGAGGGCGCTCCTGATCGGCAGCTGGTTGCTGGCCATGCTCGCGCTCGCGTCGATCGCGGTGCTCGTCGGCGGGAGGATGGCCGAGCAGACCCGGCGGGTCGGGCTGCTGAAGGCGATCGGAGCCACCCCACGGCTGGTCGCGTTCGTGCTGCTCGCCGAGAACCTGCTGCTGTCGGCGGCCGGTGGCCTCGCCGGACTGCTGGCCGGTCGCCTGCTGTTGCCATCGTTCTCCAACCCCGGGCAGGGTCTGCTGGGGACGCCGCCGCTCCCGCCGCTGACCGCCGCGATCGTCGCCGAGGTGATCCTCGTCGCGATCGTCGTCGCGGGCGCGGCGACGGTCCTGCCCGCGATTCACGGCGCGCGCACCAGCACGCTGCGAGCGCTCGTCGATCAGTCGCGGCCGCCGCGGCGGCACCGGCGGCTGACCGCGTTCTCCGCCCGGTTGCCAGTGCCATTGCTGCTCGGCCTGCGGATCGCCGCTCGCCGACCCCGCCGCACGGCCCTGACCGCCGCCGCGCTGACGATCGCCGTGACGATGGTCGTAGCGGCGCTGACGATCCAGCATCAGGTCGACGTCCGCCAGCAGGCGAACACGACGACCGGGCTGTTCAGGAGCGCTGACATCGGCGGGCGCATCAGCCATCTGGTGCTCACGCTCGGGGCGGTGCTCGTGGTGCTCGGCGGGCTGAACGCGGTCTTCGCGAGCTGGGCGACGGCGATCGACTCGCGGCGATCGACCGCGCTCGCGCGGGCGCTGGGCGCAACCCCCCGTGACGTCGTCGCAGGGCTCACGGCCGCGCAGCTGCTCCCCGGCCTGTTCGCGGCCGCGCTCGGGATCCCCGCGGGCCTCGCGCTCTACCGTTTCGCCGGCGGCCACGGGCTGCACGCGAACCCCCCGCTGCCGCTGCTGCTCGCGGTGCTCGTGGGGACGCTCGCGGTGGTCGCGGTACTGACCTCGGTTCCCGCCTGGGTCGGCGCACGCCGGTCGGTTGC
>DAHUYL010000081.1 GCA_027315255.1 Solirubrobacterales bacterium | reverse complement strand
GTCTGCGGCGCCGGCGGCGTCGGCAGCATCGCGGTCCAGCTCGCCCGGCTGGCCGGCGCGACCGTCGTCGGGCTCGCCTCGGAGCGGCATCACGACTGGCTGCGCGAGCACGGCGTGCTGCCGGTCCCGTACGGCGAGGGGGTGGCAGAGCGGATCCGCGAGGCGGCGGGCCCCGGTGTCGACGCGTTGATCGACACGTTCGGCTCGGGCTACGTGGATCTCGCGATCGAGCTGGGCGTGGCGCCCGAGCGGATCGACACGATCATCGACTGGGACGCGGCCGCCCGGCACGGCGTCCGGACCGACGGCAACGCGGTCGGCGGGCGCGCCGAGGTGCTCGCCGAGCTCGCCGCGTTGATCGTCGAAGGCAAGCTCGAGGTTCCGATCGCCCGAGTGTTCGGACTCGATCAGGTCCGCGACGCCTACCGCGAGCTCGAGCAGCGCCACACGCTCGGCAAGATCGTCCTGCGACCCTGAGGGACGGGCGTCGTGCCGCGCTGCCTGATCGTCGGCTGCGGCGCCCGCGGGCGCGAGCTCGCGGCGGCGCTGCGCGATCGCGGCCACGTCATCCGTGCCACCACCCGCGACGAGCGCAAGCTCGGCCTGATCGAGGCGACGGGCGCCGAGGCGGTGCTCGCGGATCCGGACCGGCTCGCGACGCTCGCCTCGGCGCTCGACCACGTCGCCGTGCTCGTGCTCCTGCTCGGCAGCGCCGCCGGCCCGCCGGCTGCCGTCGAGGCGCTTCACCGCGAGCGGCTCGACGCGCTCCTGCGCCGGCTGCTCGACACGACGGTCAGGGGCGTCGTGTACGAGGCGGCCGGCTCGCTCGATGCCGGTCTGCTCGCCGCCGGAGGCCGGATCGTCCGTGACGCCTGCGAGCGCGGGCGAATTCCCTACGCGCTGGTCGCAACCGGGCCCGGGCCCGGGTGGCTCGAGGCGATGGTCGGCGCCGTGGACCGCGTGCTCCCCGCCAGCGGAGCTCCGGCGAGCTGGCGGGGGTGAACCGTCGGTGCGTCAGAGTGAACCGTCGAGGCGGTCGAGCAGGTCGGCCAGGATCCGCGCCGTCGCGCCCCAGATCAGGCTGTCGCCGACGACGTAGGTGTCGGTCCGGATCGGGAGGCCGCGGCGGAGCAGGCGCCGCCGCTCGTAGCCGGCGCGCAGCGCGCGCAGCGGCAGTTCGATCACCGCGGTCACCTCGCGCGGACTGAGCGTCCAGCGGAAGCCGGGGACGATCAGTCCGACGAACGGGTACACGGCGTAGCCGGTCACGATCGTCGCCGTCGGTTGCAGCGCGCCGGCGACGTCGACCGCGCTCGGCGGCAACCCGACCTCCTCGTGCGCCTCGCGCAGCGCGGTTGCGAGCAGGTTCGCGTCGGTCGGGTCGCGCCGCCCGCCGGGGAACGAGATCTCGCCGGGGTGGCGGCGGAGATCGTCGCGACGTCGCGTGAACACCGCGTGCAGCTCGCCGCCCGACCGGTACAGGGGCACCAGCACAGCGGCCTCGACGGCGCCGGGGACATCGAGCTCGCCCGCCCGCTCCGCCTCCAGCAGGACTCGACGCAGCTCGGGTTCGCCCGCTGCGCCAGGCGCCGCCGGGATCAGCGGATCGGCCGGCAGCGAGCGCTCAGGTCGCGGCCGGGGCAACGACCTTGAGCCGGTCTTCGAACACGACCTCGCCTTCGAGCGTTCTGTGGACCGGGCACTTCGCGGCGATCACGCGCAGCCGCTCGCGCTGCTCCGGGGTGCAGTCGGGCGGGACGCGCAGCTCGACCGCGAAGCGGGTGGTGGCCCCGCGCTCGGGAAGCGAGTACTCGACCTCGACCTCGACCGGCCCGAGCTGCCAACCCTTGCGGCGGGCGTACATCTCGATCGTCACCGCCGTGCACGAGGCGAGGCTTGCCGCCAGCAGCTCCTGGGGGGTCGGGCCCTCGTCGTCGCCACCCAGCTCGAGCGGCTCGTCGACCGTCAACCGATGGCCGCGGATCTCGACCGTGTGGACGAAGGACTTCGGCCTGACCCGGTGCGCGGTCGCCCTCATGCTCCCTCAGTCTACGAGAGGATTGAACAGCAGGCCCGTCGGCACCTTCGGGAAGAAGTAGGTGGACTTCGGCGGCATGCTCTCGCCTGCGGCCGCCACCGCCTGAACCCGCCGCACCGGCGTCGGCGCCATGAAGAACGCGGCGTCGTAGTCCCCGGCGAGCACCAGGCCGAGTGCCTCGGCGTCGTCGCGGGCGTAGCCGAGGCCCTCGAGATGGTCGATCTGCTCGTCGCTCATCTCGAGCGCGCCCTTGAGGATCAGCGCCTCGAGCACCGCCGTGTCGAGCCGGCGGTAGGGCTCGGCGCGGCCGGGCAGGGCGCGGTCGGCGATCGCCTGGTCCTTCAGCGTCAGCCGGTACGGGCGCTTGAAGTGCGCATCGATGTATCCGATCTGGACCGCTCCGGCCGCGGCCGGCGCGAGCTCGGCCGTGCGTTGCAGCTCGGAGACGTCGAAGTCGCGCCGGATCGCCGTCGCCAGCGCCTCCTGCTGGGCGGCGCTCAGGCCGCGGACGAGTCGATGGGTGGGGAACACCGTCAGCCCGGGGTCCTCGAGCGCGACGAGGCACATCAGCACGTAGCGGTGCGGCCCCTCGCCACCGAGCTCCTCGGCATAGACGCGGGCGGTCTCGTAGCGGTGGTGACCGTCGGCGATCAACAGCTCAGCGGCGCTCGTCGCCTCGGCGACGGCCGCGATCGCCCGGGCGTCCGTCACCCGCCACAGCCGGTTGCGGGTGCCGTCCAGATCGGTCGTCTCGGCGTGAGGCTGCGCTCGTGTCGCGGGTTCGAGCGCCGTCCAGGCCGCGGCGTCCGGGTCGGAGAACAGCGCGAAGATCGGCGACAGGTTCGCCCGCGTCGCGCGGGTCAGCCGCAGACGATCCTCGCGCGGGCCGGGGTGGGTGCGCTCGTGCGGCCTGATCCGGCCGGCGCCGTACTGCTCGATGAGGACTCGTGCGAGGAAGCCGCGGCGGGTTCTGGCGTGACCGTCGGGGCCGACGTAATCCTGCTCGAGTGGCCACAGCGCCGGCTCAGCGTCTCGGACGACGACTCCGGCCGCGCGCCAGCCGTCGAGGATCTCGGCCGCGTGGGCGTAGCGATCGGTGGCTGTGGCGCGGTCAGGCTCCGGGAGGTCGATCGCGACGACGTTGTACGGAGACCGTGCCTGGAGCGCTCGGCGCTCGTCGGCGTCGATCACGTCGTACGGAGGGGCGACCACGTCCTGCAGGCCTCCGGTCCGGGCCACGTCGTACTGCAGCGCGCGGAGGGGCTCGATCGTCGCCATGCCGGCCGCCGAGGGTACCGGACGGCCGCGAGCAGACGGCCGCGGGCGCGGCCGCAGGCGGACTACACTGCTGCCGACGCGGGGCGTGGCGCAGCCTGGTAGCGCGCCTGCTTTGGGAGCAGGAGGTCCCCGGTTCGAATCCGGGCGCCCCGATCGATCGATCGATCGGTCGGCCGTTGGCGGGCACGGCCGTGCGGGGGCGTGGGCGAGATGTGCGAGGATCGGTTGCCGTGGATCGATCAGCGATGGACCAGGACGGCTAGCGGAGTGGATCGTCACGGCTGCGGTCCCTCGGCCGGCGACTGCCACGGTGGAGGTCCGGTGAGCATCACCAGCGCTCCGTGGGGGTCTGCCGATGGGCAGGACGTCTCGTTGTTCACGCTCGCCAACGGTTCGGGCATGAAGGTCAACATCACCAACTACGGCGGGATCGTGCAGTCGATCTGGGTCCCGGGCCGAGACGGCACGCTGACCAACGTCGCGCTCGGCTTCCCGACGCTCAGCGACTACGTCGACGACTTCACACAGGGCTTCGATCAGACGCCGTGGCCGCTTCCGGGGGGGTCGGGCGACACGTTCTTCGGCGGGATCATCGGCCGCTACGCGAACCGAATCGCGAACGCCACGTTCAGCCTCAACGGGACGACTTACAAGCTGGACGCCAACAACGGCAGCAACTCGCTGCACGGCGGTTACCTCGGGTGGAACACGGTCGTGTGGACACCCAGCACGTCGACCGGGCAGGACTCGGCGTCGTTGACGGTGACGCACCAGTTCCCGGCCGGTGAGGGGTGTGTCCCCTCGCTCAGCCCGGGGTGCACGGGCTTTCCTGCGCCGGTGTCGGCGACCGTCACCTACACGGTCACCGCCGACAACCAGCTGCAGATCAACTACTCGGCGACGAACCAGTCGAGCACCGACGCGACGGTCGTCAACCTCACCAACCACACGTACTTCAACCTCGCGGGCGAGGGGAACGGCACCGTCTATCAGCAGATGCTGGCGCTCAACTCCGACGCGTATACGCCGGTCAACACCAACCTGATCCCCGAGCCGCCGTACTTCGTTCCCGTCGGCGGCACGCCGTTCGACTTCCGGACGATGCACGCGATCGGCGCGATGATCCGGGACACGACCCTGCCGGATGGCACATCCGGGCCGTACAAGCAGCTTCAGATTACCCACGGCTATGACTTCAACTGGGTGCTGAACGGGTTCGGCTCCTACCGGCTGGTGGCGGTCGCGCAGGACCCCGGCACCGGGATCACACTGTGGGCCTACACCGACCAGCCCGGCGTTCAGATGTACACCGGGAACTTCCTCGTCGGCGACCTGATCGGGACCGGCGGGAACGCCCATCGGCAGGGCGACGGCTTCACGCTGGAGACCCAGCGCTATCCGGACGCGCCGAACCACATCGGCGATCCCAACTGGCCGTCCGTGGTGCTCAACCCGGGCTCGACGTTCACCAGCACGACGTCGTTCAAGTTCGGCGTCGAGGGACCGAACTTCAGCAATCTCGTGCGGTTCCCATAGCTGCGTAGCTGCCGGCTCCGCCGGCCGGGATACGGAGCGAAGTCCGGCGCGGTGCCGGTGACGGCCCGCCCGCCGATCGCCCGGTTCGGTTGCGTGGCGGTCGAACGGCTTACGTCGAGCGCTCCGTCCCCCGTCGAGCGCTCCGTCCCTGCTGGACCGTTCGTGGGCACGCGGCCGGCGGTTCCGTACGATCCACGGGGCCGGACGGATGCGCTCGCTCGGGCCGGGCCCGACTCGAGCCGATCAGCACCCCGTCGCCCCCGTAGCTCAGCTGGATAGAGCGGCGGCCTTCTAAGCCGCGGGTCGCAGGTTCGAGTCCTGCCGGGGGCGCTCGCTCGCTCGCTCGCTCCGCTCCCCACCAGCCCGATCGGTCCCCGGCGCCCGAAATCATCTCTGAGCCGGCTCAAAGATCCCACCACCGTGGCCGGTCACGAGGGCGCCAGGCCGCCGTTCGTGGAGGCTGGCGCCGGAGGCGGGGCGGCCGGAAGCCCTCCTGCGGCTTCGCGCTCGCGCGCGAGGAACGCTGCGAGTTCGGCGATTGTGCTCATCAGCGGGGCGGGGAAGACGACGGTCGAGTTCTTGTCGACAGCGACCTCGACTAGGGTCTGCAGATTGCGCAGCTGCAACGCCAGCGGGTGGGCCATCATCACATCGGAGGCGATCGCGAGCTCACCGGCGGCGAGCGCTTCGCCTTGGGCGGCGATGATCTTCGCTCGTTTCTCGCGCTCGGCCTCGGCCTGGCGGGCCATCGCGCGCTGCATGCTCTCGGGCAACTGGATGTCGCGCAACTCGACCACAGTGACCTTGACGCCCCATTCCTCGGTCTGCACGTCGAGGATCTCGCGGATGTTCTGGTTGATGGCGTCGGTCTCAGACAGCGTCTCGTCCAGCGTGTGACGCCCGACCACCGCGCGCAGCGTAGTCTGCGCGATCTGGCTGATCGCCGCTTGCACATTCTCGATCGCGATCACCGACCGGGTCGGATCTTCCACCCGGTAGTAGGCGACGGCGGAGACGTCGATGCTGACGTTGTCCTTGGTGATGATGCCCTGCGATTGGATCGGGAGGGTGACGATCCGTAGCGACACACGGTGAATACGCTGTACGAACGGCATGACGAAGATCAGGCCGGGGCCGCGCGCCTCGCCCGTGACCTTCCCGAGCTTGAACACGACTGCACGCTCGTACTGTTTGATGACGTAGGCTGCGATCACGGGTTTGCCTTTCCGGCTCGGGGTAGTGGCTCGCGGCGTTGCTCGGCGGCCCTGAGCTGTCCGCGCATGCGCCTAGCGGCGTCGTCCAGGTGTTGCCGGTGGTCGGCGGCTGTGGCGCAGGATGCGCATGCGGCGGTCGCTCATGGTTGCGCTCCGGTCCGGTCGGGAACGGCGATCGACACGGCGAGCGCCTGCGGTAGCGACTCGGCAACGTCCTCGAGCCTGAGGATTCTGAACCCGACCGTGCCTTCGAGGCTCGCGCAGCGGAGCGGCTCACCGCAGTCGGGGCACGCGCCGAGGTGCGCGGCGGCAGCGGGGGTGAAGCGCAGGCGGCAGCCTGGACAGCAGAGGTGGGTCATGGCTGGGGTCACGGCGGGTTCTTTCCGGGCAGACCGTGCCCGCATTGGGGGCAGATCCGGCTCATCACTGGATGGTCGGCGCGCTTGTCATCGAGTTCGAAGTAGACGCGGTGGCGCCCGAGGCCGGACACGCGCAAGACGTGTGCGCACTGCGGGCAGGTGTAAGGCGGCCGTGATTGCGGAATGACTGGAGGGAAGGGCCGCCCGGGTGGCGCGATCAGCGTTCCGCTGGTCATCGGGTCACCGCCTCGCTGCTGAAACTCCCGCCCTCGTCCAGCCAGCGCTCGGCGTCCAGGCGATCTCGCATGGCCACCGTCGTGCGATGGCGGCGAGCGGGGAGGTCGGCCGGCTGCGGGCTGTCGGTGCCTTGTTCGAACGTCGCTCCGAAGGCGCCGCGCTGCACGACGACTCCCGCGTCTTGCTTGGCGGCTTCGTAGGAGCCGAAGCTCGCGGACCGCACGAGCGTCTCACCGCCGTCGGCGACCATCGTCCAGCGGCAGCACCCGCCGATGTCCTCAGAGAGGAGGAACGTCCTCGCCGTCTTCGCTGCAGCGCCAGCTCGCCCCGGTGGGGTCGAGCGGGTCATGACCGGTTACCGTGCTGGCGCCGTGGGGCACGAGTGCGCCAGTGGAACGAGGCGGTCGCGACGAGCCCGAGCACCCAGCCGAGGATCGCGGCGAACAGCACCAGCCAGACGAGTGACACGTGGGAGGTCGCGAACACCCAGTTGACCTTCACCTGTGCGGTGTTCGAGGCCGCGAGCGCGATAAGGAATGCGACCACGGCGACGGTCGCGATCGCGTAGAAGTGCAGGCGCGAGCGGTGCGCTTTACGGCGGGAGCGCTCGCGGCGCGTCTCCCTGTCCGTTGCGGCCGAAGGCTGCGCGGGGGCGATGTCGGGTTCGGCCCCGATCGGTGATCCGTTCCTGACGCGCCCCGTGATCGTGACGGGGATCACTCCGGGCGCGGATGAGTGGACCGGCGTGCTGCGGGTCTTGGGGAGCACTGCTGAGGACCTCCTCAGGTGGCGAGGGGAGTGTTGAGGGTCCTCTCGGGGAATACTGGAGAAGCATAGCATGAAAGACAAGTCTAGAAACGGTAGACTAGCGCGCGTGGCTGATGGCACCGCACCCGGGTGGACGTTTCTCACCAACCATGCCCAGGTGCTGGTGTGCATCGCTGACGATTCCGGGATTCGCTTGCGCGAGATCGGCGAGCGGGTGGGGATCACCGAGCGCGCTGCGCACCGGATCGTGGTCGAACTGGCCGAGGCGGGCTATATCAGCCGTGAGCGAAACGGTCGACGAAACCGCTACACGATCAACGCGCACTTCCGGCTTCCCGATCCGATCGCTCGCGAACAGAACATCGGCGAGCTGCTCGCGATCCTGACCGGCTCGGCCAGGCCAAGCGGGTTGATCGCTCCGGAACGAGCGGGGTGATCGCGGGCATGCTGCTGGCGGTCGGTTGCGCGCTGGCGCACAGCGTGTCGGTGCTGCTCGAGTAGCGCGGCGCGCTCGCGGGGCCGACCGTCCTCGCGCGCGATCCCGCTCGCCGTCAGGTACCGCTACCGACCACCCGCTGAGCCCCTAGCTCCCGCGTCTCCGTCGCCGCGGCAGAGACATGATGTGCTTACGGATCCAGCCTCAAGCCGACCTCAAGCGGGAGCCGGGTCAGTCGTTGGCACATACACGTCCGGCAAACGGTGGCCAGGGCCACCCGCTCGCTATGGCCGTCATCGAGGCCGCCGTCTGGCCCGCGCGGTATGCGATCCATCCGGACACCTGAGTCCCCGCTGTCCACGCTCGCTCACTCGTCAACGAAGCTGCCTTGGGCCACCGGCGGCCGGCCGGTGCGATCTCGTCGACTCGTCGAGTCGTCGCGTCCTTGCCGTCGCGATCGCCGTCGCACCTCGA
>DAHUYL010000080.1 GCA_027315255.1 Solirubrobacterales bacterium | reverse complement strand
GTCCGCCGGTGGGACGAGCACCCCGTCGACGCCGTCCGACACCACATCGCGGTAGCCGGCGATGTCGGACGCGACCACGGTCGTGCCGGCCGCGAACGCCTCCGTCAACACCATTCCGAAGCTCTCGCCCCCGAGCGACGGCGCGCACAGCACGTCAGCGCGCTCCAGCTCGGCGCGCTTTCGAACGTCGTCCACCTTGCCGAGCGCGCGCACGCCGTGCGCGTCCAGCAGCAGCGGCGCGAGCTCCTGCTCGCCCGGCCCGACGACGGTCAGCTCGGCGGGGATGTGGTCGCGCAGCGCCTCGAACGCCTGCAGCAGCAGCGGCAGCCCCTTGCGCTCCACCGCCTGACCGACGAACACGATCCGCAGCGGCTCGCCCTCGGGCCGCTCTGCCCCGTGCAGGCGCTCGAGCGTCGCAGGGTCGAGATCGACCCCGTTGGGGATCACCCGGTAACGCCCCCCGAACCAGCGCCGGCCCGTCCACGCAGCCGCCTCGGAGACGGCGATCCTGACGTGCAGGTGGTTCAGCATGCGCCGTGCGCCGGCGAGGTTGCCGATCGTATTCGGTAGCCGTTTGTTCGAGTAGGAGTGGAACGTGCCGACGATCGGCACGCGCGAGAGCTCGGCGGCGAACCAACCCGCGACGGGCGCGATCGGCTCGTGCACGTGGACGACGTCGTAGCGGCCGGCTCGCAGCTCGTCGCGGATCGCCATCACCGCGCCGGGCGAGATCGACAGGTTCGAGACCGAGCCGTTGGCGCTGATCCCGATCGTCCGCCCGAGCGGGATCAGCCAATCGGGCTGCTCGATCTGCGCAGGACGGGCGCCGCGGTGCAGCAGCGTCGAGAGCCGGTCGGACGGATCGACCGGCGCCAGCACGCGAACGTCGTGGCCGTCCGCGAGGTACTGGCGCGCAAGCGCCTCGATGTGCCTCGTGACACCGCCGGGATAGCTCCACGAATACGGCGAGACGAGCGCGATCCGCATGTAACCCATCCTACCTGCTCGACCGGTAGCCGCCCGATGGCATCATGTCGAGACGGTGCCCGCCCGCCACTTCGTCAAGTACACCTTTCTGAAGGTCGACCCGGCGTGGCGGCGGCTTGAGCCGGAGCAGCGCGACTCGCACAAGCGCGAGTTCATCGCGGCGTGCGAGGACTTCTCCGAGGACCGCCTGCTCCGCACGTTCTCGCTGGTCGGCACGCGGGGCGACGCCGACCTGATGCTGCTCAGCCAGGCCGAGAACCTCGAGCGGATCCACGAGTTCCACGTCGTGCTCGCGCAGAGCGGGCTGATGAAGTGGTGCACCACCCCGTACTCGTACCTGGCGATGACGAAGCCGTCGGAGTACTCGGACGAGTCGCGGCTCGAGGTGCGGCCCGGCCGCGGGCGCTACCTGTTCGTCTACCCGTTCGTGAAGACGCGCGCCTGGTACGCGCTGCCGGCCGAGCAGCGCTGGACGATCATGCAGGAGCACATTCGCGTCGGGCGCGAGTACCCGTCCGTCGACCTCAACACGAGCTACTCGTTCGGTCTCGACGATCAGGAGTTCGTCGTTGCGTTCGAGACCGACAACCCCGGCGACTTCCTCGACCTGGTGCAGCGCCTGCGAACGACCGACTCGAGCTCGTACACGCTGCGCGACACGCCGACCTTCACCTGCATCGCCTGCTCGGTCGAGCGGGCGCTCGGCGCGCTCGACGGCACGCCGCTGCGCGTCGCCGTTCCCGAGGCAGGGTGAGCGCCTTCGACGGCGCCTCCGACACGCTGGCCGCCGCCCACCTGCGCGCGGCCGACCCGGTCCTGGGCCGGGCGATCGACACGATCGGGCTCGAGCGCATCGCCGACCGTCGCGCCGACCGCCGCTCGGACCACTACGGCACGCTGGTGCGCGCGATCGTCGGCCAGCAGGTCTCCGCGCAGGCAGCACGCGCGATCTTCGGGCGGCTGACCGACCGCTTCGGGGGCCGCCCGCCGACTCCCGCCGAGGTGCTGGCGGACGACCCCGAGGAGCTGCGCGCCGCCGCCGGCCTGTCGCGCTCGAAGGTCGTGTTCCTGCGCTCGCTGGCCGAGCACGTGGTCGACGGCGAGCTCGAGCTCGAGCGGCTCGACGAGCTCGACGACGAGGCCGTGATCGCCGAGCTGGTCGCGGTCAAGGGACTCGGGGTCTGGACCGCGCACATGTTCCTGATGTTCCACCTGCGCCGGCCCGACGTGCTCGCGGTCGGCGACCTCGGAATCCGCCGCGCCGTCAAGAACCTGTACGGCCTCGACGAGCTGCCCGCACCCGCGGCGCTGACCGAGCTGGCCGAGCCGTGGCGGCCGCACCGGACGCTCGCGTGCATGTTCCTGTGGGAGTCGCTCGGCGCGATGCCGGCTTGACGCCCGCGCGGGAACGCTACGGCAGCTTGCCGTTATGCAGCAGCGAGGCGATGCTCAGCGTCTGGCTCGAGGGCGGCGCCGACGGAGTCGCCTGCGGTCCGTAGGACGTGAAGTCCTCGGTCACGGACACCGACGCGGTCTGCCCCGCCGTGGTCGTGCTGGTCCCGGTCGTCGTCGTGGTGGTGGTCGTGCCGGTCGACGTGGGGACCGCCACGGAGTAGTTCATGACGATGCGCCGGATCCGGTTCTGCGAATCGATCCACACGTCGATCGGGATCGCGGTGAGGTTGGTCTTGCTCTCGAGCGCCTTGACGAACAGCTCGGCGGCGGCGCGCTCGTTCGCCGGCATCACGTTCGGAAGGCGCGTGAAATCGAGCTGGGCGGCGTAGTGGGTCGTCGGCGTGCCGTCGACCTTCGCCGATCCGAGGTCCTTCAGGCCGGTGCTCGACACCGCCTTCATGAACGAAAGGTACTCGCCGGGGTTACCCAGCGACTGGGCCGAGCTGACCATCGAGCCGAGTCCCGGGAGGCCGGCCAGCTTCGCGATGTCGGCGATGCTGAAGCTGACCCACGACTTGCCGCCGAGCAGCGTGGCCAGTTGCGACGGGAGCCCGATGTAGTACGTCGTGCCGAGGATCACCGCCTTGACGTCGATCGGCCCGAGCGCCCCGGCCGACCCCGGAAGGCTCATCGACATCGTCATGCTGCCGACGTTGGTCGCAGGGGCGAAGCTGCCCGTGCCGGTTGCCGTGACCTGGCCGGTCGATCCGAGGGTCTCGGACAGCGACAGCCGCACCTGGTAACCGCTCGCGGTCGAAGACACGTAGGCCGCGCGCACGATCCGCTTGTGGTTCGCGGCGACCGACGGGTGCGAGGAGCCACAACCCGCGATCACGAGCGCTGCAACTACCGGCACGACGGCGAGGGCGCGGCGCATCTCAGCCGCAGACGTTAGCGCGTCAGACGGCCGAGACCTGCTCCTCGTCCGCCACGCGGAACGAGGAACCGCAGCCACATGCTGCGATCACGTTCGGG
>DAHUYL010000050.1 GCA_027315255.1 Solirubrobacterales bacterium | reverse complement strand
GTCGGTGATCGAGCCGATCACCGTCTCGACCTCCGGGTCCCACGGGGACGGTCGCAGGTCGTAGATCACGGGCTCGTGGCCGCGCGCGCGCAGCTTGTCGACGACGTGGGAGCCGATGAACCCGGACCCACCTGTGACGAGGACTCTCATCGCGTTCAGCCGTTCTCTCCGGTGTCTGTCGCGGGACGGTAATACAAAGGCGGGCACGAGTGGTTCGCGGCCACCCAATCGCTGTTCGGAAGCTCGACCTGGTGCCCCATGATCCGATGGCACGGCTCGTCGTAGACCCGCCCGGTCGAGCGCTCGAGCCAGTCGAACACGATGTACTTGTAGAGGCCGCTCGACATCCCGTCGGGGAGCTCGAGCCGCGAGCCCTCGAACACCGGGTCGAGCTCGGCCCGCGCGACCTCGTTCTTCCACGCGACGATCTCCGGCATCCGCTCGACCTGGATCAGCCCGAGCGCCGCGGTGAACTCGTTCATCCGGAAGTTCAGACCTTGGACCTCGTACGTGGGCTTGCCGTAGTTGCGGAACCCGCGCGCGTGCTCGACCAGCTCGGGACGTCGCGAGACGAGCACCCCGCCCTCACCGGTGGAGACGGTCTTGGTGGCGTACATGCTGTAGACGCCTGCATCCCCGTAGCTGCCCGGCTTGCGCCCGTTCCAATCCGCGCCGTGGGCGTGGGCGCAGTCCTCGAGCAGGAAGATGTCGTTCTCCCGGCAGTACGCCGCGATCTGCTCGGAGTCGAACGCGATGTGGCCGCCGATGTGGACGAGGATCGCCGCTCGCGGCCGGTGCTGATCGGCCTTGCGCTCGAAATCGGCGAACGACATGCAGAGGTCCTCGCGGTTGCAGTCGACGAACTGCACCTCTGCGCCTGAGCGGATCGCGGCCAGCGGCGTTGCCATGAACGTATTCGACGGGCACAGCACCGTCTCCCCCTGCACGCCGGCGAAGTGAAGCGCCGCCAGCGCACCGCCGGACCAGCTCCCGAGCGCGACCGCCGGCAGCCCGTTCCACGCCTCCCACGCCTCCTCGAACCGCGCCGTCAGCGTCGCCTCGGTCCAGCGGTTGGAGTCGAGCACCTGATCGATCAGCGCGTGGAAGCGAGCGCGATCGCGATCGTCGAACCCGATCGCGAAGCGGGTGTGGTCAGCTGCCGCCGTGGCGGCGTTCGTATCAGTCTGGGCGGTCGTCATCGTCGTCCTGAGAGTCGGGGGAGAATCGCCGGGGGCCAGGGGTTCTCGTGCGAACTGGGGCCGGCCGTCAGTCCCCTGGAGCCCCGCGTGATATCGCTTTCCTCAGACGTCTGCGCCGGAAAGCGTCTCAAACGGTCTGGACGGTACCGACTTTTCGCGCGCTTAGCGTTCTGAGAATCTGTGGAAGTGCGGCCGCGGTCCGCTCGTGAGAGCCTCTGGCGCTGTAGAAGTCGGCGTCGTGCAGGAGGATCACGCCTCCCGCGCTCACCCCCGCAGTCGCTCGGCGGGCGATCCGCTCGGGCGTCGTGAACTTCCGCCAATCCTTGCCCCAGGCGCTCCACAGCAGCGGCACGAGCCCTCGCGAACGGGCCGCCTGGAGTCCGGCAGGGCTGTAGACCCCGTAAGGCGGACGGTGATGGGTCGGCCTGATCCCGGCGGCGTCCTCGATCGCAGCCAGCCCGCGCTCGAGGTCGTCGCGCAGCTCCGCGGCGCTCAGCCGCAGCTGCAGACGGTGTCGGTAGCCGTGAAGCGCGATCGCGTGTCCCTGTTCGAGGATCCGCCGCAGAAGCGCGGGGCGGCGGACGACCTGCTCGCCGATCACGAAGAACGTCGCCCTGGCCCCGTGCGAGGCGAGGACCTCCAGGATCTGCGGCGTGCCCTCGGGGTGGGGGCCGTCGTCGAACGTGATCGCGACGCCGGTGGCGCCGGTCCCGAGCGTCCGTGGGATCCCGAGCGCACCGGCAGCGGGTGGCCACACGGGTGCCAGCGCATGTCGGATCATGGCCCCGATCATCGCAACCGGATCGGGTGGAGCGGCGGGCCGGCAGCCGGTTTGTGACGGTTGCGTCGCAATCCTGGCGCTCCCGCCCGGTCCGGGGGTAACGTCACGAGCTCGATGAGCGCGTTCGACGCCGAGGTGACGATCCGCCGCCGGAGGTTCGCCAACGAGGAGAACGGGTTCGCGGTGCTCGACGCCGACCACGACGGCCGGCCGGTCGTGCTGGTCGGTCCGCTCGTCCACCTCGAGGAGCGCGAGCGCGCCCGCGTGCTCGGCAGCTGGGTCCGCGACAGCCGCTACGGCGAGCAGGTCAAGGTGACCGAGGCCCACCCGCTGGCGCCCGACGACGAGGCGACGCTCGTCGCGTATCTCCAGCGGGTGCGCCACATCGGCCGCAAGCGCGCGCAGGCGCTCGTCGCCCGCCACGGCGCCGACCGCGTGCTCGACGCGATCGACGCCGACCCGACCCACGCGTTTCGCGCCGCCGGGCTGTCGGACGCCCGCGCGCAGGAGGCGGCGCGGGCCTGGCACGAGCTGCGGGTCACGCGCCAGCTGCACCTGCTGCTGGCGCCGCACGGGCTCGCCTACCTGGTCCCGCGGATCCACTCGGAGTTCGGCGCGACCGCCCACCGAGTCCTGCGCGAGAACCCCTACGAGCTCACGCGGGTGTTCGGCGTCGGCTTCCAGACCGCCGACCGGATCGCCGGCGCCGGCGCAGTCAACCCGCGCAGCCGGGCGCGAGCGGCACTGGTCCACGCGCTCGGCGAAGCGGAGCGCAACGGCAACACGTGCCTGCCGCAACCGGAGCTCCTGGCGGAGACGCGCAAGCTGCTCGGCGACGGCAGCGCGGGCGCCGAGCTGATCGACGAGCTCGTCGAGGACGGCGACCTCGCACGCGAGGACGAGTGGGTGTACCGAGCGCAGACGGCCGAGCTCGAGGCGGAGCTGGCCGCGCTCGCGCTCGAGCTGGTGAGCACGGAGCCCCGCCGCGGGCGCCTGCGCGAGGTCGAGCCGGACGTGGTCGCCGGCGGTGCCGGCTTGGGGCACGGCACCGCCGGTCCGGCGGGAACCGCCCTCGAGCTGTCCGACGAGCAGCGCGACGCCGTCCGGGCGGCGTTCGCCCACCGCCTGTCGGTGATCACCGGCGGCCCCGGGACCGGCAAGACGGCGACGATCAAGGCGATCGCGACGGTCGCGCTGAAGCACCAGGCGAGGGTGATGCTGGTCGCGCCGACGGGGCGGGCGGCGACGCGGATCACCGAGTCGAGCGGGCTGCGGGCGACGACCGTCCACTCGGCGCTCGGCTGGATCCCCGGCGAGGGACCGCCCGAGCACGACGGCGACGATCCGCTCGGAGCCGATCTGCTGATCGCCGACGAGTGCTCGATGGCGAACCTCGAGCTGATGGTGGCGCTGCTGCGCGCGGTCGCGCCGGCGGCGCACGTGGTGCTGGTCGGGGACGCCGACCAGCTGGCGCCCGTCGGGGCCGGCAAGCCGTTCGCCGAGCTGATCGCGAGCGGCGTCGTGCCGAGCACGCGGCTGACGCACATCTTCCGCCAGGCGGCGGGCTCGATGATCGTCCAGGGGGCGCACGCGATCCGCCGCGGCGAGTCGCCGAGCTTCGTCGCCGGCCCGGGCATGCGCCGCGACCTGTTCCTGATCGAGCACGACGATCCGATCGCGGGGCGCGCGGAGATCGTCGCGCTGGTCGCGGAGCGGCTGCCGAAGTTCTACGGCGTCGACCCGCTCGACGACATCCAGGTGTTCGCTCCCGTGTACAAGGGCGAGCTCGGGATCGACGCGCTCAACGAGGCGCTGCGGGAGAAGCTCAACCCGAACGGCGTCGCCGTCGGCGGCGGACGCCTGCGGCTCGGCGACAAGCTGATGATGACCGGTCGCAACCTGCACGAGCTGCGGTTGATGAACGGCACGGTGCTGCGACTGATCGACGAGGTCGAGGGGGGCGATCGCGAGGGCGACGATCCCGCCCTGATCCTCGCCGGCGACGGGAGGATCTTCCCGCTGCCGCCCGAGGAGTCCGCGCGGCTGCGGCTCGCGTATGCGTGCTCGGTCCACCGCGGCCAGGGAATCGAGCTTCCGGTCGCCGTGATCGTGGCGCACCGAGCCGCAGGCGGCCTGCGCTTCCTGCGACGCGAGATGCTCTACACCGCAGTCACGCGCGCGAAACTCGCGACCGTGATCGTCGGCAGCCGCGACGTGGTCGCCCGCGCCGCACGGACGCCGGACACGAGCGCCCGCCACAGCCGCCTGGCGCAGCGGCTGCTCGACGGTTGAGCGCGTGACGTCTCCGGGACGTCAGGGCGAAGCCCCGGTGGTCCCGGGCCGGCCAGCCCGGGACCACCGGCAACCACCGGCTACCTCCAGTCTTCCTGCCCGAACCCCTGCACGAACAGGAGTCCTGCGGGCTCGATCGTGGCACCGCTGATCGATACCGGCGTGATCGCGCCCGTGTAAGGGTTCTCGATCCCGAGGTAGTCAGCCGGGTAGCCCGGCCCGGGGCACGTCGACGGCGCGTTGTTCGAGTCGCACGGCGTGGCCGCCACCCACATCTCGCCGGGGTGGAACGGACCCGTGACTGCGTAGACGTTGCCGTCGGCGTTGTCCGTCACGAGCAGCCTGCCGGACGGATCGAGCGGCCAAGCCGTGTCGTTGATCGCCGTCGACAGGTTGAGTGCCCACAGCTGCTGGAAAGGCGTGCCCGCGCCGAGCACGAAGATCTGCTGCTGGTCGCCCTGGCTGTCGAGCATGAACGCGCCCCGGAACCGCGGCGCCCACCACGGCACCACCTCGTTCGAATCGGGGTCGGTCAGCCCGAGCGTGACCGAGCTCCCGAACGGCGAGCTGCCGCCGAAGTTCGCGACACGTGCCGGCGACTCGTCGTAGAACAGCGGCGCGAGCGAAACCGTCCGGTTCGATTGGTCGATCGTGGCGAGGTACACCGCGGGGTACGACGCCTGCGGCGCGGCGGCGCCGCTCGTCCCGGGTGCGGAGGCGCTGATCAGCACCATCCCGTGGTAGATCGAGACAGCGTCGGTGCCGCCGTTGTGCGCCAGTGGCTGCGGGTAGCTGTACTGGATCGCGCCGCCGGTCGGGTCGATCAGGTACAGGCTCGAGTTGGCGTCCTCGTTGACGGTGGCGATCACCTGGCCCAGCTCCGGGTCGGCGGTCAGCCCGTCGGCGTGGCCGGCGACGTCCCACTGGGTGACCTCGTGCCCGGCTGCGTCGAACTCGACGACGGTCGAGTCGAGGTTTCCGCTCGGGCTCGCCTGGCCCTGTGGTCCGACGTGGTTCTGGAAGGCGACGAAGACGTTGGCGCCGAGCATCGTGATGTCGTCGGGCTGGGAGATCGGCTCGCTACCCCCCGGGATCGAGTGGGTGATCCCCTGACCGGACGCGAACACGCTGCCGGTGAATGTCTGCGATCCCCGCTGCCACGGCGGTCCCCAATGCCTCCACGCGTCGGCGAGCGCGGGAGCCGCGCAAGTCACGAGGCCGGCGAGCACAGCCGCCGCCAGCACCACGGCGAACCTGATCCGGCCAGACGGCACGAGTCTGGGCATGCTGTTCCTTTCGACGTCTTGGTCGATGATGAGTCGAGGCGCAGGCCCTCCGGTGCGCCCGGCGCCGAACCGACGCTACCCGTGGCCGGTTACGCAGATGCGTCCAAGCTGTGAACTGTCAGCGTGGGCTGTGGTGGCCGGGCGCCCGGCCCGGAGGCTGGGCGGGCGCCGGCAGCTCTCGGATCGGTGGCACGGGCAGGGTCACCGGCTCTCCCGGTCGAACGTGTGCCGCGCTGCCATGGTGGACGAGCGCGAGCGTGTCACCCGTGACCGTGTAGGTGACCGCACCGTCGACCAGCTCGACGCGCAGCCGGCTCCCGCGCACGCACAACCGGAACGCGAGGCGGGTCAGCCCGGGCGGCAGCCGTGGCGCGAAGCTGAGGACGCCGTCGTGATCGCGCATCCCGCCGAACCCGGCCACCGCTCCGAGCCAGGCGCCCGCCAGCGAGGCCAGGTGCAGCCCGTCGCGGGTGTTGTGCTGGAGGTCGTCGAGGTCGATCAGCGCCGCCTCGGCGATGTAGTCGTAAGCGAGCGCGAGGTGCCCCAGCTCCGCCGCGACGACTCCCTGGGTACACGCCGACAGCGACGAGTCGCGGACCGTCAGCTGCTCGTAGTAGGCGAAGTCGCGGGCCTTCTGCTCGAACGTGAACGCATCGCCGCGCCAGTGCAGGGCCAGCACCAGGTCCGCCTGCTTGACGACCTGCTTGCGGTACAGCTGGAAGTAGGGATTGTGCAGCATCAGCGGGTACTGGTCGCCGTCGTGCGGGTCGAACTGCCAGCGGTCCTTGACGGTGAACAGCTCGGCCTGGGGGTGGACGCCGAGCTCGGCGTCGTACGGGACGAGCATCGACTCGGCCGCCGCCCGCCAGCGCTGCACCTCCACGGCCCCCACCCCGAGCGTCGCGGCCTCCGCCGGATGGCGGGCGACGGCGGCCGCTGCCTCGCGCAGGTTCCGCTGCGCCATCAGATTCGTGTAGACGTTGTTGTCGGCCACGGCGCTGTACTCGTCGGGCCCGGTGACAACGTCGATCCGGAAGTGACCGGTCGGGTCGAAGTGGCCGAGCGAGGACCACAGGCGCGCCGTCTCGGTGAGCAGCTCGAGGCCGATCGCGGCCGCGAACTGCTGGTCGCCCGTCGCCTGCTGGTAGCGGACGGTCGCATCCGCGATCGCGGCGGCGTTGTGGAACGCGGCGGTGCCGGCCGGCCAGTACCCCGAGCATTCGCGCCCGTCGACCGTCCGCCATGCGAACGCGGCACCCTCGAGCCCCAGCTGCCGTGCCCGCTCGCGGGCCGCGGGAAGCGTGCTGTGCCGCCACGCGAGCAGGTCGCGAGCGGCGTGCGGGACCGTGTAGGTCAGCAGCGGAAGCACGAACATCTCGGTGTCCCAGAAGGTGTGACCGTCGTAGCCCGAGCCGGTCAGCCCCTTCGACGGGATCGCGCGTCCCTCCGCGCGGGCCCCTCCCTGCAACGTGTGGAACAGCGCGAAGCGGACCGCCTGCTGCAGCTCGAGATCGGCGTCGAGCTCGACGTCGGCGCGTTCCCAGAAGTCGTCCAGGTACTCGTGCTGCTCGCGCACGAGGCCGTCCCAGCTCGTGTGCCGCGCCTCGGCGAGTGCCGCCGAGACCTGGTCGCGCAGCGCCGCGACGGAGCGCTCCTGCGACCAGCCGTAGGCGAACAGCTTGACGATCCGCAGCGTCCCGCCCTGTGGCACGTCGGCTGCAACCGTGAACCGTGCGATGTCCGGGAAGCTGTCACCGCCCGCGTCGTAGTCACCGTCGCAGTAGACCACGTGGTCCATCCCGGCGGCCAGCCGCAGGCCACTTGACCGGGTGGTGTGGACCAGCACCGCGCGAGTGTCGTGGTGCTCGAATCGCTCGGAGACGAGCGCGCCGGCGAGCGCGGCGGCCGCGCGCGGATCGTCGTCGCGACCCGGCAGCGACTCGTTTGCGACGAGCTCGGACTGGACCACGATCCGTGTCGTCCCGGTCAGTGGTGTCACCTCGTAGCAGATCGCCGCGACCGCCCGCTGTGTCAGCGACACGAGCCGCGTCGAGCGGACGCGAACCTGGCGGCCTGTCGGTGACACCCACTCGGCGAGGCGATCGAGCGTGCCGGCCCTGAAGTCGAGCACCCGCTCGTGGCGGCGCAGCTCGCCATAGCGCACGTCGAGCGGCTCGTCGTCGACCAGCAGCCTGATCACCTTGCCGTCGGTCACGTTGATCAGCGACTGACTGGACTCCGGGTTGCCGTATCCCGCCTCCGCATACGGCATCGGGCGCAGCTCGTAGAAGCCGTTCAGGTAGGTTCCGGACAGCCCCGCGGGCTCGCCCTCGTCCAGGTTGCCGCGCAGGCCGATGTGCCCGTTGGACAGGGCCAGCAGCGATTCCGTCTGGGCGAGGTCGGCGAGGCGCAGCTCGGTCTCGCGGATCGCCCAGGGCTCGACCGCGAACGCGGTGCTGCGGATCATCGGGAGCCGGGTTCTGGGGGATCGATATCCGCAGGACCGTCGAGCAGCTCGGCGAGGTCGGCGACGACCTTGTCGGCGCCGTGGGCTCGCAGCGCCTCCGCCTGCCCGACGCGGTCGACCCCGACGACGAACCCGAAGCCGCCCGCGCGACCCGCCTCGACACCGGCGAGCGCGTCCTCGTACACCACCGCCTGGTCGGGCGCGACGCCGAGCGCTTTCGCTCCCGCAAGGAACGTGTCGGGCGCCGGCTTGCCCCGCAGGTGCTCGCGCTCGGCGGTGTGACCGTCCACGACCACGGCGAACAGGTGGAGGATCCCGGCCGCGCCCAGGACATCGTGGCAGTTGGTGCTCGAGGAGACCACAGCGCAGGCAAGCCCACGCTCGAGCGCTGCCCGGACGTAGCGCACCGAGCCGGCGTACGCGTCGACGCCGCGCTCCTCGATCAGACGCTTGACGAGCTCGTTCTTGCGGTTGCCGATTCCGTCGACCGTCTCGGCGCTGGGTGGGTCCGCGGGCGTGCCCTGCGGAAGCTCGATCCCGCGGGCTTCGAGAAACCCCCGCACGCCGTCATACCGCGGTCGCCCGTCGACGTACTCGTCATAGTCGGACACCTCGTCGAACGGCTCGAATGGGGTGCCGGTCGCATCCGCCCGCTGCCTGAGGTAGTCGTCGAACGTCTGCTTCCACGCGGCAGCGTGAACCTTGGCAGTCTGCGTCAGCACGCCGTCGAGGTCGAACAGGCAGGCCGCGATGCCGCCGGGCAGACCGAGCGAAGGGCCGGTCGCGGCCGTGATCAGCAGCGCTCGCCCGTCGGCATCGATCGTGTCGCCGGCGTGCAGCTGGCGGCCGCGACGCGTCTCGGGCTCGCCGTTGACCCTCACCTCGCCGGCCGCCAGCAGCGCCTTCGCCCCGGCGCCCGAGTCGGTCACGCCGGCCAGCTTCAGCAGCTGACCGAGCCGGATCGTCGCTCCGCGGATCCCCACCAGCTCTGGGTGTGCAGCTGTCATCGCGTCTTGATTGTGCTCCCCGTCCACCACGGTGGCTATCCGCGTTCCGGTCCGGCGGCCGTCCGGCCGTTCGGCCGCTCGGCCCAGGCGGAGCGCGCAGTGGGCCTCCGTCTGACGCTACCGGGCCGTGGCCTCGCGCGCGAGGTCCGCGAGCAACCTCGACATCGCCTCGAGCGTGGCCAGCTGGTCACCGACCGCGTAGCTGCCGGCGAGCTCCGCCGGATCGTTGTAGCCGACGACCGTGACGCCGTCGGCCTCCCAGACGAGCATCCGCAGCGGCAGCTCGATCCCGACCCGAGGGTCGCCCTGCATCAAGGGGGTGCCGGCCCGGGGATTGCCGAACACCACCACCACCTCGGGGGCCAGCTCGAGCCCGACTTCGCGCGCCGCCGCCGCATGATCGAACTGGGCGAACACCTCGAGTCCGCGGCGCGTGATCGCGCCTAGCAGCTTCGCCAACGTGTCCGCGTGGTCATGCACGCTCGGGCCGGTGAGCATCGCGGCATTCTCCCCGATTCGAGCGAGGCGGACATCCGGGAGCCGGATCTCGGGTGGGCGCCGATCACAAACCGCCCGGGCGTGCGCCGCGGATGTAGGTTTCGCGACGTGGACCGCTACCTTCCGATCGCCGAACACGGCCTGATCGGCGATCTGCACACGGTCGCGCTCGTCGGGACCGACGGCACGATCGACTGGTTCTGCTGCCCCGCGTTCGACTCGCCCAGCGTCTTCGGGTCGATTCTCGATGCCGATCGCGGCGGCCGGTTCAGCCTCAGGCCGGCCGCGCCGGAGTGGACCTCGAAGCAGCTGTACTTCCCCGACACGAACGTCCTGATCACCCGCTTCCTGACTCCCGAGGGCGTGGGCGAGGTGGAGGACTTCATGCCCGTCGGCGAGCTGCGCGACGGGAGCCACCGGCAGCGCGTCGTCCGTCGCCTGGTGGGCGTCCGCGGCCGCATGCACTTCGAGCTCGAGTGCGCACCCCGGTTCGACTACGGCCGGGCCGCCCACCAGGTGCACCGGCATCCATCGGGCGTCGTGTTCGAGTCTCCCGACCTGCGCCTCGGGCTCGACATGCAGGTGCCGTTCGAGATCGACGGCGACGATGTGCACGCCGGTTTCGAGGTCGCCGCCGGTGACAGCGTGACGTTCGTGCTCGAGCGCCTCACCGACTCGCACGAGCCACGCGCGCACACCCCGGAGGAGATGCGCGACCTGGCCCAGGCCACCGTCACCTACTGGCGCCGCTGGCTGGCGCGATCGCGTTACCGCGGCCGCTGGCGCGAGATGGTGCACCGATCGGCCCTGACGCTCAAGCTGCTCACCTACCAGCCGACCGGTGCGATCGTGGCCGCGCCCACCACCAGCCTCCCGGAGGTGCTGGGCGGTGAGCGCAACTGGGACTACCGGTACACGTGGATCCGCGATGCCGCCTTCTCGCTGTACGCACTGCTGCGGCTCGGTTTCGCCGACGAGGCGGCCGCGTTCATGGACTGGCTCACCCACCGCGTCTCGTCGGAGCGCTGGGAGCGCACCGGACCGCTCAACGTCATGTACGGGATCGACGGCCGGCGCGAGCTGCCGGAGCAGATCCTCGGTCACCTCGAGGGCTACCGCGGCTCGGCTCCGGTCCGGATCGGCAACGAGGCGGCAGATCAGCTCCAGCTCGACATCTACGGCGAGCTGGTCGACTCGATCTACCTGTACAACAAGTACGGCCGGCCGATCTCACACGACGCCTGGGAGCACCTCAGCCGGATCGTCGAGTGGGTCTGCGACCACTGGGACCAGGCCGACGAGGGGATCTGGGAGACGCGCGGCGGACGCCAGCCGTTCACCTACTCGCGGTTGATGTGCTGGGTCGCGCTCGAGCGCGCGCTGCGGATCGCCAACACGCGCGGTCTGCCCGCCGACCGGATCGCGTGGGCGCAGGCGCGCGACAAGATCTACCGGCAGATCATGTCCCGCGGCTGGCACGAGGACCGCCGGGCGTTCGTCCAGCAGTACGACTCGGACGTGCTCGACGCATCGCTGCTGCTGATGCCGCTGGTCAAGTTCCTGGCGCCGACCGATCCGCGCTGGCTGTCGACGCTCGACGGGATCAGCGACGAGCTCGTGTCGGACTCGCTCGTCTACCGCTACAACGTCGAGGCCTCGCCCGACGGGCTGCGCGGCGTCGAAGGCACCTTCTCGATCTGCACGTTCTGGTACGTGGAGGCGATGGCCAGGGCCGGCCGGCTCGAACAGGCGCGTCTCGTGTTCGAGAAGATGCTGACGTACGCCAACCACCTCGGGCTCTACGCGGAGGAGATCGGGCCGACCGGCGAGCAGCTGGGCAACTTCCCCCAGGCGTTCACCCACCTCGCGCTGATCAGCGCCGCCGTCAACCTCGACCGGCTGCTCGGGTAGGCAGGGGCTGCCGGACCGCGCGGCGCCGCCCTCCGGGCGGCGGTGCTCAGGCGAGCGCGCCGGTCAGCCACTGCTGCCAGCGGCGCTGGAGGTCGAGCGCGTCGACGCCGGGGATGAACGCGTGGATGCTGATCGCGACCGGCCCGCCGAACGCGTTGCGACCGAACAGGCAGTACAGCTCGTCCTGGGTTCGAACACCGATGAAGTGCGGGCGGTGGTAGTCGATCACGCCGTCGCGGGGGTCGGTGCCCGGCGGAGTGGCAAGTCGAACCCGGTCGCCGCGGGCGGCGCTCGACGGCAGTCCGAGCGCTCGCTGCAGCCGCTCGAACCCGTCGCCTGCCGCCGAGCTCGGCGGGCCCTGGATCCCGAAGGGGACATCGCCGATGTACGTCGCCGTGCGGCCGTCGAAGTGCTCGAGATACTGGCCGAGCGTGTGCAGGTAGAAGTCGGTGTGCCGGCTGACCGCGTCGAACTGGCCCTCCCAATCGTCGACGAAGACGCCACTGTGCATGTAGCGGAGGCGGGTGCCGCCCGCTCGTCCCTCGATCACGTACTCGAGCGCGTTGAACCAGTTGCCCCGCTCCTCCCGCACGGCGAAACGGTGCGGCGGGTCCCAGTCCTCGGTGGCGGGTCCGTGTGGATCGATCTCGTTCGGGAACAGCCACGCGGCGTTCCCGGCCCTGGTTGCGACCGCCTCCCAGACCTGCTCGGGCGTGGCGGGCAGGACCAGATCACGACGGCATTCGAATTCGCGGGGCATCAGCGACTCCCCGACGCTCGCGGTTGCAGGTGGTACGTGTGAGTCCTCACCCGAGCGCGCTCGCGAGATAGCCGGCCCAGCGCCGCTTCGCCTGCCCGGCGTCGCGGCCATCGAACGCATGGATCGCGACTGCGGTCGGACCGCCGAACGCGCCGCGACCGAAGAAGCGGTACAGCGCGTCCGCGGTGCGGATCCCCATGAAGTTCGGGGCCAGGTAGTCGATCACGCCGTCGATCGGCTCGACACCGTCGGGGCTCAGGTGTACGACGTCTCCCTGCCGTGCATCGTTCGCGAGCCCGAGCGCTCGTTGAAGCCGGCTCAACCCTTCGGTGCTCGCCGAGCCGGCCGGCCCCTGGATCCCTCCTGGGACATCGCCGACGTACGTCGCAGGACGCCCCTGGAAGTGCTCCAGATACTGGCCGAGCGTGTGCAGGTAGAAGTCGGTGTGCTGCTGGATGGCCTCGTTCTGGAGCTCGAACCCCTCCGGCGCGAACACGCCGCGGTGCGCGTAGCGAAGCCCGCTGGCACCGTTGCCTCGATCGTCGATCACGAACTCCAGGTCGTTGAACCAGTCGCCCTGTGCCTGGCGGACCGCGAAGTGGTGGGGCGGGTCCCAGGCGCGGGCACCGACCCCATCCGGTTCGATCGGGTTCGGGAACAGCCAACCCGCGTTCCCCTCCGCGCTCGCCACCGCATCCCACACCCGCTCGGGCGGGGCCGGCAGCGTCACCGCTCGACTGCAATCGAACTCAGGCATGTTCTCTCTCCGGCGTTGTCGTATCGGCTTGCGCCGTTGCCGTATCGGCCTGGGGTCCATCGCCGGCCGCGGGCCGCGTGATGCTCGGATACAGCCCGACGAGCAGGCGGTGCTCGCGCCCGCCGGCCGCACGCTCGTCGTGGTACTTCGCGACCAGCTCTTCGACCGCGCTCGACAGCTCCGCCACGAAGCCGGCACGATCGGACGCGGACGCGAACCGCAGCTCGGTATCGATCCCGAACGTGGCCAGCGGGCGACGCGCGCGGGTCGCACGAGCGATCAGGTCGCCGACCTCCCTCACGGCGCGTGCGGCAAGGGCCACCAGCCACATCGCCGAGAGCTGATCGGGAGACCGGTCCGGGTCGGGTGCGACTGCGGCGAGCGCCGCGGGCGAGATCACGTATGACGCCGCAGTCGCACGCATCACGCGCTCTGTCATGTTCCCCTTGCGCCGCTCCTCGACGAGCTCCACGAGCCCGTGCCGCTCGAGCGCGTGCAGGTGGTAGTTGATCTTCTGCCGGGCCAACCCGACCTTCGCCGCCAGCATGCTGGCCGATCCCGGCTCCGCCAGCTCGGCGAGGAGCCTGGTGCGGACCGGCTCGAGCGAGACCTCGGCCGCAGCCGGGTCCTCGATCACCACGACTTCGATCATGGCGGCATCGTCTCACCGACGATGCCGCTTGTCAAGACAATTTGCGTTGTCGGTGGACTCGATCGATGGACTCGACCGGGACGTGGCGCCGCGGGGCCCTGCGAATGCGCGGGATCACTCCCGGGCCGGGTTGACGCTCGACGGAAAGCCCGTCGAAGGCGCGGTCGAATGCGGCCACCAGCGCCAGCTCGGCTTTGGGCGTGCGCACCAGGCCAGGGGTGACGACCCCGACCGCCTGGACGGAGCCGTCGTGGAGCACGACGACCATGGTGGCGCCTGCGCCCGGCGCGAAGTACCAGTCGTCGGTCGCATAGCGCACCGGACGTAGCAGCTGCACGCTGTGGCGTAGAGCTTCCGCTGTAGTGCCTGGACGCACGCCGAGGAGCGAGTAGTACGGGTTTGGTGTGAGCGCCAGCGCGATCCGCGGCTGACTCGTGCCCGATAGCGGTGACTCGCCGGAACCGCTGGGCTGCTGCGTGTACACGACCTCGATCCCCCAGCCGCCGTAGAGGCAGAAGTCGTCTCCAGCGCCGCCCGAGCCCCGCAGGCGCGGCAGCAGCGCACGGGCGACAGCCTGGTCCATCCCGAGCGCGAACGGACCGAGCATCGCACCGTGGACGCGGCCGGTGGGCCGTGGGCAGCCGAGCGTGTGCGCGAGCCCGACCACCTCTCCGCTGCCGCGTGCACCCGCGGTCGCCGGGCCGGCGCCGTTGACCGCCGTCACGAGACACTGGAGCCGCGCACCCTCGTCGCCGATCGCGACGAGCAACCGCGGCCCGTCGGCGCCGGCGATCGAGACCCCGTCGCGGGTCCAGCGATATGCGAAGCGCTGCGGCGAGTACAGCCAACTGCCGGTCGAGCAGCTCAGAGCATGCCCGGGAAGGCCGATGCCCGAGATGACTGGTGCGGCGAGCACGACGGGTGCCATCGGCGGCGCGGGCGCGTTTACGGTACTCGCGCCACTGCTCCTCGTGCTTGGCCCGGAACCCGTGCCGGAGCCGCTGGGGCTGGTGCCGGGGTTCGGACCCGCTCCGCCCGTGCCGGGTCCCCCGCCCGTGCCGGGTCCCCCGCCCGTGCCCGCGCCGGAGCCGCCCACCGACGCCAGCACGTGCAGCGCAACGGACGCGGTCGCCGCGGCGTGGCCCGCATCGCCGGGGTAGGTGGCGGTCAGCGTGTGCGTGCCCGATGCCGCCGAGGCCGGGGTGTAGGTGACCGCACACGAGGCGGCTCCCACTGCCATGGTCGGCGACAGCTGGCACGAGCCCTGCTGGGTGAACGCCCCCGGCGAGTCAGTGGCGAACGACACGTTCCCCGTCGGCCCGAGCGTCGCCTGCCGGATCGGGTCGCTGACCGTCGCGGTGCAGGTCGCCTGCGAGCCCGCCGTGACCGATTCCGGGATGCAGTCGAGCGCGGCCACGTCGGCGATCGGCGAGACGGCGATCTTTGCGCTGGCATCGCTGGTGGCGTGGTTGGCGTCGCCGGAGTAGCTCGCTGTGAGCGTGTGGGTGCCCGACCCCACGCCAGCAGGTGTGTAGGTGATGGTGCAGGAGGCGGTTCCCGCAGCCGTCGTCGGCGACAGCTGACAGGCGCTCTGCTGGTCGAAGCCGCCCAGTGAATCGCTGGTGAAGGAGACCGTCCCGGTCGGTGTCAGCGTCGTCTCCGGCGCGTCGGCGACGGTCGCCGTGCAACTCGACTGCCGGCCCGCCATGACCGAGCCTGGAGCGCAGGCGAGCCGGGTCTGAGTCGGAAGCTCACATCCCGGTAGGGCTGCGCACACGTCGAGCCGCGCTCCGCTGCGCACCTCGCCTGTCAGCGAAGGCAGGCGATCGGCGTTACCGAGAATGTCGGCCTTCAGCTGCTGGGGAGTCATGTTCGGCGCCTTGGAGAGGATCAGCGCCGCGGCACCCGACACCTGGGCGGCCGCCATCGACCCACCGCTGACGTACCCGTAGGCGTCGCCGATCAGCGTGGAGTAGATGTCGGCTCCGGGCGCCGCCAGGTCGACGACGTCGACACCGTAGTTGGCCCAGCTGGGCAGGGCGTCCTGCTCATTGCTGGCGGTGACGCATATCTCCGTCGGCAGGTCGTAAGCGCAAGGGTACTCGCGCGAGGACTGCAAGTCGAGATCGGCACCAGCGTTGCCGGCGGCGGTCACGAACAGGATCCCGTCGGCGCCCAGGGTGTCGATCGCGTCGGCGAGCGCCTGCGAGTAGACGGTTTCCGGGTAGACCGACGAGTCGTTCACGACCCTGATGTTCACCCCGGAGGCCTTGGCTCTCAGGAGCCAGTCGAGCGCGGCGATCAGCTGGCTCGTGTCGCCCACGTCATTCTCGTTGCTCAGCCACCTCACCGGGAGGATCGTGGTCGACCAGTTCATTCCGGCGACCCCGACGCCGTTGTTGCCGACGGCGCCGATGATCCCGGCGATGTGAGTGCCATGCCCGCCGTAGCTCGTATCGTGGTCCATCGGATCGCACGTGCCGTCGAGCACGTCGTATCCGTGGGTTCCCGCGGCGCACCCGCCGATCCCTCCGGGGTTCGTCCAGATGTTCGTCGCCAGATCGCGATGCGTGTAGTCGACGCCCGTGTCGGGCTCGCCGACCACGATCGAGGGGACGCCGGTCGACACGGCCCAGGCGAGGGTCGCCTTGTCGTCGGCGCCGGGCGTGCCCGTGATCGGGATGCCGGATCTGGTCGGGACGGTCTGACCGGTGTTCAGCGAGCCCCACTGCAGTCCAAAGGACGGGTCGTCAGGCACGAGACTGTCGGCCGACGCCGCGCTCGCGACAAGTTCGTAATCGGGCTCGGCGAACCGGACCCAGCGACGCCTGCGGCGCAGCCGGCGAACCACGCGCATGACGCTCCCGGGCGACACTTCCAGCACATACGACGCCCCGATCCGCCGCTCCAGCCTTCGTACCGCTCGCGACGAGCCCTCGATCCGGCCAAACCGCCGCAGAGGACGAGCGCCGGCCTGGCGCTCGACGAGGCGCCGCAGGGCCGGGGATACGCCGGGGCGGAACCCCACCAGAATCCTTCCGGGCCGAAAACGTGGGCTCAGCGCCGGCGGCGACGCGGGCGTCTGCAACGGATTGCGCACGACCGCGGCGGACGGCACCGCCCTGGTCGGTGGCGTAGCGCCATGCCCGCGGAGCGCAACGGCAGCGACCAGCAACAACAGGAGACCACCGGCGATGAGCCGCGACACACGGAGCACGGAAACCCCTCGTCAGTCAATCAATGCACCAGCCCCTCCACCCCTTTCCTGGAGGCGCGGAAACCGTAGCACGCGCCCGGTTGCAGGTGGCCGGCGTGAACCTGAATCCCAGGCGCGGTTCGTGGCAGGGTGTCGGCCGGCGGGCCGGCGGCCACTCATCCGTGGAGCTCGACGAAGGTGACCGTCTCGAGCACGTGTCCGAACTCGCTGACCAGCCAGCGTGTCGTCTGTCCCCGCCCGGCGCGGTACAGGTAGACCGCGTTGAGGACAGGAGATTGCTGGCCTGGCGTCGCGCGGTTCTGCCTGGCGAACTGCTCCTGAGGGCCGGTCAAGCGAGGCTCTGTCGTAGCGAGCATGAGCTAGACGATCGTCCAGCCGGCGGATTCGTGGATCCGGTGTTTGCCTCCGCCCTGCGCGTAGGTTCCCGCGCAGCGGCCTCGCGTGATGCCGTGGTCGACAGCGGTGCCTCGGCGCGCCACACGCCTCACCCGACTGCGTGCGCTCGCGCGCGTCGACCACCCAGAATGCCGATCGAGCTCCCGCCGGCCGCGGCCGGCGTGCATGGGGCCGGGTCGGCACTGACCACGTCGGCGACCGACCCGCGCCGGGTCGCGCCGTTGCGCAGAACTGCCGAAATCGGGCTCGACGCGTGTGCTCCTCCCGGGGAGCGCCGATTGTTCGCCTAATGACCGAGTCCGACCAGGCGCGGGCCGTGGGCTTGAGCGATGAGCTGCGCCTCGCGGTTCTCGAGAATCTGAGCGACGGGGTCTACTTCGTAGATCGCCAGCGCCGCATCCTCTACTGGAACAAGGGCGCGGAGCGGATCACCGGCTTCGCCGCCGATGACGTGCTCGGCCGACTCTGCAAGGACGACATCCTCAACCACTGCGACGAAGCCGGAGCCGTTCTGTGCGGCAGCCGCTGCCCGTTGCTGGACACGATCCGCGACGGGGTGCAGCGCGAGGCGCACGTCTACCTGCATCACAAGGATGGCCATCGCAAGCCAGTACGGGTCCGAGCAGCCCCGATTCACGACGCCGCCGGGGCGATCATCGGCGCGGTCGAGACCTTCCACGATGACACCGCGCTGGTCGACAGCCGGATGCGCGCCGAAGAGCTCCAGAGCGCCTCGTTGTGCGACCCGTTGACCGGCGTCGGCAACCGCTGGCGCGGGGACGCCGTGCTCGCCGGATGGATCGAGCAGCATCGACGGTTCGAACGGTCGTTCGGCGTGCTGTTCGCCGATATCGATTCCTTCAAGGAGGTCAACGACTGCTTCGGCCACGACGTCGGAGACCAGGCGCTCCGGGTCGTGGCAAGTACCCTCGCTGACGTCAGCCGCCGGGATGACGAGGTGATCCGCTGGGGTGGCGAGGAGTTCGTCGTGCTGCTCGCGGACGCAGACGCATCAACCCTGCGGTCCGTCGCCGAGCGCATGCGGATGCTCGTGCAGCAGACCCGCGTGATCGCCGGGCGTCACCTGGTGCCATTGAGCATCTCGGTCGGTGGGACGCTCGTGGCTCCCGGCGACACAGCCGAGTTGATCGTGCGCCGCGCCGATGCGCTGCTCTATCGGAGCAAGGCATCCGGCCGCAACAGCGTCACTGTCGACCCCGACGGGTATAGCGGCGTACCGGAGGCGCAGTAGCTGCGTGCCCACCGGGCAGCGCGACGCCGCCTCGAGACGGAGGCATCAGCACGCAGCAGGCACCATCGGCGTCGGGTCATTCGCGCGTGACCGCCTGCAGCGTGCGTCGCCGCCGCCGGCTCGGGGTCGGTTGGCGGAGCGACTCGCGGCCGGCGCGGGTCCAGTCGCGGTCCGACAGGCGTTGGATCTCCTCGGGTCGGTCCTGGAGCACGCGTTCGTGTCCAGCCGGGTTTCCCAGAATCCCGTTCGGCAGGTGAAGAAGGCGAGGCTGCCGCGGCGAGAGGAGATCCAGGCGCTTTCGCCGGCCTCGATCGAAAAGATGCGGCAGCCCTCGGCGGGCGCGACGCCACGCTGCTGTCGGTGCTCGCGTATGCCGGCCTTCGCCCTGGCGAAGCGCTCGGACTGCGCTGGCTCGACGTTCGGGAGCGAACCATCCTGATCAGCGTTCGAGCTCGCTCGGCGAGGAAGCTGACACGAAGACGCGCCAGCATCGGACTGTGCGGCTGCTGGCGCCGCTCGCTGTGGACCTCCACTCCTGGCGGATGGCCGCGGGTCGCCCTGATGACGATCAGCTCGTCTTTCCAGCCACGAATGGTCAGCCGTGGACGCAAGCGGCCTACCAGTCTTGGCGCCGGCGCGCGTTCCGGCGTGCGACGCAGGCGGCAGGGCTCCCACACGCGCGGCCATACGACCTGAGGCACAGCTTCGCCTCGCTGCTGCTGCACGAAGGCCGTAGCGTCATCTACGTCGCTCGCCAGCTCGGACACGATGCCCGGCTCACGCTGACGCGATACGGGCACGTGGTGGACGAACTGGAGGACACGCCGCGGATCGAGGCGGAGGCTGCGATCGTTGCGGCGCGACGGACGGTCAGGCCGAACGAGCCTGGCGCCATGTCAGAATCTGGTTCGTGACGAAGGCGGAACTTCATAAGTTGATCGACGAGCTCCCGGACACCGCCGTCGAAGGCGCCGGGGTGCTTCTCCGCGGGATCATCAAGGGGCCGATCGATCCCGATCAGGCTTGGTTCTGGACGCCCGAATGGCAAGCTAAAGAGCGAGAGGCGGACGTTGACAAGGCCGCCGGAAGGGTGGAGCGCTTCGAGAGCGACGAGGCGTTCACGGCGGCGCTCGAGGAGCGGCGCGGCTCACTGGATGCCGACCTATGATGTCGTCGCGTCGTTCTGGCGCGACTGGCGAAGCCTGACTCCCCAGCAGCAGCTCGCCTTCATGCGGGCTCTGGAACAGTTCAAAGCCGACCTACGCAGCGGCACGTTTCGGCCTGGCCTCCGCATCGAGCGCGTCCAGAGGCACCCGGGCGTGTGGGAGATGACGTGGGCGGCTGACGGGCGCGCCACGTTCGAATACGGCGATGAGATCCGTGGCGAGCCGCACGTCAGCTGGCGGCGGATTGGAACCCACGACATCTTTCGGCGCCCGTGATCAGAGTCTCTGGCGGAAGCCCGTGTACCCGTTCGGTACCCGCGACTGAGTCGACGAAGTTCGGCAGCCACGCCAAGCGGAGCTGCAAGTCCCGTATTCACTGAGGATCCGAGGAGGAGTGGAGCTAGCCGGGCTCGAACCGGCGACCTCCTGGGTGCGATCCAGGCGATAACGCTGCCAAACGGCGAGAACACTGGGGTTAGAGGCCGCGCATTCTTGGATTCTATAAGGGATTAGCTCCAGTTTGATGCCCAATCTGATGCCCAAGTTGAGTTGATGCCCAATTGATGCCCAATCCGGATCGGCCGCTACTATGGCGCTCGTGGGTCAACCGTGCGAGCAGACGAACCTCGTCTTGCGAGTCCGATCTGGCGCCGCCGGCAAGAGCTACTGGGACGCCCAGTGGCGCTACCGTGCCGACGGCGCGGACTGGACGCTGAAGAAGCGTCGGATCGGGCTCGCGTGGCAGGAGCCGGATGGTGCGGGCGGCTGGCGCAAGCGGCGCGGACGTTGCCCCGACGGCTGGCTGGACGAACGTGCGGCCCACTTGGCGGCGGTCGCCGCGATGGAGGAGCATGCACGGGAGCTGACGCGTACGGCGGAGGAGCGGGCTCGCGCCGCGGCTGCCGAGAAGACCGTGCGTGCGCTCGCACACGAGTGGCTCACCTGGCTCGAGGATGTATGGGGCGCGAAACCATCGACGATCAAGGACTACGGCTTCCTGTTGCGCGAGCCCGGCGTGCCGTACACGCGCGGCACCAAGGTCAGTGCCGGCCGGATCATGCGGGCGTTCGGAGATCGCCCGGCCTCCGATGTGACCACGCGTGAGGTCAGCCGCTTCCTTCGGTCACTCGATACGGAAGGCCTGACCGCTCGCAACGTCAACAAGCACCGCGAGGTGCTCTCCGCGATCTTTGCCTACGGCTGTCGTGCCGACTCGCTCGCGCTCGCGGCCAACCCGGTCGATCGAACCGACAAGCGCCGACAGCCCCCGCCGGCTGCCCTCGACTACTACGAAGTCGACGAGGTCGAGGCGCTTGCTACCGCCTGCGAGCGAGGTCAACACCGCATCATCCGCACCGTTACCGACGAGGCCGAGCTTGCAGCACGCGCTTTCGAGGACCGCCAAGACGCCGAAGCCTTCCGCCTGTTGTTCTACACCGGCCTGCGACTCGGCGAGATGCTCACGTTGCGCTGGGCCGACGTCGACCTCGAGGGTCGACTCCTGTTCGTCAGGCGCGGCTTGTCCGCCGGCGAGGAGCGCCTGCCGAAGGGTGGGCGTGCACGCTTCGTGCCGCTCTCGACCCCCGCGCTCGAGGCGCTCAAGCGACTGCACAGCCGCGACGACTTCGTCGCCGACGAGGACTACGTGATCGCTAACCGATTCGGGCGCCGCCTCGATCCGTCCGCTCTGCGCCGCCGTTACAAGCGCGGGTGCGTCGCAGCCGGCCTGCGTCCGGTCCGCCTGCACGGGCTCCGGCACGCCGCTGGCAGCCTCGTCGCCCGCACCGCCGACCCCGTGTTCGTGCGCGACTTCCTCGGGCACGCCAAGCTATCCACCACCGACCGGTACGTGAGCGCCAAAGCACGTCCCGAGGAACTCGAACGACTTGATCGGGCGTTCGCTCGGCATGCCCCGGAGGACGACTGAACCAACGCGACGCCCCGGACCTCAGGCCGACGGCGTCGGCGTCCCTATCTCGATAGATGCCGTGCCGTCGAGCTCCAAGCGCTTGGCGAACTTCACGCGCCAGCGCGATCTGCTCGGCATCGCCGCGCCGGGCCAACCCGGCTAAGGGTTGGCCCGCCAATAGTCTGGGCTCGAGCGGTTGATCGAGCGCTCTTATCTGCACGACCTCGAATCGTCGGGAGGTGGCTCTCGATTGTCAGGTGGGCGCTGACTCCCGCCTCTCGCTATCGCTGTATCGCAAACGTCGTTCGCAAGACCTGGTCAATGGCCAGGCTGGGCTCCGTGCCGGCGGCGAGCGGAACGGCGAGGTCATCGCAGAGCGCGGGGCGGCTGAGCATACGCTTGGTCGCCAAAGCGGCGGCGTAGGAGCGACATCGCCCGTGGGCAGATGCAAAGCCCAGCTCGATGCCGAGCTTGGGCCGGACGAGGATGCGGATGGTCGCCGTTGCGTTCGTCCGCCGACGCGGGGTAGTGGCGATCGCTCTCGACGAAACCGATCGCCACGGGCGGCGTAGACGTCCGCTACGACGGGCGAATATCGAAGCGCTGCTCGGCCTGGATCAGCGAGTGGTTGAGCATCGAGTCGATGTCGTCCTCCTGGGCCACCACGGCCTGCTTGGTCCACGCACCCTTGAACGCGATGCGGTCGCTGTAGGTCTCGATGCGGAGTTTCCGGTAGGCGCCGGGCAGATGCGCACCGGGGCTGTACATGCCGCGGCCGCTATCGCCGTTGCCCCGGATGATCGCGATGAACTCGCGGCTCGTGGCGTGATCGTCGGTCTCGAGGAATTCGCAGAGGGGGCGCTTGCCGCCGGCGGTGATGTGGAACGTGATCAGGTACACCCGGTCGCGTCCCCAGACCTCCGTGCGCTCGCACCGTCCGACGGCCAGGCGAATCGTGCCGCGAGGGGTGCGGCCTTCGTAGATCTGGAAGTTGGTGTACTCATCGGGGCCCTGGGGCCAGGTATAGGTCTCGCCCTCGCGTGTGGCCACCAGCTCCCAGCGACCCGGGAATTCGACGTCCATGTAGCGCTCCGCGACCGCGCCGGTCAGCCCTTGGCGTTCCGGGTCTTCGTGCGCCGCATTGGCTCCGGCGACGGCCTGCGCGAGCTTGGCGAGCTCCGTGTCGTCGATGGCGATTGTCCCGCTGATCGTGCCCTTCACCTGCAACTCCAGCATCGTTGATCCTTTCGGTCGTGTCTGAGCGCAGGGTACCAACTTTGGTCAAGTAAGATCAACTTGGTTCAAGTAAGAATTACTTGGGCCTCGGGGGACGGCGATGGGAGGGCCTGCGTTGCGAGGACTCACCACTCGGAGCGCAGCCCGGGACCTCGCACGCCGACGCGCTGTCTGGCTGGCTGGCGCTGGCGCTCTTCCTGGCGCGAATCTGCCCGGACGCGGTTAGATGGGCGGCGGGGTTGGATGCCCGTATGCGCATGACCGATAGCTCGGATCGAGGCCGGTCGGAGATCACGCTGGCGCCGCCGCGCGGGCGGGTCGACATGATGCGCCGGGAGATGCGCGGGTTGGAGAAGTCGCGCGGATGGCAGCTGTTCTGGCTTGCCCGCCGGGCGGGTACTCAGACCTGGGTCGAGGCGACCACGCCGCAGGAGGCGATCCGTAAGGCGGCGCTCGTGTCGGCCGGCAAGCCGCCGATCTGGTTGCGACGAGCGGCGGGCGAGGCGCTCTGAGTGCTGAGCGACGCCGGCGAGCCGCCCGCCAAGACGGACGGACGGCTGACCACCCGAGCAGTCGCGGCGGCGACCGGAGGACGGCCGGGCACATCGGGATGAGAAGTTGACCACATTGCGGGCTGCAGCTCGGAGCGGTGGCGCTGACGCCGACGCGCGTGCGAAGCTGCTGATCATGATCAGCGCGCGCATCGGAAGCTAGCCACCGATGGCCGGCATCACGTGGACCCATCCGTCGGTGCGTCGGCTCATCGCGTCCGGCGTGGCCGATCCGATGGATGCGATCGAGCACCGGGCGCGCGAGATCGCGCTCAACGCGATGGAGGAGGGCTGGGAGGGACCACCGTACGATCCGTTCGAGCTGGGCGACAGCCTCGGCATCGAGATCGTCGCTCGCCAGGACCTCGACGATGCTCGTCTGGTCTCCGCCGATGGCGCGCCGCGAATCGAGTTCAACCCGCAGCGGCGCCCGGCACGCATCCGCTTCTCGGTCGCGCACGAGATCGGGCACTTCCTGTTCGACGACTACGCTGACCGTGTCCGCTACCGGGACCTGGCTCAACGCCGCGACGACGACTGGCAGCTGGAGATCCTGTGCAACGTGGCCGCTGCAGAGTTCTTGATGCCGGCCGGTGCCTTCCCGATGCGGGAGAGCGTGGACCTGTCCCTCACCCGTCTGCTCGACCACCGCGCTCGGTTCGGGGTGTCCACTGAGGCATTGCTGCGGCGCGTCGTGAAGCTCACCGACCGCCCGGCAGCGCTGTTCGCGGCGGCCCGGCTGGCCGGCTCGCCGCAGTTCCGGATCGACTACCTCGTCGGATCGAGGGCGTGGCAGCCTCACACGCGGCCAGGCGACGTTCTCGAGACGAGCGTCCTGGCTCGGTGCACCGCGGTGGGCTTCTCCGACGAGGCGACCGAGCGATGGAGCGACGAGGAACTGCACGTCCAGGCCGTGGGCGTGCCGCCGTATCCGGGCGACAGCTTTCCACGGCTCGTCGGGCTCCTCCAACCCCAAGGCGACACGACAACACGCGACAGCACGCTGCGCTACCTCCGTGGCGATGCGGCGCAGCCCCGGGGGGAGGGCCCCACGATCATCGCCCACATCGTCAACGACAGCGCCCGGAACTGGGGCGGACGCGGATTCGTGCTGAGCCTCATGGATGCGTATCCCGACGCGCGCGAGCAGTATTCCGAGTGGGCATCCGCCAGCGGAGACCGGCGCCTGGGGGCAGTGCACCTGGCCGAAGTGGGCGACGGACGGTGGATCGCCAGCCTCGTCGCGCAGGCCGGCTATGGCGGGTCCTCGTCCGGCCGGCCGAGGCTGAG
>DAHUYL010000028.1 GCA_027315255.1 Solirubrobacterales bacterium | reverse complement strand
CGCTCGCACCACCCTCCGACGACGATGCAGCAGCGCCGGCCCGGGCCGACCGCACGTTCCGAGCCAGATGACCAGTCCAGACGGGCGGCCTCGCCAACGCGCTCGCCTGGACAAAACATCACTTCTTCAGGGGTCTTCTAGCGGAGCGCTTCCAGCACCGCGGCGGCCTGGACTACCGCGCGCTTGCCGAAGCCTCGGGCCGATGGCAGCGCGCGTAGGCGCTACGTTCGCCGCGAGCAACCTCGTCGTCGACAACTCCGCCTTTCAGCGCGGCGGACACGATGCTGTTCGCGACGAGTGGGTCAGAGCGCTGCGCGCCGGACGCCTGTACCGGACCCCGATCCTCGAATTCGAAGTTCTCTACAGCGCTCGCCACGCCCGAGAGCACGCCGAGCTGCGAGACGAGCTCGAGGCGCTACGACCGTTACCGCTGTCGATGCCGATCGTCGACGCGGCGCTGGCCGCCCAGAGCGAGCTTGCGGAGCACGCGGCCGGCTTTCACCGCCTGCCCCACCAGGATTACCTCGTCGCGGCGATCGCCGCCGCACACGACCTAGGAGTCCTCCACTACGACGCCGATTTCGACCGCCTCGCCGAGCGCTCCTCGCTCGCCTTCGAGAGCGTCTGGATCGCTGCTCCCGGTGCGCTCGACGACCAGCCACCAGATCCTCTGCGGCCACTTCGAAGAGCTGTCAGCAACGCGCTCGGGCAGTTCAGCGCCGATCGAGCCGAACAAGTCCGCGAGCGCGTGCTGAGGCTGCTCGACGAGGAGCTACGCGCTGACGAGTTGCAACCACCCGCTCGACCGGTCGAAGACGAGCCGCCAGCTCCTCCCCGATGACCAGGGTTGAGAACTGCTCGCAATGACCGGCTCCAGCCAGAATCCAGATCCCTGTACGGTGCTACCGCGGTAGTATTGGGGTATGAAGCTCAGCATCAGCCTGCCCGACAAGGACGTTGCGACGCTCGACGAATACGCCCGCGCCTCAGGTCTCGGATCGCGATCTGCAGCGGTACAGCACGCGATCCGGCTCCTGCAGCACCCCGATCTCGAGGAGGACTACGCCACAGCTTGGGACGAGTGGGACTCCTCAGGCGAGCGCGCCACGTGGGAGGCGACGACCGCCGACGGACTCACCGATGCAGCGAGGTGAAGTACGGCTCGTCGACCTCGAACCGACGCGCGGCAGCGAAGCCAACAGGCGTCGCCCGGCGATCATCATGAGCAACGATCGCGCCAACGCGGCAGCCACCCGACTCGGTCGCGGAGTCGTGACGGTGGTGCCGGTCACCAGCAACACGACGCGGATACTCCCATTTCAGGCACTGCTGCCCGCTGCCGAAACCGGCTTGAAGGTCGACTCCAAGGCCCAAGCCGAGCAAGTGCGGTCCGTCGCAGTCGAGCGCATCGGCCAGCTCCTGGGGCGAGCTCCGGCAACGATCATGGCGCGGGTTGACGATGCGCTTCGGTTGCACCTGCAGCTGTAGCGCTGCGGATCTCCTACGTCAGCGCGGAAAGCGGGCGGTCGTATATGACGCGGTGAGACCCCTGTCGCGAGGTCTGGCGCTGGCCGTGTGCGTCGCGTGCGAGGCCGCGGGCGCTGTCGGTGCGTCGGCCGCGCAGGCGGCTGCTCGGCCGGGCCATCCGAAGTACCTGGCGCCGCCGGGGAACTCGGCGGACGCTCGAATCCGTTGTCGCGGCGACGTCGATCCCGCTCCCCGTCGCGGGTTCAGGGCGAGAGCCGCGTGGGCCCGGCGGGCGACACGCGGGCAGCAGCGGGTCGGCTGGTCACCACTCGGGCGGCGGCACCGCGACCGCACCGGTGATCAACGGCACCCCGCGGGTGTCGGGTCATTCACCAGTCGGCGAGGTGCTGTCAGCGGCGACCGGGCACGAGGTCGGGGGCGGTCTCGGGATACTGTTGCCGGCGCTCGCACTCGGGGGGGTCGTGGTCGTGCTGATCGCCGTGGTCAGGCGGCGCGGGTTGCGCGGCGCGTGACGCCGCGTCGCCCGTGAGACCGCCCGCGCCTGGGGGCCGTGTTCGCGCGCGCGGGTTGCCGGGCCGCTGGCTGGCGCTCGGCGCGCTGGTCGCGTCGCTCGTGGTGCCGGCTGTGCTGTTCGCGACGCTGGTCGTCGCGCCGGCTGTGAGCTCGGCTGCTGGCGCCAGTCCGCCGGCGCTTGACGTCGGCTTCTTCGACGGCGCGTTCACCGCTCCGGACGGGGCCAGATGGCTGTCGCGCGCGAAGGCGGCCGGGGCCGACGTCGTGCGGCTCGACGTCGGCTGGGTCGCGCCCGACACGCCGCGGGCGCCGAAGGGCTTTCGCCCCGAGGATCCGGCCGACCCCAACTACGACTTCAAGGCCGCGGACGCGGCAGTGAGGGCCGCGAGCGCCGACGGGCTGAAGGTGATCCTCGACTTCACCGGCGCGCCGCGCTGGGCCGAAGGAGCCGGAATGCCGCACAAGGCATTCCCCGGCAGCTGGGAGCCGAGCGCCGCCGCGGTCGGGGCGTACGCGGTCGCGCTCGCCCGCCGGTACTCGGGACGCTTCCCGGATCCGGCGAACCCCCGGCGGAGGCTTCCCCGCGTCTGGGCGTTTCAGCTGTGGAACGAGCCCAACCTGCCCGAGTATCTCGCTCCACAGTGGGTCGACGGGCGCGCCGAGGCGCCGATCTTCTACCGGCGGATGCTGAACGCGTTCTACGCGGGGATCAAGTCGGTCGACCCGGGCGCGCTGGTCGTGACCGCCGGCACCGCCCCGTTCGGCGACCCCGGCACCCACGGGCGGATCCCGCCCGCGCTGTTCTGGCGCGACGTGCTGTGCGTGCGCGAGCTCGGCGCACGGCTCGAGGGCGCGCGCTGCTCCGACCCGGCTCACTTCGACGTGCTCGCGCATCATCCGTATTCGGTCGGTCCGCCCACTGCGAGGGCGCTCAACCCGGACGACGTCTCGATCCCCGACATCGGGAAGCTCACCCGGATCCTTCGGGTCGCCGAGCAGACGGGAGGCGCGCTCCCGCACATCCACCACCCGATCTGGGTCACCGAGGTCGGCTACAACACGAAGCCGCCCAACCCCGGCGGGGTTCCGACCGCGACGGCGGCCCGCTGGCTCGAGCAGGCGCTCGAGCTGCTGTGGTCGCAGGGGGTCTCGCTGGTCACCTGGTACAAGCTCGTCGACGACCCGCCGTATCCGAGCTACGGCACCACCAGCCAGTCCGGGATCTACTACGTGGATGGCGGGCTCAAGCCGCCGCTCGCTCAGGCGTTCGCGTTCCCGCTGGTCGCCACACGCTCAGCTCCGGGTGAGCTGAGCGTGTGGGGGCGCTCGCCGGCGAGTGGTCGCGTGGTGATCGAGCGCCTGGCGGGCGGCGCGTGGAAGCCGCTGGCGAGCCGGTTCGTGGCTCGGGGCGGCACGTTCGTCGTGGACGTCCCCGGCGCGGGTCCGGCGACCCTCCGGGCCGAGGTCGCCGGCCACCTCAGCCTCCCGTGGACGCAGCCCTGACCTCATCGCGCGACGGTCAAGGACCGATGTCCGAAGCAGCTGTGAAAGGAGGCCTTTGTGCCACCCCGCGGTCTTCCTGGCAATGCCAACCTCGAGCAGCTTCGCAACAGTGCGAAGGGCCTCCAACGCGCCGTCCGGGCAGGGGATCCCGGCGCCGCCGCGATCGTCAACGAGTTCCATCCCCGCCTCGGCACGGCAACGCCCGGGTCGCCGGAGCTCGACGCGTTCACGCGCGCGGACGGGCACATGGACATCGTGTCGATGCTCGTGGACGCGGGCGCGAGCTGGGAGCGATGCGTACGGTCGCGGCGGCGTTCACGGCGGTGTCGGAGCGAGCGATTCGAGGATCTCGCAGAGATGGTCTCTCCGGATGTCGATTGGCGCGGGATCCGTGAGCCGGATGGTGGTGTTCCGCGGTGTGTGGGGCGTGAGGAGGCGATGGAGCGGATGCGGGTCGGGCCGCTCGCCGGCGGCCAGGTGTCGGTCAGCGCGTTCGTTGAGGACGGTGACCGCGTCCTCGCGCATGTCCACCACGTCGACGAGGATCGAGAACGTGGGACGGGCCGATCATCCTCGACGCGATCGCTGACGCTCGCCGAGCGACGGTGTCCTCGTGACGATCCGCGTGCTCGGAACGGCCGTCGCGAGGCTCGCAATGTCGTCGGGATCGGACGTGATCACAACCGCTGCGTCGAAGGCTGCGCAGACTGCGACGACATGAGCATCCGCGATCGCGTCACTGCCTCGGCCGGCGTGGTGCAGCACGGCGCCGACAAGCTTGGCGAGCCGAACGTCGGTCGGTGTGACGAGGATCCGCTGTCCGCCACGATCGCGTGCGACCGCCGCCTCGACGCGTTGCGTGCGCGCCACGCCTCGGCACGACTCAGCCAGTGTCACCGCCGCGCAGCGCACCTCGCCGCCACGCCCGATCGCCTCCCGCAGCAGGTGACGCAGCGCCGCGCCGCCGGGACGATCGAGTAGATCGAACGCCGCGGCGTCGAGAACCACGGCTGTGCTCATGCCGAACGAGCTGCGGGCGACGGCAGCTCGAGTTCCTCGAGCAGCTTCTCGACAGCGTCGCGCTCAGCCGGCGCAGCCGCGCCGTGGTCGGCGTCGAGCTCGTCCAACCAGCGCAGCAACGCGGCCCGATGTGCCGCAGTCGCGATCGCCTCGCGTAGTGCCGCGTTGGCCGTTGCCGAGATGCTGCTCCCCTCGATCGACTCGAGCGCCTCGACGACATCGGCATCGAGGTTCAGGGTTACTCGCCGCTTCTTCATACAAACATCATAACCCCCGCTGGGTCGTGAAGGCATTGGCTTCTGGTCGTGCGCGCCAGCACGACGATCTCACCGCGGGCCGCGCCGGTGACCGCCGCGGCGACATCGAGCGCGGCATCGCCCTGACTCTCGTGAGCGCGCAGCTCGAGCGGCCGCCCGGTGTCACTCCCGCGGCCCGGGTCCGGCTCGATCGACTTCGGAAAGCGGACCCGGTTGTGGCCGATCAGCTGCCGCGAGGCAGCGACGATCGCCTTCCGGCAGCGATCGTTGTGCGGCAGCGAGATCCGCTCGAGCCCCGGATAGGCGAGGTCGAGGTCGAGCACCCGCCGCACGCTCACGCGCCGCCACCCGTACAACGTCTGGTCCGCGTCCCCGACGCAGAACAGGCGGTCCCGCGGAGCCGCGAGGATCCGCACGAGCAGTTCCTGGGCCGGCTCGATGTCCTGGTACTCGTCCACCAGCACATGCCAGAACCGCCCCCGCTCGGCGCGTTCGGGATCGGCGCCAAGCTGCAGATGGCGCGCGGGTCGATCCGCTGCCCGCCGCGCTCGACCTACCGCCGCGCACGCCACCTTCAGATCCCGTCTCAAACGCCGCCTGTCGGCCGCGACGCTGGCCGAGCCGCTGGATCGCCGCGTAACCGCTCGCGCGAGGCGATCGAACGCTGACCGGCTGGCCTGAGCGGCTATTCGGGACGGAGCACAAGCGCGTCGAACTGCTGTGGACGCAGCTGGCCGAAGTGTCGGTGATCGAGGCTGGCCAGCTTCCGTTCGCCGAGACGCTGGGTGACTGCCAGCGCCACGGTGGAGCGACCGGCGCCGCGCGTATGGCGCTGGATCGAGCAGCCACGGAGCCCAGACACGACGGCGGTGGCGTTACGCTGAGGACGTGCCGACGCTCGTATTCGACCCACAACCAGCCGAGATCCGCGACCTGCTGGCCCGCCGCCGTCAACTGGGCGTCGACCGCTGGGACGAGGTGTGGGAGGGTGTCCTCCACATGATGCCCCCGCCCAGCCACGAGCATCAGCGGCTTGCCAGCCGGCTGCACCGCGTGCTCGGCCCGCTCGCCGATGACGCGAGCTTGGAGCTGACCGGCGAGGTGGGGATCGGCGCAGACGAGCACGACTACCGCGCACCCGACCTCGCCCTGCACCGACCGGCGGATATCGACCCACAATGGCATCGCACCGCCGCGCTGGCGGTCGAGATCGTCTCGCCAAACGACAAGACCTGGGACAAGCTCGGCTGCTATGCGTCCCATGAGGTCGACGAGCTGCTCATCATCGACCCGCAGCAACGCCGAGTCGACTGGCTGGCGCTCCAGACCAGCGGACGCTACGAGCCCGTGCCGTGCAGTGACCTGATCGAGCTGTCGGCCGCGAGGCTCGCCGAGCTCCTGGGCTGGCCGAAGTAGCCGCCCGGCCTCACCCGGAGGTCGGCGCCAGCTTGCGCAGGGCGCGGGCGAGGCTCCTGCGGGGCCCTTGCCGAGGCGCGCGAGCAGCGCGTCGCCGTCCGGCAGGTGGGCGCCCGTCAGGATCGCGCCTCGCTCGTCCTCCCCGAGCTGCTCGAGCGCGATCACCAGGCCGCTCACCGACATGCGCTCGGACGCGGTCTGCGGCCGATCAGGCAGGGGTCCCCGCGACCGTGGCGCGGCGGCGGCTCCGCTGAACCCGGCGGCGCCGACAGCAACCCCGCCTCGAACAGGAACGGGCTCTCGACCCCGCCGGTCGTGTGGATCACGAGCCTCTCTCTCTCTCTTTCGCGCGCGCGTGCGCGACATACGCAGGCCGCCGCTCGGCCTCGAGCCCCTCCCCCGCATCGCGCTCGTGCGTGGAGACCTCACGCGTTGTACGGCGGGGTCAGTCCGGGGAACATCGGGTAGTGGCGGACGTTTGCGGTCGCAAGCTCGGCGTCAACCAGCTGGGCAGTGCCGGCGATCAAGAAGTCGACGATGCTCAGGCCCCGATGGCTGCGCCGGTACCGCCGAGCCAGCTCGCCACCGCGACGGCTGATCGGCTCATCCACCGCCACCCACCGTAACGAGCTCAGCAGTCGATCGGTACGCGAACGTTCCGGCGAGCGAACTCCACGCAGAACCTCGGCACGCGTCAGCTCAGAGCAGGACGGAACCTCCCTGAGCGAACCAAGCCACTCGACCGCCGGCGGAGATCCGCGCAGCACGTCGATCAGAACTGACGTGTCGAGCAGGATCACTCGCTCAGCCGCGTGGGTCGACCGCCAGCTGGCGCTCGCGGTCGGCTCCGCGCAACTCCTCGACGTAGTCGACGCCACTCGGCAGATACGGCGCGGCGCCGGCTGCGTCCTTGACGGCGGCGCGCAGGCCGGCCAGAGCACCGTCGTCGCCTGATGCCGGGGACAGGTAGGCGTCGACAGCGTCGCGGATGAGCGCCGACTTTGTCAGTCCAACCTGCCGAGCGCGATCAGCGAGCTGTCGTTCCTGATCGTCGTCGAGATAGATTTGGGTTCGATGCATGATGTATGGAGTATACATCGTGCTTCGCCGAGCACCTGCTCCTTCGACCCACACATCCGATCAGCTCCAGATCGCGCTGATCGGCAGCGCGTCGATCCGCTCGCCTGAGCGAGAACGCGCGGGAAGTCGCGCCAGATACTCGACAGATGTTCGATTGCCGCGGCCGCAAACTCGACCCACGTTGACCGTAAAGTAGTACATTCGTCGGACCAGAATCTGAGGTCTTGAGGGGGTTCGCGCTGGAGCGGCGATGCACCGGGCGCTGCGACGGAGATATGGACTTAGGCAGCGCTGCGTGCGCCTTCTGACCGGATCCGTGGTCAGAACAGACCCGTGGGGCCCGGGGTGGACGAGCCCTCGCGCCTGCGGGCGAAACCGAGGAGGTTGTCGCATGAAGTTGACCACCGTTGGGTCGCGCACCGTGGCGCCCACGCTTTCAGTCGCGCGACGCACGCTGCTTGGCAGCGCCGTCGTGCTGCCATTACTGGCCGGGGGCTTCGGGCTTGCCTTCACCGGCACCGCTGCCGCTGCCACCCCGCATCACCAGAAGGGACAGTCCCGGCGCATGGACATGGACCAGACGCTGTACGTGTCCACGACGGGCGTCGGCACGAACAGTGACGTCAACTGCGCCAACGCCGCCTACAGCAGCGTCCAGGACGCCGTCAACCACGCCGCCACCGGCAACACCGTCTACGTCTGCCCCGGCACCTACAACGAGCAGGTTTCGATCTCCACGTCCAGGTTGACGCTCACGGGCGCAGGCTCGAGCTCGATCATCGACCCCACCAGCGCGACGCCCTCGTCGGTCGCAGACCTCGACGGCGGTCCGACGATCTATCCGATCGTCGAGGTCACGCCCGGCACGACCGGCGTGCGGATCAGCGACCTGCTGGTCGACGGAAGCGGGATCAGCCCGAACCGGGTCTGTGGCGACAACCCCGTCGGGATCCTTTACCAGGCTGCTTCCGGGCAGATCCTGAGCGACACCGTGCAGAACGTCGCCGTGCAGCCGACCGGATACGGTTGCGGGGGCGGAATCGGGATCTTCGTCGAGGCAGGCCCAACCGGCACCGCGCGGGTCGGCATCTACGGCAACACGATCTCCAACTACGACAAGAACGGGCTCACCTGCCAGGACGCCGGGACCAGCTGCGTCGTCGCGCACAACACGGTGACGGGCATCGGTCCGACCGACCTGATCGCTCAGAACGGCGTACAGATCGGGCCGGGCGGCGTCGGCGCCGTCTTCGGGAACGACATCTCGGCAAACGACTACACGGGCGGCACGAACTCGACCGAGCCGCAGGCGGACTTCGCCTCGGGGGTGCTCCTGTACGGCGCGATGGGCCGCACGTCAGTCGGCGACAACACGCTGACCGACGACCAGATCGGCGTCGAGGTCGTCCACTCCGACGCCAGCGTGACCCACAACACGATCACCGAGACGGCCGCCGGAATCCCTGGCAGCATCGGGGTGTTCGCAGTCCCGTGCGACTACTACTGCGGCGGCTTCAGCTTCTCCGGCGGGGACCAGCGAGACGTGATCCTCGGCAACACGATCTCGTTCCCGGGAACGCCCGTGGCCGGGACCTACGGAATCTGGGCCGGTGACATCGCCGCATCCTCGACCGGGGCGGTCGATGTGACCGTCGGCGCAGACTCGATCAGCGGTGCCGAGAACAACGTCGTCCTCGGACCGACGGCGACCGGGGTCGTGTTCATCGGACACGCGCCGGGCGACGGCTGAGGAGGAGAGGGCTCGCGCCCTCTGAACTGGGTGAGGTAGCTTCAGCGCCTCCCGGGCTTCCCGGGAGGCGCTGACCGAACCATCGAGACGACCCACTGCTCGGCTCGGATGATCCTGCTGACGCCGGATCCGGCGCTACGACACGCGGAGATCCTCGACTGCGCAAGGCGGGTCCACCAGATCGATCAGCTCGGGGTCGCCCGTCAGGAGCGTCAGCCCGTGGGCGGCGGCCGTCACAGCGGCGAAGCAGTCCGCCAGC
>DAHUYL010000219.1 GCA_027315255.1 Solirubrobacterales bacterium | reverse complement strand
GCAGCTGAGCTCAGTCGCCGAGCTCGGCGCGGCGGCGGTCGACGAACTCCCGCAGTTCCGCGTCGACCGCCTCGTCGAGCGGCGGCTGCTCGTACTCCGCGAGCGCCTTGCGCCAGATCTCGGCAGCGCGCGCGGTCGTGTCGCGCGCGCCGCGCCTGGTCCAGCGGTCGAAGTTCTCCGTCGAGGACAGGAGCGGCCGGTAGAAGCACTCGCGAAAGCGCTCGAGCGTGTGCGCGGCACCGAGGAAGTGCCCGCCCGCGCCGACCTCGACATGGGCATCGAACGCCAGGCTCGCCTCGTCGATCTCGAGCGGGGTGAACTCGTGTCGCAGCTCGCGCAGCAGCTCGATGTCGACGATGAACTTCTCGTAGCAGGAGACGAGCCCGCCCTCGAGCCACCCGGCCGAGTGCATCACGAAGTTGGCGCCGGCCAGGAACGTCGGCAGGAGCGTCATCAGCGACTCGTAGGCAGCCTGGGCGTCGACCGTCTGCGATGCGTTGAGCGCGCCGCCACCACGCCACGGCAGCCCGAACCGGCGGGCGATCTGCCCGGTGCACAGCACCCCGATCCCTGACTCGGGCGTCCCGAACGACGGCGATCCCGACTGCATGTCGGTGTTCGACAGAAACGACCCGAACACGACCGGCGCGCCCGGCCTGATCACCTGCGCGAGCGCGATCCCGGCGAGCGCCTCGGCAATCTGCTGCACGAGCGTCGCCGGCAGCGACACCGGCGACATCGCGCCCATCAGCAGGAACGGCGTGATCACGACCGCCTGCCCGGCCTTCACGTACTCCAGCATCGCGGCCAGCATCCGGTCGTCGTAGCGCAGCGGCGAGTTGACGTTGATCAGCGAGATCGACACCGGCGCGCGCTCGATCGCCTCGCGGCCGCCGAACAGGATCTCCCCCATCCGGATCGTGTCGGCCGCATTCGGGCCGCTGGTCACCGATCCCATGTACGGCTTGTCCGACAGCGACTGCAGCGCGTAGACCATGTCGACGTGACGCGAGTCGAGCGGCCGGTCCTCGGGCTCGCAGATCGTCCCGCCCGGCGAGTCGAGCTCCGGGAATGCCTGCGAGAGCTTCACCAGGTTCTCGAAGTCGGCCATCTTCGCGTCCCGGCGCACGTCGCCCTCGCGGATGAACGGGCAGCCGTAGACGGGCGCGAACGCCATCCGGTCGCCGCCGATGAGGAGGTTGTTCGCGGGGTTGCGGGCCTGCAGCTCGAACTCGCGCGGCGCCTTGGCGACCTGCTCGAGGATGAACTCCGGGTCGAACCGCACCTTGTTCTCGCCCTCGACGATCTGGCCGGCGGCGCGCAGGTACTCGACCGCCTCCGGCAGCAGGAACTCGATCCCGAGCTCGGACACGATCCGCCGCCAGCCGCGATCGAGCGTCGCGAGCGCCTCCTCGGACAGGATCTCGTAGCGGGGCAGGCCGTTGACGAACATCGATCGGCGCGTAATCCTATCCGGCGTGGAACAACAGTTTCAAGCGGCCGGCGCGACGGCCGTCGAGCGCGGCGCCGACCTGCTCGTGCGCGTGCTCGAGTCCACGGAGCCGGTTGCGGTGAGCGAGCTCGCGAGCGCCGCCGGCCTGCCGAAGAGCACGGCCTCGCGCCTGCTGAGCGCGCTCGAGCGGCGCGGGCTGGTCGAGCAGGACGGAGCGCGCGGCCGCCTGCGCCCGGGTCCGGCGATCCTCCGCGTGGCCGAGCGCGGGATGCTCGAGCGCAACATCGTCGAACTCGCCCGCGCCTCGCTCGACGCGCTGTCGCGGGCCAGCGGCGAGACGATCAACCTCGCCGTGGCCGCGCCGCACGGGGTCGAGCACCTGGCGCAGGTCGACAGCCGCCACTTCCTCGGCGCCGGGCAGTGGGTCGGGCGCTCGGTGGCGTACCACTGCTCGGCCAACGGCAAGGTGCTGATCGCGTTCGGTCGGGCGGTCGTGCCGGCCAGTGGGCCGGCACTCACCCGGTACACCGAGCGCACGATCACCGATCCGGCGCTGCTGCGCTCGGAGCTCGAGCGGGTGCGCCACGAGGGCTTCGCGCAGGCGGTCGACGAGCTCGAGCTGGGCCTGGCGGCGATCGCAGTCCCGGTCCGCGGGGCCAGTGGCGACGTCGTCGCCGCGCTGAGCGTCTCGGGCCCGACCGTGCGGATGACGCCGGCGCGGATCGCCGCGCTGCGGCCGGTGCTGATCGGCGAGGGGCGCACGCTCAGCGCGCGCCTGGGGCATCACGACGAACAAGGAGTGGACGCCGCATGACGGATGAGGAGATCCTGCAGCTGCTGTACGAACAGACGCTCGTCGGCAACGCGCCGGCCGTCACCGGCGGCGTGAACGACGGGCTCGAGCAGGGGATCCCGCCCGAGCGGATGCTGTACGACGCGCTGATCCCGTCGCTCGAGGAGGTCGGCGCGCGGTTCGAGCGCGGCGACTACTTCGTCCCCGAGATGCTGATCGCCGCCCGCGCGATGCAGGGCGCGCTCGACATCCTGCGCCCACTGCTGGCCGAGACCGGCAACACCGGTGTCGGCACCTTCCTGATGGGCACGGTCAAGGGCGACGTCCACGACATCGGCAAGAACCTCTGCAACATCATGCTCGAGGGGGCCGGGTTCACGGTGATCGACCTCGGCGTCAACGTCGCGCCCGAGAGGTTCATCGAGCAGATCGAGGCGCACGAGCCCGACGTCGTCGGCTTCTCGGCCTTCCTGACGACGACGATGCCGATGTTCAAGGCGAACATCAACGCGCTCGAGAAGGCGGGGCTGCGCGACCGCGTGATCGTGATGGTCGGCGGCGCCCCCGTGACCCAGGAGTATGCCGACGCGGTCGGCGCCGACGGCTACTCGGCCGACGCCTCCTCCGCCGTCAAGAAGGCGAAGGAGCTGATCGAGCTGCGGCGCTCCCGGGTTCCGGCATGAGCCGGTACGAGACGGTTCTGCGCTCGCGCACCCGGGAGGTCGTGATCGGCGGCTCGGGGCCGTTCTGCGTCATCGGCGAGCGGATCAACCCGACCGGTCGCAAGCTGTTCGCCGAGGAGCTCCGGTCGGGCGATCTGTCACGAGTCGGCGCTGATGCCGTCACGCAGGTCGCGGCGGGCGCCGACATGCTCGACGTCAACGCGGGCATCCCGCTCGTCGACGAGCCCCAGCTGCTTCAGGCGATGCTGCGCGCCGCCCAGGACGCCGTCGAGGCGCCGATCTGCATCGACTCATCCGTCGTCGAGGCACTCGAGGCGGGGCTGTCGGTCTACGAGGGCAAGGCGCTCGTCAACTCGGTCACCGCCGAGGACGATCGGCTCGAGCTGATCCTGCCGCTGGTCGCCCGCCACGGTGCCGCCGTGGTCGGCCTCGCCAACGACGAGACCGGGATCCCCGCCACCGCGCACGAGCGGCTGCGGCACGTGCGCAAGATCGTTGCGGCCGCGGCCGACTTCGGCATCGGGCCCGAGGATGTCGTGATCGATCCGCTTGCGATGACCGTCGGCGCCGACACCGAGGCCGTCACGGTGACCTTGGAGACGATCAGCCTGATCGCCTCCGAGCTCGGGGTGAACATGTGCCTGGGTGCATCGAACGTCTCGTTCGGGCTGCCGCAGCGCCACGCCCTGAACGCCGCCTTCCTGCCGATGGCGATGGCCGCGGGACTGACGAGCGCGATCATGTCGACCGCCGAGGTGTGCGTCCAGGCCGTCCGCGCGGCGGACCTGCTGCTGGGGCACGATCCGTGGGGGGCTTCGTGGATCGCGGCCCACCGGGCCCGGGTTGCTGCGGAGCAGACCGCCGCGCAGCAGGCGCCTGCGGCCGCACCGTGAGCGCGCACCGGCTGCGGCTGCGGTTCGTCCCGGACGGCACCGAGGTCCGCGTCCCGAGCGGGACCGCGGTGTTCGACGCCGCCAGCTGGAACGGGATCGCGATCGACTCGACCTGCGGCGGCTACGGCACGTGCAAGAAGTGCAAGGTGCGCGTGCTGTCGGGCGAGGTGGCCGTGTCGGACGTGGATCCTCGCGCGTTCAGCGCGGCCGAGCTAGCGGACGGCTGGCGGCTCGCCTGTCGCGCCACCGCCGGCGCCGATCTCGTGATCGAGGTGCCGCCGCTCCAGACCAGGCCGAAGGCGGCGCTCGCCGGCGTCGGTCGCCACGTGATCCTGCGCCCCTCGGTCCAGAAGCGCCACCTCGTGCTGCCCGAGCCGACGCTCGAGGATCAACGCTCGGACCTGCAGCGCGTGCTCGACGCGATCGACGACCTCGAGCCGGAGCCGTCGCTCGAGCTGCTGCGAACGCTGGGAGCAACGCTGCGCTCCAGCGGCTTCGACGTCACCGCGGTCGTCGTCGGCGAGGAACTGCTCGACGTCGAGCCGGGCGACACGACCGCCCGCCGGTTCACGATCGCATTCGACCTCGGCACGACGACCGTCGTCGCGACGCTGCTCGACCTCGATTCGGGGCAGCCGCTGGCGGTCAGCTCGATGCTCAACCGCCAGCAGCCGTTCGGCGCCGACGTGATCACCCGGATCTCGGCGACGATGCTCGATCCCGGAGCGCTCGAGCTGCTGCGGTTGCGTGCGAGCGAGACGCTCGCCGAGCTGACCGGTGAGGTGTGCGACGAGGCAGGGGTCGACCCGGCCGAGGTGTACGAGGTCACGGTCTGCGGCAACGTCACGATGATGCAGCTCGCGCTCGGGATCGACCCCGAGCCCCTGTCGATGGCGCCGTTCGTCGTCTCGACCCACCGGCTTCCGCCGGCGCGGGCGAGCGACTTCGGCGTCGAGGTGCACCCGCGCGCGCCGGCGTTCGTGTTCCCGTCGATCGGCGCCTACGTCGGTGGCGACATCGTCGCCGGGATCCTCGCGACCGGGCTGACCCGCGACCGGCGAGTGCGGCTGTTCATCGACGTCGGCACCAACAGCGAGATCGCGCTCGGTTCGAGCGAGCGGGTGCTCGCCTGCGCGGCGCCGGCCGGTCCCGCGTTCGAGGCGGCCCAGATCCGCTGCGGGGTGCGGGCCGCCGACGGCGCGATCGAGGCCGTGCGGATCGCGGGCGAGGAGCTGTCGCTGCAGGTGATCGGCGATGCCGAGCCGATCGGGATCTGCGGCTCGGGGCTGGTCGACGCGGTCGCCGAACTGGTCGGCTGCGGCCTGCTCGACCACTCCGGCCGGTTCATCCCCGACGATGTTGCAGCCGCTGCCCATCCCGGCCTGTGCGAGCGGCTGACGATGATCGGCAAGGAGCGCGTGTTCGTGCTGCACTGGCGCGGCGAGGACCCGGCCGAGTCGGTGTTCCTCTCCCAGCGCGACGTGCGCGAGCTCCAGTTCGCGAAGGCCTCGATCGCGACCGGCTGGCAGATCCTGCTGCGCGAGCTGGGACTCGAGCCGGGCGACATCGCCCAGGTGCTGCTCGCAGGCAGCTTCGGCTCCTTCCTGACGCCGGCGAGCGCGGTCCGGATCGGGCTCGTCCCGAAGCTTGCGCTGCCGCGGATCGTGACCGCCGGCAACGTCGCCGGCGAGGGTGCGAAGATCGCGGCGCTGTCGGCGCGCGAGCGTGCCGAGGCAGCCGCGATCCTGCGCGAGGTCGAGTACGTCGAGCTGTCGGGACGCGCCGACTTCAACGACCTGTTCATCGACCAGCTGTCGTTCCCCGGATGAGCATCGCCGTGATCGCATGCGGCGCGCTGGCGTTCGATGTGCGGGCGATTGCCCGCCGTCGTGGCTGGGACGTCAAAGTCCACGCCGTACCGGCGCTGCTCCACAACCGCCCCGAGCGGATCCCCGGCGCAGTCGCCGCTGAGCTCGCAGAGCTGCGTACCTCCCATGACCGCATCCTCGTCGCCTACGGCGACTGCGGGACCTACGGTGCGCTCGACGAGCTCGGCGTCACTCGCCTCGAGGCGGACAGCTGCTACGACCTGCTCGCGCGCGAGCAGGTCCGCGCCGCGCTCGACGAAGAGCCGGGCACCTACTTCCTGACCGACTTCCTCGCCCGCACCTTCGCGCACACCGTGATCCGCGAGCTCGGGCTCGACCACCATCCGGAGCTGCGCGACGACTACTTCGGCCATTACCGGCGGGTCGTGTGGCTCGCTCAGCGGCCGACCCCCGCCACCCGGGCGGCGGCCACCCGGGCCGCCGCCCTGATCGAGCTCCCACTCGAGACGCTCGAGGTCGGC
>DAHUYL010000212.1 GCA_027315255.1 Solirubrobacterales bacterium | reverse complement strand
GCGGCGTGCGCGGACGTCGATCTCGAAGCCGTGCTCACGCGCGAGCGCCCGGATCCGATCCTTCGTCTCGACCGAGATCAGCGGGCTGTCGTTCAGCGCTCGCGAGACGGTCGACTTCGAGACGCCGGCCAGCCGGGCGATGTCGGCGATCGACTTGATGTGTTCGGAGGCGGCCACGGCGTGCAACCGGTTGCACCGTATCGTATTCGGGCGCGATGGTCAAGCCGGGCGCGACCGTTCGGACTCAAGCTTCCGCCGGCAAGCCAGACGACCTTACGATCGCGCCCCATCCAGATCGCACCGGGGAATCGCTTGATCGTCCAGCGTTCGCAACGGCTTCGGCGGTTCGGCATCTCGCCGGTCGTGCTTGGCGCGCTGCGAGTGCCGATGGCGCCGGCCGCGCGGGCGTTGAACGGCACGGTCACCCGACACCGGGATGGACGTCGACCCGACGACCGTCCTTCTCAACCAGGCCGGAATGGTGCCCTCGCACCAGCGGGACCGATACGGTCTTGTCCGCCGAAGGCGGAATTCACCGGTGTCTACGACGTCTGACGTCACGACGGCGGCGATTGACTCCATCGCTCACGAGGTCGCACGGTGGGACGCCTGCCACCAGAACGCTGCCTACCTCGACGACCTCGAGAACACGATCCGCCAACGACATCGTGAGCCGATTCGCCTCGGCTCCGTTCCTGCTCACGCAGACCGCTCGGCAGATCAAGCAGCAGATCGACCAGTCGCTCGTGAGCCACTTCGCGACGCTCGAGGCCGAGTGGGACGCCGGCGACCGGCGCGCCGCCCTGACCGAGCTGACCGCCGAGGGCACCCACACGGTCGCCAACCTCGCGCTGATGGTCGGGCCTGCGATCCTTGCCGGTCCTCCGGCGCGGCGGCCGTGTGGGATGCGGCCAGGACCGCCACGTACGCGAAGGTCGGCGGCGCGCTGGCGGCGAGCGTGCGGGCGCTCGAGCCGGCGAAGGCGGCGGTGCGCGCGCTGAGCGATACCGTCAGGCCGGGCTACTGGTTCACGACCGAGCCGATGGCGTCGCTGTTCGGGGTCAGCGAGCGGGAGTCGGCGCTGCAGAGCTCGAAGACGGTGATGAAGCCGTACTGGATCAAGACCGAGCACGTCAGCTGGCTCGACGTCCAGTACCTCGGCCACAAGGCCGACGAGGTCGGCAAGGTGGTGATCGGACCCCCGATCGGCAAGGAGGAGCCGATCAGCGGGCTCGAGGCTCAGTGGATCGGGAAGGACTCCCCCGTCCGGCAGGAGGGGCTCGACCGGCTCAATCACGCGCACGGCGGAGACCAAGGGCGAGTACCGCGAGATGCAGAAGTGGGCGAAGACCTGCGAGGTCAAAGGGAAGTGGCCGTGGGGCCTGCGGCGTCAACCCCGCGAATCGGCCACCTGGGCCCAGAAGGGCGAGTTCTGGTTGGAGGCGAACGAGAACTGCCTCACCAACTAGGCGAGTGCAGCCGTGCGGGCGCCGGCGGCAGCGCGCCGATCCTCGCCCACTGACGGTCAGGCTGACCTCGGCACGACCGGCGCACCGGCTGCGGGCTCGCGCAGCGCGTCTGCCTCATGGGCTCGGACCGCCGCCTGCCAGGCGCGGAACGCGGCGACCGTCGCGAGCTTGTGCTCGCGCGCCGCCCGCTCGATCTCCCCCGCGTCCGCGCCGGCACGGAGCAGCGCGATCAGCCGGCGATGCTCGGCGATCGAGTCACTGCCGCGGTAGGGGATCCGGGTGAACACGGTCCGCCGAAGCGCGTCGAGGCGGCGCTCGGTCGAGCGCAGCAGATCGAGCAACGCCGCGTTGCCGCAGGCTTCGTGCAGCACATGGTGGAACCGGCGGTTGGCGTCGGCGAACCCGAGCGCGTCGAACGACTCGAGGCAGGCCGCCATCGCGTCGGTCTCGCGTCCGAGCGCCTCGAGCGCGCCCGCGGCGAGCGCCGGTGCGGCGGCGGCGGTCGCATACCCCTCGAGCACCGCCAGCACGGTCATCGTCTCCTCCCACAGCGCCGGGTCGGCGGGGCTCACCTGCGCGCCGCTGTTCGGCCGGAAGACGACCAGCCCCTCGGCCTCGAGGCGGCGCACCGCCTCGCGCACGGGCAGCGCGCTGACGCCGGCGGCGGCAGCGATCCGGTCGATCACGAGCCGGTAGCCGGGGCCGTACTCGCCGTCGAGGATGCGCTCGCGAAGCAGCGCGTAGACCTGCTCCTGCTTGGTCGCAGCCATGACGGCTCAGACCGGGGAGGGCGCCGCCGCCGGCAGCTGCACGTGCGGGCTCAGAGCCAGCAGCTCCCGCACCCGCCCCCGGGCAGCCTCCCCGAGCGGCGCGAGCGGTTCGCGGGCGTGGGCGGAGCCGAGCAGCCCGAGCTCGTGCATGATCCACTTGGCCGGGACCGGGTTCGTCTCGGTGAACGCAGCCTCGACGAGCGGATGCAGGTCGTAGTGCAGCGCGCGGGCACGATCGTGGTCGCCCGCTGCGAACGCGTCGTAAAGCTGCGCGACCGGCGCCGGCGCGAAGTTCGCGACGCAGCTCAGATGGCCGCGACCGCCGATCGCGAGCATCGGGTAGCACAGCAGCTCGATCCCCGACAGCGCGATGAAGTCGCGGCCGGCCTCGTCGAGCACGTGCGAGACGTGCTCGAAGTCGCGCGTGGTCTCCTTGATCCCGACGATGTTCGGGTGCGCGCGGCGCAGCCGGCCGACGGTCGCGGGGCTGATGTCGACCGCCGCCCGGACCGGCACGTTGTAGAGGATGATCGGAAGCTCCGGGAACTCGGCGGCGACGCGCGCGTACCAGCGGTACAGGCCCTCCTGCTGCGCGCGCCCGTAGTACGGGGTGACGACGAGTGCAGCGGCGGCCCCGAGCCGCTGCGCCTCCGCGGTCAGCTCGAGCGTCTCGGCCATCAGCGCGGTGCCGGTGCCGGGCAGCAGCGGCGCGCGGTCACGCAGCGCAGCGGCTGCCGCGCGCATCACCGCGATCCGCTCGGCGACGGTCTGCGAGGTCGGCTCGCCGGTCGACCCGCCGACCGAGATGCCGTGCGACCCTCGCTCGAGCTGCCAATCGATCAGGCGCGGGATCGCGGCCAGGTCGAGCTCGCCCGCGTCGGTGAACGGCGTGACCAGCGGCGTGATCGCGCCCCGGACGGCGTCGGGGTTGGCGGCGAACGGGCTGCCGGTCACGACGAGCGCTCCTCGACGTCTCCTGACGCGAGCCACGCCTCGAACTCACCCCGGCGCTCCTCGGACAGCGGGTACAGGCCCGCGACCGGCTCGCCGGACCGGACGCGCTCGAGCGCGAACTGCTCGCGGAGCTCCACCTGGGCCGCCTCGCGGGCGATCTCCTCGGCGAGCTGGGCCGGCAGCACGACGACGCCCTCGGCGTCGCCGACGATCACGTCGCCGGGCATCACCAGCACGCCCGCGCACGTGATCGGGACGTCGAGCTCGAGCGGGATGTGCGCGTTCCACAGGGAGGACGCGTTCGCGCACCGGAAGTACGTCGGCAGCTCGAGCTCGGCGACGCCGGGCGTGTCGCGGACGCCGCCGTCGGTCACGATTCCCGCGGCGCCGCGCGCGTGCATGCGCGCGGCGAGGATGTCGCCGATCGTCCCGGCGCGCGTCTCGCCCCGCGCCTCGATCACGAGCACCTCCCCCGGACCGACGGCCTCGACCGCGCGCTTCTGGGCATCCGGTCCGCCGGCCTTCAGCGCCTCGCGCACATCGGCACGGACGGCGACGTACCGCAGCGTTCGCGCGTAGCCGACCAGTCGCAGGTCGGGCCGGCTCGGCCGCAGCCCGCTGAGAAACGTCGTCTCGATCCCGCGGCGGTTCAGCTGGACGGTGAGGGTCGCTGTCGAGACCCGCGCGAGCGCGGTGAGCGCCTCCGCGGTCAGGGGCGTACGCGCCGGCGGCGCCTCGGTGCCGAGTGCGAACGCCCGCGCCTCGTCGGTCGCCTTCGGCATCGCGCCGTACGGGGCCAGCGGCTCGGCGGCTTCCACGACCGTGCTCCTCACGGCGCTGAGCGGCTCACCGCCGGCGCCGTGGAGCGCGATCTCGACGACGTCCCCCGGCTCGACCACCCCCGCGCCGGCCGGCGTCCCCGTCAGGATCACGTCGCCGGGCTCGAGCGTGATCAATCGCGCCAGGTCGGCGATCAGCTGCTCGAAGCCGAAGATCAGATCGTCGAGCGTCGCGTCCTGGCGGACCGACCCGTTGACCGTCGTGATCAGCCGCAGCGCGGCCGAGTCGAGTTCCGCGGCGGCCAGCAGCGGACCGGCGGGCAGCGCGGGCCCGATCGGCGTCAGCCCGTCCTGTCCCTTCGCGAGCACGTTCGAGCCGCGGTCGGCCCAGCGGAAGTCCTGGACGCCGAAGTCGCCGGCGGGCGCCAGCCAGCCGATGCAGTCGCGCGCCTGCTCGGGGCGAACCCCGCGCGCGCGGGAGCCGAGGATGACCGCGATCTCGCCCTCGAACACGAGCAGCTCGGCCCCCTGCGGGCGAACCAGCTCGCCGCCCGCCGAGATCGAGCTCGGCGGCTTCAGGAAGTACGACGGCTCGCTGGGCATCCGGCCGCGCTGGGCGGCCCGGCTGCGGTAGTTGACGTGGACGCCGATCACCTTCGTCGGAGCGGGCACGCCGCCGGCACCGGTCGCGGTCGCCGCGGACCCCGCTGCGCTCACGCCAGTACCTCGCTGCGCTGGTCGCGCTCGTCGACACGGGCCGGCGCGAGCGCGGCCGGCTGCCCGTCGGGACCGAGCACGAGGCTCGACTCGTCGTACCAGCTGTCCGGCGCCCGCGTCCCCCAGAACGACCGGCAGCGCGGGTCGTTGACCGACCAGCGGAGCGGCCGGTGATCGGGGTCGCCGGTCCAGTAGTCGCACGAGTACAGCTCGATCCGGTGGCCGTCGGGATCGCGCAGGTAGACGAAGAACGCGTTGGAGACGCCGTGGCGCCCCGGCCCCCGCTCGATCACCTCAGACCGCGCCGCCCCCGCGAGCTGGTCGCACGCGCGCAGAACCCCTGCCGGCTCGGCGATCCAGTAGGCGAAGTGGTGCATCCGCGGGCCTGTGCCGGCGGTCAGCGCGACGTCGTGGACGTTCGGCTTGCGGTACAGCCACAGGCCCGTCACCCGCTCGGGCTCGCGGTCGGTCGAGATGTACTCCGAGCAGCGGAACCCGAGCGCGTCGTGGTAGAAGCCGAACGCCTCCTCGACCCGCGGGCAGTGCAAGTTGAGATGGTCGAGCCGCAACAGCGGCGCGCCGCGGTGCAGGTCGAAGCGCTGGTGCTGGGTCGGGAACTGCTCGACCGCAGCGAGGAACTCGAGCGGGTAGCCGAACGGGTCCCACGCCCGCAACGCGCGACCGAGTCCGGGCTCACGGCCGGCTTCGACCGAGCGCCACGGCAGCCCGCGCGCGGCGAACATCGACGCGAGCGAGTCGAGATCGTCCTCGCCCCGGACCCGCAACCCGAGCCGCGCGACCGCCGCCGGCTCGCCGGCGCCGGCCTGGCGCAGCACCAGCGAGTGGTGCTGGCGCTCCTCCCAGCCGCGCAGGAACACCGCGTCGTCGGTCCGGGCCGAGACGATCATCCCGAGCAGTCCGGCGTAGAAGTGCTCGGAGGCCGTCAGGTCGCTGACCCGCAGCTCGACCAGCGCCGCGCGGACGATGTCGAACGGCGTCGCCGGCGGCGTCGCCGACAGCAGCTCCTGCACGGCGCCGGTCATGCCGGCTCCCCCAGCCCGAGCCGGGGAATGTGATGGGAGCCGAGCGCGACGTGGACGATCTCCGTGTCGCAGTAGAAGTCGAACGCGTAGTCGCCGCCCTCGCGGCCGATCCCGCTCGCCTTGACCCCGCCGAACGGGGTGCGCAGGTCACGGACGTTCTGCGAGTTGACCCAGCACATCCCCGTGTCGAGCGCGTGCGCGACCCGGTGCGCGCGCCGCAGGTCGTTCGTCCACACGTACGCGGCCAGCCCGTAGTCGGTCGCGTTCGCCAGCCGGATCGCCTCGGCCTCGTCGGCGAACGGCATCGCGACGAGCACCGGCCCGAAGATCTCCTCGCGGAAGGCGCGCATGTGCTCGTCGACGTCCGCGATCACGGTCGCCTCGAGGTAGTTTCCGCGCTCCAGCAAAGGCCCGCCCGGACGTCTGCCCCCCGCGAGCACGCGTGCGCCCTGCTCCCGCGCCGACTCGATGTGGGCGAGCACGCGCTCGAGATGCTCGGGCCGGATCAGCGGGCCGAGCTCGGTGCTCGGGTCGGCCGGATCGCCGACCCGGATCCGCCGCGCGCGACCGGCGACCGCCTCGACCAGCCGCTCGTACAGGCCCGCTTGCACCAGCAGCCGCGAGCCGGCCGTGCAGCGCTGGCCGTTCATCGTGAAGATCTGGGCGAGCGCGGCGTCGACGCACAGCTCCGGGTCGGCGTCGTCGAACACGACCACCGGCGACTTGCCCCCAAGCTCGACCGAGCTGCGCTTCAGCGTCGGCGCGCCCGCAGCGATGATCGCCTTGCCCGTCTCCGTCTCGCCGGTGAAGCAGATCAGGTCAACCCCGGGATGTCGTGACAGCGCCGCGCCGGCCGTCTCGCCGAATCCGTGGACGACGTTGAACGCGCCCGCCGGAACCCCGGCCTCGGCGAGCACGCTCGCGAGCAGGGTCGCGGTCAGCGGCGACCACTCGGCCGGCTTCAGCACGACCGTGTTGCCCGCCGCCAGCGCCGGCGCGATCCGCCAGCTCGACAGCATCAGCGGCGCGTTCCACGGCATGATCAGCCCGGCGACGCCGACCGGCTTGCGGATCGTGTAGTTGATGAACTCCTCGCCGACCTGGAAGGCGCGGCCGTGGAGCTCGCCGACGACGCCGGCGTAGTACTCGAAGTTCGTCGCCGCTCGCGCCGCCAGCCCCTTCATCTGCGCGACCGGCATCCCGATGTCGGCTACCTCGCGCTCGATGAACTCGCCCGCGTGCGCCCGGATCGCCTCGGCGACCGCCCGCAGCACGGCCGCTCGCTCGCTCGCCTTCAGTCGCGGCCACGGACCGTCGTCGAACGCCCGCCGGGCGGCGGCGACGGCTCGGTCGACATCGGGCGCATCACCTGCGGCGGCGAGCGCCAGCGGCTCGTTCGTCGCCGGGTCGAGCGTCTCGAACCTCTCGCCGGACGCGCTCTCGATGAACGCCCCGTCGATATGGTGCAGCTGCGGCTCGAAGCGCATCCGATAGGAAATCGTATACGAAAGGTGCAGCGTGCAGATCGCATCCGTTGAACACGAGGGAGCACGGCTCGCGGTCGCGCTCGAGGGCGAGCGGGCGGTCCCGCTGCGAGGCATCGCCGAGCTCGGCCGCGACACCCCGCTCGCGCTGCTGCGCGCCGCCGAGCTCGACCGCGCGGGTGCGCTGCCGCTCGACGCGGTCCACTTCCGGCCGGTCGTGCCGCGTCCCGGCAAGGTGATCTGCGTCGGGCTGAACTACCGCGCCCACATCGAGGAGACGGGTCGGGGCGACTCGGACTACCCCGTACTGTTCACGAAGTTCGCGACCTCCGTCGCCGGGCCGTTCGATCCGATCGCGCTGCCCGCGGAGTCGAGCGGGCCCGACTACGAGGGCGAGCTGGTCGTCGTGATCGGCGAGCGGGCTCGACGGATCTCGAAGGCGGACGCGATGCGGGCGGTCGCCGGCTTCGCCGTCGCCAACGACGTCACGATGCGCGACTACCAGGCCAGGACCCACCAGTGGCTGCAGGGCAAGGCATGGGATGCGTGCACGCCCGTCGGGCCGGCGCTCGTCACGCTCGACGAGCTCCCCGACCCGGGGCGCTTGACGCTGCGCACGACGCTGGGCGGCGAGACCGTGCAGGAGGCCTCGACGGAGCTGATGATCTTCGACGTCGCGACGCTGGTCGCGACGATCTCGGAGTTCGCCACGCTCGAACCGGGCGATCTGATCCTGACCGGAACCCCGAGCGGCGTCGGCTTCACGCGCGAACCGCCGCTGGTGCTCGCCGACGGCGACGTCGTCGCGGTCGAGATCGAGGGCGTCGGACGGATCGAGAACCGGTTCGTCGCCGAGGCCTGATCGCGCGTAGACTGCAGCGCCAGCCGGGCACATAACCCCGGCCGGCGCCCGAGCAGCGAATCCGGTGAGATCCCGGAGCTGTCCCGCAACTGTGATGCCCCACCTGAGGCGGTGGGGCGAGCCAGGTCGCCTGCCCAGGCGCCGTGACGACAAGCCCTCGGAGGAAGGGCGGATCGTCCGGCGACGCCGGCGAGCCACCTCCCTTCGCCAACCGCGGAGGTTCTCGATGTCCATCTATCCGGCGCCGCATCGCAGGCGCCACCACGCCCCCCGTCCCTTCGTCGCCGCCGCGCTGGTGTGCGCGGCGGCGTTGGTCGTCCCGCTCGGCCTCGCCCACGGTGCCAGCCGGCCGGCGGCGACGGCGAGCAACGGCGTCCCACTGCCGGCCGACGCGACCCGGATCGTGTCGCTGTCGGACGCGGCCACCGAGGACCTGTTCGCCGACGGCGCCGGCCACCAGGTGGTCGCGGTCGACTCCTACTCGACCTACCCCCCGAATGCGCCGCGCACGAAGCTGTCGGCGTTCCAGCCGAACGTCGAGGCGATCGCCTCCGACCACCCCGACCTGGTCGTCATCTCCGATGACATCGACAACGTCGCCCAGCACCTCGCGGCCCTGCACATCCCCGTGCTGCTCGAGGCGGCGCCGAGCAACTTCACGGGCATCTACGACCAGATCGCCCAGCTCGGGCAGGTCACCGGCCACGCCGCGCAGGCGCGCGCGCTGGTCGCGAGCATGCAGCACAGGGTCGCCGCGATCGTCGCCTCGGTGAAGAAGCGCACGCCGCCGCTGAAGGTCTACGACGAGCTCGACCAGAACTACTACTCGGTCACCTCGCACACGTTCGTCGGGCAGGTGCTCACGATGCTCGGGCTGCGCGACATCGCCGACGCGGCCGGCAAGGCGGGCACCTACCCGCAGCTGTCGGCCGAGTACGTCGTCGCCCAGGACCCCGACCTGATCGTCCTGTCCGACACGGCCTGCTGCGGGCAGTCCTACAAGACGGTCGCCGCCCGCCCCGGCTGGTCGGCGATCAGCGCTGTAGCCGGCCACGACGTGGTCGCGGTCAACGACACGGTCGCGTCCGAGTGGGGGCCGCGGATCGTCCTGTTCATGGAGCAGGTCGCGGCAGGCGTCAGAAAGGTCGAGGCGCAACGTCGATGACGATCGAGAGCGGGCATTCGGAGACGGTGGCCGACCGGGCCACCGTCTCCGCCCCGCCGGGGGAGCTCCGTGCCCGCGGCCTGCCGCTCGTGTGGACGCTGGGCGCCGCCGGGTTCGTGGTGGGAGCCCTGCTCGTCGGGCTGGCGGTCGGCCCGACCCCGATCAGCGCGTGGGCGATCGCGCGCGATGCCGCGTCGCACGTGTTCGGGTTCCGCTCGCCGCTGTCGAGCCTCGACAGCGGGATCGTGTGGCAGATCCGCGCCCCGCGGGTCGTGCTCGGCGGGCTCGTCGGGATGATGCTGGCGGTCGCCGGCGCCTCCTACCAGGGGACGTTCCGCAACCCGCTCGCCGACCCGTACCTGCTCGGGGTGTCCGAGGGCGCGGGCACGGGCGCGACGATCGTGATCGCGTTCTTCCCCCACGCCGCCGGCAGCGAGCTGCTGCCGCTGGCGGCGTTCCTCGGCGGTCTCGTCGGGGTCGGCGCCGCCTACCTGCTCGGCAGCTCGGTCGCCCGCGCCGGCGGCACCGGCGCGCTGATCCTCGCCGGCGTGACCGTGGCCGCGTTCATGACCGCGATCCAGACGTTCCTGCAGCAGCGCCAGTCGCAGACGCTCCAGCAGGTGTACGCGTGGATCCTCGGCGGGCTGTCGGGTGCCACCTGGCACGGGATCGTGCTGGCGCTGCCGTGGATCGCCGTCTCGACCGCGATCCTGCTGGCCCACCGGCGCGTGCTCGACGTGCTCAGCGTCGGCGACGAGGAGGCGGGCGCGCTCGGGCTGAACGTGGCGCGGGCGCGTGGCCTGATCGTCGTCGCCGCGACGGTCGGGACCTCGGCAGCGGTCGCGGTCAGCGGCCTGATCGGGTTCGTCGGGATCATCGTCCCGCACACGATCCGGCTGCTCGTCTCCTCGAGCTACCGCGCGATCGTGCCGCTGTCGCTGCTGGTCGGTGCCGGCTTCCTGATCCTCACGGACGTGATCGCGCGCACGGTGCTGTCCCCCGCCGAGGTGCCGATCGGCGTCGTCACGGCGTTCCTCGGGGCGCCGTTCTTCGCGGTCGTGCTGCGACGGAGCCGCTGGGTGGGGCTGTGACGGCACTCGAGGCCCGCGGCGTCGAGGTCGCGCTCGGCGGCCACCGCGCCGTCGCCGGGGTCGACCTGACCGTCGCCCGCGGCGAGTGGGTCTGCCTGATCGGCCCCAACGGCGCCGGCAAGACGACGCTGCTGCGCGCGCTCGCCGGGCTCGTCCCGGCGGACGGAACCGTGCAGCTGTCCGGGCGCGGCCACAGCCGGCGGCGCCGGCGCGAGCTCGCGCGCGCGATCGCGCTCGTGCCGCAGCTGCCCGAGACGCCGCCCGGGTTGACGGTCGCCGAGTACGTGCTGCTCGGACGCACCCCGCACATCGGCTACCTGGGCGGCGAGAGCCGCGCCGACCGGGTCGCGGCGGCCGCCGCGATCGACCGGCTCGACCTGCGGGCGTTCGCGCAGCGGCCGCTGTACTCGCTGTCCGGCGGCGAGCGCCAGCGGGTCGTGCTCGCCCGCGCACTCGCCCAGGCGGCGCCCGTGCTGCTGCTCGACGAGCCGACCTCGGCGCTCGACCTCGGCCGCCAGCAGGAGGCGCTCGAGCTGCTCGACGACCTGCGCCGCAGCGACGGGCTGACGGTCGTCAGCGCGATGCACGATCTCACGCTGGCGGGCCAGTACGCCGACCGCCTGGTGCTGCTCGACCGCGGCAGGATCGCGATCGAGGGGACCCCGGGCGAGGTGCTGACCGAGGCGACGATCGCGCGGGTGTACGGTGCGGACGTGCGCGTGCTGCACGATGACGGCCGCGTGTCCGTCCTCCCGATCCGAGGCATCCGTTGTTGATCCTCCTGCTCGGCGGCGCCCGCAGCGGCAAGTCCGACCTGGCCGCACGGATCGCCGCGGGGCAGGCAGCGCCGGTCACGGTGATCGCGACCGCCGAGGCGGGCGATCCGGAGATGGCGCGCCGGATCGAGCGCCACCAGGCGCAGCGGCCCGCCGCGTGGTCGACGGTCGAGTCGCCGTTCGAGCTCCAGGCGGCGGTCGCCGCCGTCCCGCCGGAGGATTGCCTCGTGCTCGACGACCTGACGCTGTGGGTGGCGAACCTGCTCGACGGCCGCGACGAGGACACGATCCTCGGGCTCGCGGCCGCCGCCGCCGCGGCCGCGGCCGTGCGTCCGGGCCTGACGGTCGTCGTCTCGAACGAGACCGGGCTCGGGATCGTTCCCGCCAACGCGCTCGCGCGCCGCTACCGCGATGCGCTCGGGCGGGTCAACGCCGCGTGGGCGGCGGCGGCCGACGAGTCGTACTTCCTCGCCGCCGGCCGGCTGCTGAAGCTCACGGCGGCCGACGAACTGATCGCGCGGCTGGCGCGATGAACCGCGAGCTGCGGGCGATC
>DAHUYL010000131.1 GCA_027315255.1 Solirubrobacterales bacterium | reverse complement strand
CGATTGCCGGATCAGCCCGTGATTCCATCCCGGCTCGTCCCGGGGCGCATACACCACTGCATGCGCTGGCTCGGGATCGCGCGGCGGGCGTTCGAGATGATGGTCGAGCGGGCGTCGTACCGGCCGGTCAAGGGCGGCGTGCTCGGTGACCAGCAGACGGTCCAGACGTGGATCGCCGATTCGGTCGCGGAGATGCAGGCGGCGCGGCTGATGACGCTCCATGCCGCCTGGAAGATGGACCGGTTCGGCTCGAGCGCGGCGCGGGACGACGTCTCGCTGATCAAGTTCTTCGGGGCGAAGGTCGTCCACGACGTCGTCGACCGCGCGCTCCAGTTGCACGGTGCGATGGGCTACTCCGGTGACCTCCCGCTCGAGTTCCTCTACCGCTTCTCGCGCCACGCGCGGTTCGTCGACGGCGCCGACGAGGTGCATCGCGAGGCGGTCGCGCGGCACGTCCTGCGCTCGGTCGAGGCGCCCACCGACGGTGTCCCGACCAACCACATCCCGACCCGGCGCGCGGCCGCACGGCGGAAGTTCGCCGAGGTCCTCGACGCCGCCGCCGCCCAGGCGTAGTCGGCGCCTTGCTCGCGGTCCGGCTCGCAGCCTGGGAGCGCCCGTTCGAGCTCGCGGACGTCGCCTGCCCCGAGCCGGGGCCGGGGGAGGTCCTGCTCGACGTCGAGGCCGCCGGCCTGTGCCACACCGACCTGCACCTGCTGGAGTGGCCGGCCGGCACGCTGCCGTACGAGCCTCCGTTCACGCTCGGCCACGAGGTCGCCGGCGTCGTGCGCCGCCTCGGCCCGGGCGCCTCCGGCGTCGGCGAGGGCGACCGCGTCGTCGTCTATGCGCGCTGGGGCTGCGGCGTCTGCTGGCAGTGCCTGCGCGGCTGGGAGAACATCTGCGAGCGCCCGGTCGCGTCCGTCGGCTACCACGGCGCCGGCCTCGGCCGCGACGGCGGCCTGGCCGAGCAGCTGATCGTCCCCTCGACGCGATACCTGGTGCCGATCGGCGATCTCGACGCGGCGCAGGCGGCCCCGCTCGCCGATGCGGGCCTGACGCCGTACCACGCGATCGCGCAGCACCGCGACAAGCTGCTGGCGCACCGGACGGCGGTCGTGATCGGGGTCGGCGGACTCGGTCACATGGCGGTGCAGATGCTGCGGGCGCTGAGCGCCGTGCGGGTCGTCGCGGTCGACCTGCGCGACGAGGCGCTCGAGCTGGCGCGGCTGGCGGGCGCGCACGCCTGCGTTTCGGCGGCCGGCTTGGGTGCCGGCCGCCTTCGAGAAGCGGTCGGGGGCCTCGGGGCGGCACTCGCGCTCGACTTCGTCGCAACCGACGAGACGCTCGCGCTCGCCGCCGGGGCGGTCGCGCCGGGCGGCGCCGTCGTGTACGTCGGGCGCGGCGGCGGGACGCTCGGCGTGCGCGCGTTCGCGACGGCGTTCGAGACCTCCGTGACCGTGTCCTCGTGGGGCACGATCCCGGAGCTCGTCGAGGTGGTCGCGCTCGCACGGGCGGGCGCGATCACGACCGAGACGCAGCCGTTCGCCCTCGCCGATGCGCTCGGCGGCTACGAGCAGCTGGCGCAGGGACGGGTCGTCGGTCGCGCCGTCGTCACACCGGCGTAGCCCTTCTGTCCCCGACCACCGCCGTCCGGCACCGCACCCGCCACCCGCCACCCGCCGTGCCTGAATTGAAGTAAGCTCACGCGATGCAGACACTTCAAGACCGGATCGCGATCACCGACGTGCTCCACAAGTACTCCTCGGCGATCGACTCGTTCGACTACGCGGCGGTGCGAGCGACGCTCGCCGACGACATCTGGGCGCAGTACGGCAATTCCGAGCCCGTCACCGGCGGGGACACGCTGGCGAACTGGATCGCCGAGGCGACCGCGACGGTCATCTGGCAGCACCACATGCTGAGCGTGTACGAGGTGACGATCGACGGCGATCGCGCGAAGGCGCTCTCCTACCTCACCTCGCATCAGGTGTTCAGGGAGAACCCGAACGCCGCCGTGATCCTCGTCGCGCGCTACCACGACGAGCTCAGGCGCACCGAAGCGGGCTGGAAGCTCAGCCGGCGCGTGATGGAGGTGCTGTGGGGCGAATCACGCGCGGCCGACGACTTGCTCTCGCAGATCGGCGGTCGCGGCCCGAACGTCTGGGCGCGGGATTGACGTTGGAGGACGACATGCCGAGAGTTCGCACAGCAGTGACGATGACGGTCGGCCCGGACCACCTCGACGAGGTGATCCGGATCTTCGAGACGTTCATCCGTGGCGTCCACGAGCACGACTCCGGGACTCTCCGCTACGAGTACTTCATCGACGACGGCGACCCGATCACGATCCACGTGTCCGAGGAGTACGCCGACGCGCAGTCGCATCTCGACCACTACACGCACCTCGACATGCAGGCGGCGGGTCGCCTGATGGAGCTGGCCCAGCTCGGCACGCCGCACTACTACGGCGAGCCGAGCCCCGAGGAGCGCGAGCTGCTGGCTGGCTTTGGCGACGTCCAGTACCACCGGCCGCTGCTGAGCATCGACCCGCCCGCCTGATTCTCCGGCCGCGTTCCACCACTTGGTCGGGGTTTCGCACCGCCACCGTCACTTTCCGCGACCAAGTCGCGTCAGCGGGAGGTGTAGCCGGCGTCGACCGGGAGTGCGACGCCGGTCACATACGAGGACAGCTCGCTGCAGAGCCACAGGCTGGCCTGGGCGACCTCGTCGGGCCGGCCCAGACGGTTGAACAGGCTGATCACCGGCGCGAAGTCGGCCTCGCTCCAGCCGGTCTCGGCGAATGCCCGCTGGATCATCGGGGTATCGATCCCGCCCGGGCAGATCGTGTTCACGCGGATGCCGAGCGGAGCGCACTCGAGCGAGGCGGACTTCGTCAGGCCGAGCACGCCGTGCTTGGCGGCGTTGTAGGCCGCCATGTTCGGTTGTGGACGGAAGCTGTTGACGGACCCGATGTTGACGATCGCGCCGCCCGCCCCCTGCGCGACCAGCTGCGCGAGCTCGTACTTCAGGCAGATCGCGACGCCTCTGAGGTTGACTCCGATGACACGGTCCCACTCGGCCTCGGTCAAGTCGGCCAGTGGCTGGCTGTCCGGGCTGACGCCCGCATTGTTGACCGCGCAGTCGAGCCGACCGTAGCGCTCGACCGCGGCCTTCACCATCGCCTCGACCTGGGACCAGTCGGAGACGTCGGCCGCGAAGAACGACGCCGATCCGCCCGCCTCCCTCACGCTTGCGACCGTCGCCTCGCCAACCTCGGCGTTCACATCCGCCGCGAGCACGTGTGCTCCGGCCCGCGCGAACACGTGGAGCGTGGCCGCGCCCATCCCCTCGGCTGCGCCCGTCACGATCGCGACCTTTCCCTCCAGCAAGCCTGGCACCATCCGCCTCCTCTCGAAGTCCGCCGCGGGTGTCCGGTGACCTGCGCCCCCGGGGGGCCCCCGCGCCAGCAGAACTGAACTCAGGTCGCGTATGCTAGCGTTTGAGTTGAGTTGGGTTTAGGCGAGAGAGAGGGACGCTTGATGGCCGATTACGACGTCATCGTGCTCGGCACCGGTGGTGCCGGCCTGACCGCAGCGGTCACCGCCGCAGAGCTCGGCGCCCGCGTCGGGCTGTTCGAGAAGGGCCACACGGTCGGCGGCACGACGGTCTACTCGGGCGGGATGATCTGGGTTCCGCTGAACATGCACGCGCCGCCCGAGAAGGGTGACAGTCGTGAGCAGGCGCTTGCCTACCTGCAGGCCCTGTCGTGCGGCACGATCGCCGACGAGATGGCCGAGACGTACATCGACCGCGGGCCCGAGATGGTGCGGTGGCTGCACGAGCGCACGCCGGTGCAGTTCTACGCCGTCGCCGACTTCCCGGATTACCACCCCGAGCAGACCGGCGGGCTGCCACAAGGTGGCCGCTCGCTCGAGACGCCGCTGTTTCCGTACGGGGAGCTCGGCGACTGGGCCGGGCGGGTGCACATCTCGCCCTATTACCCTACCTATCACCTGACGATCGGCCAGACGACGCTCGGAATGGCCGTCCCCGAGCCGCTCGATCCCGCCGAGCTGCAGCGCCGGGCCGAGAACGACGAGCGCGGCATGGGACTCGCGCTCGGCGGCCGGCTCTTGAAGGCATGCCTCGACCGTGCAGTCGAGCCCCAGACCGACCACCGCGGCGTCGAGCTGATCGTCGAGGACGGCGAGGTCGCGGGCGTCGTGTTCGAGACGCCCGCGGGGCGCCGGGAGGTGCTTGCGCCGAACGTCGTGATCGCCACCGGCGGATTCGAACGCGACGAGCAGCTCAAGCGCTCGTTCCTGCGAGGCCCCTGCACGCACACGGTCGGGATCGACACGAACACGGGCGACGGGCTGAAGATGGCGATGCGGGCCGGAGCGATGCTCGGCAACATGCGCGAGGCCTGGTGGATGCCGATGATCGAGATGCCGACCGACATCGTCTCCACGGGGCAGCAGCTGCTCACCTACGAGCGCACGCTCCCCGGCACGATCATGGTCAACCGGACCGGACGGCGCTTCACCAACGAGGGCGCCAACTACAACGCGTTCGGCGCCGCGTTCCACGAGATCGACACGATCATGGGCGTCTACAGGAACCTGCCCTGCTGGCTGATCTTCGACCGGGTGTGGCTCGACAAGTACGGCTTCGCCGGCGGGCTCGGCGGCGAGACGAAGGCGCGCACCGATTGGATCATCTCGTCGGACACGCTCGCCGGGCTGGCGGCGAAGCTTGGCATTCCCGCCGATGCACTGGTCGAGACGGTCGAGCGCTTCAATCGGAACGCGCGCGAGCTGCGCGACCCGGACTTCAACCGCGGCTGGAGCGCCCAGGATCAGTGGTGGGGCGACCCGACGCTGCGGGACGGCACTCCGCGAGCGTCGCTCGGACCGCTCGAGACCGCGCCGTACTACGCGATCCAGGTGTTCAGCGGCGCGCTCGGGACCAAGGGTGGGCCGCTGATCGACACCCGGGCGCGGGTCCTCGACCTCGACGGCGACGTGATCCCCGGGCTGTACGCCGCCGGCAACGCGGCGGCCTGCCCGCTCGGGATGACATACGGCGGCGCGGGCGGCACGCTCGGCCCGGCGATGGTGTTCGGCTACATCGCCGGGCGTGACATCGCCGAGCGGGTCGCACAGCGATCGGCGGCGCTCGCGGGCGCGAGGGGGGCCGCATGAGGGTCCTCGAGCCGCGCGCCGAGCCCGACGGCGGCGGCTGCCCCGTGATGGACCACGACTTCTCGAGGCAGCGTGAGATGGGCACCTACTGGACGCTCGCGAACGAGCTCCGGGAGAGCTGCCCGCACTTCTACAACCGGTACGACGGTGGCGGCTACTGGGTGTTCACCCGCTACGACGCCGTCCGCGACGTCTACAAGACGCCCGAGATCTTCTCCAGCGAGTCGATCACGCCGTGGGAGCCGGACCCCGTCTACCGGTTCGTCCCGACCCAGCTCGACGCCCCCGAGCACATCAAGTACCGGCGCATCCTGAATCCGTGGTTCTCACCGACCGCGATGGCGGCGGCGGCACCGACGATGCGCAAGATCTGTCGCGACTACATCGAGCCGCTGGTGCCGGGCGGCTCGTGCGAGTTCATCGGCGAGTTCGCGCTCCTCTACCCCACCGCCGCGTTCCTCAGCGTGATCGGCGTGTCGATCGAGCACGCCGAGATGTTCGCCGACTGGGTCGACGACTTCTTCAGCGGCTTCGGCGGTGACCCCGCCGGCCTCGAGCGGATGACGAAGGCGCTCGGAGACATGCGCGTGTTCTGGTCCGAGCAGCTCGCCGACCGACGTGCCAACCCTCACAGGGACGGCGATCTGTTCTGCTACCTGCTGACTGCGAGCGTCGACGGTCAGCCGATCGACGACGAGGTGATGCTCGACATGTGCACCGTGCTGACGCTCGCCGGGCTCGACACCACGCGCGCCGAGCTGGGGTACATGTTCCACCACCTTGCGCTGCATCCGGAGCACCGCGGGCAGCTGCTCGAGTCACCGCAGCTGATCCCGCTGGCGGTCGAGGAGACACTCCGCCTGTACACGATCATCTTCGGCGACGGCCGCAAGGTGACCCGCGACACCGAGTTCCACGGCGTGCAGCTGCGCAAGGGTGACATGGTCTACGCGCTCGTGTCCGGCGCCAACCGCGACCCGCGACACTGGGAGCGCGCCGACGAGTTCGTGATCGACCGCAGGCGCAACAACCACTTCGGCTTCGCCAGCGGCCCGCATCGCTGCCTCGGGATGCACCTCGCTCGCCGCGAGATGCAGATCGCCACCGAGGAGTGGCTGCGCCTGATCCCCGAGTTCGAGCTCGGCAGCGACGCGCAGCTGCTCGAGCGCGGCGGGGGCTCGATGATGGCGCTGCACCAGCTGCCGCTGCGCTGGGAGGTACGGCCGTGAGGCTCAAGGTCGACGCCGACCAGTGCACGGGACACGGGCGCTGCTACACGCTCGCGCCGCAGCTGCTCGCGCCGGACGACGAGGGCTACGTGACGATCCGGGGCGGCGAGATCGACGTGCCGCCGGACCTGCTCGGACTGGCCGACGAGATCGCCGGGACGTGCCCCGAGGGCGCGATCACGCTGATCGAGGAGTGAGCTTCGGGACCGCTCCGCGCCCGATTGCCAGCTCGCAGTGCTTTGTGAGGTGGAGCGCCCGTCGCCAAAGGCAGTGGGTGCACGGCGCAGCGCCAGACCGGCGTCGACGAGCTCAGCCCCGGCCGCCGACCG
>DAHUYL010000127.1 GCA_027315255.1 Solirubrobacterales bacterium | reverse complement strand
GGTCACGACCAGCTCGCAGCAGGGCTACTTCGACGTGCATCTGAAGTTCCCGTCGAGCGGCACGCTGCTGATGCGCTGGTACTACCCCAGCGACCCGCTGTTCGGTCCCGCGTCCGGCCAGCCGGTGTTCAGCAGGGGCGTGCAGGTGGTCGTCCGCTAGTGTCCTGCACCACAGATTCGCCACATATCTGAGCGCGTCTGGACCCGCCTGAGGGGAGGCGGCGACACCGCCGTACCACCGGTACGACTTGTGTCACCGCCGCCTCCCCTCATCCACGCCCAGCCATCGCTCATCTATGCAACGGATTTCCGGTGCCGGCCACCAGCAGTGCTTTGTCAGGTGGAGCGCTCGTCGCCAAAGGCAGTGGGTGCACGGCGCAGCGCCAGACCGGCGTCGACGGGGTCAGCCCCAGCCGCCGACCGGCACAACCGCACCAGCACCGGCCCCGCGACCACACCCCGCGCACCCACGCCCCCATACGCAGCCGATCCGCACCACCCCAACCACGGACCTCGATGCTGTCGCACTTATGCCGCTTCCACGCGACACACCGACCGTGACCAGCACCCAGGGCCGGCAGCGCCCGACCGCGCACCTCCTCACCCCCCCCGGCCGGGCTGCGGGATTCCACGCACCGGATCAGGGTTCATCGCGGCTATGCGAAAGACCTGCGATCGGTCACCATCCCGGTGTACTGATGCATGGGTCCACGCAGGGGGGTGACGGCGACTGCTTCGAGGCGGCGTTCGCGGCGGCGCCGATCGGGGTGGCGCTGCTCGGGCTCGCGGGAGCCGACCGCGGCCGCTGGATCCGTGCCAATCCCGAGCTGGAGCGGCTGCTCGGCGCCGATCACGGCGAGCTCGGCGGCATCGCGGTCGAATCGCTGATGCACCGCGACGACCTCGACCGTCGCAGCCTCGAGCTCGGCCGTCTGGAGCGCGGCGAGGTCGACCGGGTGCGCTTCGAGCTCCGCCTGCTACGGCGAGGCGGCGGGTGGGTGTCGCTCCTGTGCAGCCTCGCCGCCGTCCCGTCGGCCGATCCGACACCGAGCTTCGCGGTGGCGCAGTACCTCGACATCGGCGAGCACATCCGGAGCGAGCACGACGTCGTCCGGATCGTTGCCCGCGACGCGCTGACCGGCGTGCTGAACCGCGGACGCTTCGACGAGGAGCTCGCGCGCGCGCTCGCCCACGCCGCCAGGTACGCCTCGCGGGGGGCGCTGCTGTGCTTCGACCTCGACCACTTCCAGGCGCTCAACGACGGCGCCGGGCGCGCGACCGCCGACGCCGTGCTGGTCAGCATCGCGCACGCGGTCGGCGCCGCCCTGCGTGCGAGCGACGCGTTCGCGCGCACCGGGGGCGACGAGTTCGCGATCCTGCTGCCCGACGCCTCGTCGGCCCAGGCCGAGCACGTCGCCGCCAAGGTCCTGCGGATCGTCCGCCGCGGCGGTCACGCCGGCTCGGGCAGCGCTCACGTCCAGCTGACCGCGTCGGTCGGGGTGGCCGCGTGGGATCCGCGCCGGGCCGCCGCGGGCCGGGACCTCGCGAGGGTGATGCTCGAGGCGACCACGGCGATGTACGAGGCGCGGGACGCCGGAGGCGACCGCTACGTCGTCTACCGGCCTCCGGGCGAAGAGGACGAGCAGCTGGACGTGGCGCTCTGACGGCGGCCGGAGCCCCCGTGGCAGAACCCTACCTGGGCAGCACGAGGTCGTTGTGGCTGATCGCCGAGATGTCGTTCGACAGGCCGATCGCGAACAGCGACAGCACGAGCGCGACGCCGACCCAGCAGGCGCGCTCCATCACGACCAGCGGCACGCGGCGGCCGCGCAGCTTCTCGACCAGCGCCCAGAAGATGTGACCGCCGTCGAGCGGCAGGAACGGGAACAGGTTGATGATCCCGAGCGCCAGCGAGATCAGCGCGAGGAACTCGAACGCGCTGGAGGTGCCCTGCGAGATCGACTGCTGCTCGTAGGAGACGATCGCGACGACGCTGTGCAGCTGCCGGCGGTCCTTCGATTGGAAGATCCGTGCGATCGTCGAGATCGTGCCGCTGGTCACCTTCCAGATGTCCTGGGCCGACAGCCTGGCGGCCGTCAGCGGCCCGATCGGCACGGTCCGTTGCGCGAATCCGAAGCCGACCTCGACCCTGTGGTTCGCGGCGCTGTAGGTCGGCGTCACGGTCAGCAGGATCCGGCGGCCGTGCCGGCTCACCGCGATCCTCAGCGGCCGCGCGGCCTTGCACCCGTTCACCTGCGCGCCGGTGCAGCGGTCGGCGCCGATCACGTTTCGGAGCGTCTGCCAGTTGCCGGTCGTGCCGTCGATCGAGAGGATCCGATCGCCGGGCTCGAGCACGCCTGCCGCGGCGCTCGGGCGGATCACGGTGCCGACCGTGTTGGTGATCCACGGCTGGCCGTGCTGATCGACGACGCCCTGGCTCATGCCGATCACGATGAACCACAGGATCACGAACGCGACCAGCAGGTTCACCGCCGGCCCGGCGGCGACGACGACGACCCGCTTCCAGACCGGCTGGTTGCAGTAGGCCCGCGGCCGCACGTCCGCGGGCAGCTCCTCCTCGGGGCTCATGCCGGTGATCTTCGCGAAGCCTCCCAGCGGGATCACGCCGATGCCGTACTCGGTCTCGCCGATCGTTCGCCGCACGATCATCGGGCCGAAGAACAGCGAGAACCGCTCGACCCGCATCCCCACCGCCTTCGCCGCGAACAGGTGGCCGAGCTCATGCAAGACGATGAGGACGGCGATCCCGAGGAAGGCGAGCAGATAGGACATCGTGTCTGTTAAGCGGCCGCCGCCCTACGGGCAACCAGCTCCGCGGCGACCGCCCGCGCTTCGGCGTCGGCCTCTATGAGCGACTCGAACGAGTGTAGGTCGCCGGCCGGGAGACGGTCAAGTGTCTCCTCGATCACTGCTGCGATCCCCAGGAACCCCAATCGGTCCTGCAAGAACGCGTGCACGGCGACCTCGTTGGCGGCGTTCAGCGTGCACGGGGCGGTCCCGCCGGTGCGTCCGGCCTCGCGGGCCAGCCGCAGGCACGCGAACGTGTCGGTGTCGGGCGGCTCGAACGTGAGCGCCCCGAGCGCGGCCAGGTCGAGCGCTCCGACGGGGACGTCGACCCGGTCGGGGTGGTGCAGCGCGTAGGAGATCGGCACGCGCATGTCGGGATAGCCGAGATGGGCGAGCGACGCGCCGTCGCACAGCCGCACGAGCGCGTGCACGATCGACTGCGGGTGGACGATCACCTCGATCTGGTCGTACGCGGTGCCGAACAGGTGATGGGCCTCGATCACCTCGAGGCCCTTGTTCATCAGCGTCGCCGAGTCGATCGTGATCTTGCCGCCCATCGACCAGGTCGGGTGCGCCAGCGCCTGCGCGACGGTCACGTCCACGAGCTCGGCGCGCCGGCGTCCCCGGAACGGACCGCCGGATGCGGTCAGCACGAGCTGCTCGACGCTTCCCGGTCGCTCGGCGGCGAGCAGCTGATGCAGCGCCGAATGCTCGGAGTCGACCGGGATGATCGTCGCGCCGGTCGCCTCGGCGAGCTGGCGGACGAGCTCGCCGCCGACGACGAGCGACTCCTTGTTGGCGAGCGCGAGGTGGATCCCCTCCCCCAGCGTCGCCACCGTCGCGAGCAGCCCTGCGGAGCCGACGATCGCGTTCAGAACGATCTCGCAGTCCGACCCGGCGATCAGCTCGATCGGCCAGTCAGGCCCGGACACCACCTCGCCATCGGTCCATGCCTCGCTCGCTCGCGCCGCGGCATCCGCGTCCGCGAGCGCGATCCGCCGGACCCCGTAGGCGATCGCCTGGCGGATCAGCCCCTCCCAATCGCTGGCTGCGCTGAGCGCGACGGGCACGAGCTCGCCATTGCTGGCCGAGATCACCTCGAGGGCCTGGGTACCGATCGACCCGGTCGAGCCGAGGATGACCAGGCGCCGCGGCATTGTCACTGACTATAGGCGTAGCGGATGCGCCGCTTCAGCCGTGCGGCAGCCCAGCCCAGATCAGGTACCCGGCCACGATCGTGAAGCTGATCGCATCGAGGCGGTCGAGCGCGCCACCGTGGGCGCCGAACAGGGTGCCGGCATCCTTCGCGCCGGCGTCGCGCTTGATCAGCGACTCGAACAGGTCGCCGATCGGGCCGAGCACCGCGATCGCGACGCCGAGGCCGAACGCCTCGCCCTGGGTGAACGGAGGCACCCAGCCGGTCTGGTACAACCGCGCCACGAGCACCGCGACGACCGCGACGATCATCCCGCAGATCAGCCCCTCGACCGTCTTGTGCGGCGAGATCGTCGGCGCCAGCGGGCGCCGACCGAACATCCGCCCGCCGAGGTACGCGCCGGTGTCCCCGAGGAACGTCCCGACCATCACGTCGATCAGGATCCCCTTGCCGTTGGGCAGCTGGCGCAGCAGCACGGCGCTTGCGAACGCGAACCCGAGCCAGTAGATCCCGAGCAGCGTGCCGGCGACCGAGACGGTCGCGCCCGTGTGGCGATCGCCGGCCACCATCGCCACGAACAGCACCGGCACGGCACCGAGCGCGACCTCGACGACGTCACGCAGCCCGCCGTACCGGGCGGCCACGCACATCGCGACGAGCGCCGCGTATCCGACGATCGAGACCGGCCGCCAGCGTTCGAGCATCCGGTAGAGCTCGCTCATGCAGATCACGCCCAGCACCGCCATCAGACCGGCCCAGGCGGTCCCGCCGAGGTCGGCGAACCCGACCGCGAGCACCGCGGCCGGGACCGCGACGAGGACCCTGGCCAGCAGATCCGAGCGCCGGCGCCGCTGAGGCGGCTTGCGAGCGCCGTGCGCCGGCCGGCCACGCGCCGCCGATGGGCGCCGCGGCGGCGGCATCAGCGGCCTCCGAAGCGGCGCCGGCGCGACGCGAACTCGTCCAGGCTCTGCTCGAATGCCTCGCGCGTGAAGTCGGGCCACAGCTCGTCGCGGAAGACGAGCTCCGAGTACGCCGACTGCCACATCAGGTAGTTGGACAGGCGCACCTCGCCGCTGGTGCGGATGATCAGGTCGGGGTCGTGCATGTCGGGCGCATACAGATGGCGGCGGAACTCCTCCTCGCCGCCTCCCTCGAACGTCCTGGCGGCGTCGACGATCTCGGCACGGCCGCCGTAGTTGAAGCACACGAACAGCGTGATCCGATCGTTGCTCGCCGTCACCGCCTCGGCCCACTCCATCTTCTCGACCAGCCGCTTCGGCACCGGGTCGCTGCGCCGCCCGACGAACCGCATCCGCACCCCTTCGGCGTGCAGCTCGGGAGTCTCGGCGTCGATCCGACGGCCGAACATCCGCATCAGCCCCGACACCTCGGCGCGCGACCGGTTCCAGTTCTCGGTCGAGAACGAATACACGGTCAGCTCCTCGATCCCGAATCTGACCGCGTCGCGAAGCCGCTCCTTGACCACGTCGGCGCCCGCCTCGTGGCCCTTGAGCACCGGCAGCCCGCGCGCCCTCGCCCAGCGCCCGTTGCCGTCGGTGATGATCGCGACGTAGCGGGGAAGCTCGCCGCTCACTACACCTCGAGGATCTCTGCTTCCTTGAGCTTGAGCAGCTCGTCGAGCTCGGCGATCCGGAGGTCGGTCACCTTCTGCAGCTCCACCTCGGCGCGGTGCTCGTCGTCGGAGCCGGTCTCCCCCGCCTCCTTGAGCTCGCGCAGGTCGTGCATCACGTCGCGGCGCACGTTGCGGATCGCGACCCGCCCCTCCTCGGCGATCCCGCGCACCACCTTCACGAGCTGCTTGCGCCGCTCCTCGGTCAGCTCCGGCAGGATCAGGCGAATCACGGCTCCGTCGTTGGACGGCGTCAGCCCGACGTCGGACTCGAGGATCGCGCGCTCGATCGCCTTGATCGAGCTCTTGTCGTACGGCTGGATCGACAGCATCCGTGCCTCGGGGGTGGTGATCGTGGCGAGCTGCTTGAGCTGGGTGGTCGCGCCGTAGTAGTCGACGATGATCCGGTCGAGCAGGGCCGGGCTGGCACGACCCGTGCGGACCGAGCCGAACTCGTGGCGGGTCGACTCGACCGACTTGTGCATCCGCTCGCGCGCTTCCTCCAGCAGGCCTGTGACCAGATCGTCGCTCATCGCTCACTCACGTCCTCACCAGCGTTCCGACGCGCTCGCCGGACACTATCCGGTTGATGTTTCGCCCGTCCGCCATGTTGAACACGACGATCGGGAGGTTGTTGTCCATGCACAGCGCGAACGCGGTCGAATCCATCACCTGGAGGCCCCGTGTCAGCGCCTCCTTGTGCGTGATCTCGGGGATGAACTCGGCGCTGGGGTCCTTGCGCGGATCGGCGCTGTAGATGCCCTCGACCCCGTTCTTCGCCATCAGGATGATCTCCGCGTGCACCACGAGCGCGCGCAGCGCGGCGGCGGTGTCGCTCGAGAAGAACGGGTTGCCGGTGCCCGCCGCGAAGATCACGATCCGGCCCTTCTCGAGGTGGCGGATCGCGCGCCGGCGGATGTATGGCTCGGCGACCTCGGAGATCGTGATCGCCGATTGCACGCGCGTGGCCACCTCGGCCTTCTCGAGCGCGTCCTGAAGCGCGAGCGCGTTCAGGACGATCGCCAGCATCCCCATGTAGTCGCCGGTCGCACGGTCCATCCCTGCGGCGGCGGCCGCCAGTCCGCGATAGATGTTGCCGCCACCGAGCACGATCGCGACCTCGACTCCGCGGCGCTGCACGGCCGCGACCTCACTCGCGATCTCACGGACCCGCTCGGGGTCGGTTCCGTAATCGAGGTCGCCCATCAGCGCCTCGCCGGACAGCTTCAACAGCACCCGTCCGTAGGCGGGCTCCGGCTGCGCCGCCTGGCCGTGAACGGCCTGGGAAGCCGCGGCGCTCACCCCCCGACCTGGAACCGGGCGAATCGCCGGATCACCACGTTCTCGCCCGTGTCGGCGGCGAGCTTGGCGCGGAGCTCCTCGATCGTCTTGCCCTCGTACTTGTCCTCGTTCACGTGCTTCTGGCGCAGCAGCACGACCTCGTCGAGCCACTTGTCGAGCTTGCCCTGGACGATCCGCTCGCGGACGTTCGCGGGCCGGTCGGCGGCCTGCTCGGTCGCGATCCGCGCCTCGCGATCGCGGTCCTCGGCGGGGACCTCGTCCTCGGTCACGGCGAGCGTCGTCGGGCTCGCGGCGATGTGCAGCGCCAGGTCGCGCGCGAATGCGACGAAGCTGTCGGTGCGCGCGACGAAGTCGGTCTCGCAGTCGACCTCGACGAGCGCGCCGACCTTCCCGCCGGCATGGATGTAGCTCTGGACGGTGCCCTCGCCGGCGTCCCGCCCCGAGCGCTTGGCCGCCTGTGCCTCGCCACGGGCGCGCAGCAGCTCGATCGCCTTCTCGACGTCGCCGTCCGCCTCGGCCAGCGCGTTCTTGCAGGCCATCATCGGGGCGCCCGTCCGGTCCCTGAGGGCCTTCACGTCGGCTGCGGTGATCGCGCTCATGCTGTCTCCTCGGGGGCGCTGTCGGCTGGGGCCTCGGCGACGGCGGACTCGGGTTGGGGTGTGGGCTCGGCTGCGGGTGGCTCCGGCTCGGAGGCGGGGGGTGCGGGCACCTCCGGCTCTGGCGCCGCCGGCGGCTGGGGTGCCGCCGGCGGTTGTGGCACCTCCGGCTCGGGCGCGGGCGCCGGCTCGGGGGTCGGCTCGGGCACCT
>DAHUYL010000119.1 GCA_027315255.1 Solirubrobacterales bacterium | reverse complement strand
ACGATCGCCCAGCCGGCCTGCCAGCCGAGGTACGGACCCATGCCCTTCGTGACCCACGCGAACGTGGTGCCGCAGTCGGGATCGGCGCGATTCATCCAGTAGTAGGCGGCGGCGATGAACGCCATCGGAAAGAACGCGACGATCATCACCGCCGGCGACTGGACGCCCAGCCCCGGGGTCGCGGCGATGAACCCGAGCGTGGCCGCCAGGCTGTAGGCGGGTGCGACCGACGCCACGCTGATCACGATGTTCGAGACGAATCCGATCGCGTTCTTCTTCAGAGTCGGTTCGTCGACCGTGATCCGGCCTGGGTCGATCAGCGACGCGCTTTCCATTCGGGTCCTTTCACTGGTTGCACCACACACCGTCCCTCTCCCGCCCGGGGGCGGGGCCCGACGCTCGCGATCGTCCCGAGATCGAGCGAGGCGCGATTCTCGGCTGCGCCGGGAGCCGGGTGCAAGTGTCCGATGGCCCAACTCAGGGCCCGGCTTTGTACCCGATGGCCAAACGCCGCCGCGCCGGGCAACTGTACGGTTCGCGACCACGATGGTGCAAGAATCAGTCCAATCCGACGGCATTCAGGTCGCAGTGCTCGGCGCCGCGGGCACGATCGCCCCCGCGATCATCCGCGACCTGGCCGGCTCCGACGAGGTCGCGAGCATGGTCCTGCTCGACCTCGACGCGGCCCGCGCAAAGTCGGCCGCGGCAGCTCACGGCGGCGGCAAGGCGACGGCCCGCGCCGTCGACGCACGCTCGGTCGACAGCCTCGCCGGCGAGCTCGCCGGCGCCAGCGTGCTGGTCAACACCGCTTCCTACCGGGTCAACCTCGAGGCGATGCGCGCGTGCCTGCAGGCGGGTTGCCACTACCTCGACCTGGGGGGCCTGTACTGGATGACCCGCCGCCAGCTCGAGCTGCACGACGAGTTCGCGAACGCCGGACTGCTCGCCGTACTCGGGATCGGCTCGAGCCCCGGCAAGACCAACCTGATGGCCGCTCGGGCGGTGCGCGAGTGCAGCGGCGCCGGCGTCCGCTCGATCGACGTGTTCGCCGGTGGCCGCGACCCGCGCGCGGTCGGCGACGGCGTCCTGCGGCCGCCGTACGCGATCCAGACGCTGATCGACGAGCTGACGCTCGCGCCGGTCGTGCTACGCGACGGGGTCCCGGTCGAGGTAGCGCCGCTCGAGCCCGGTGGCACGGTCGACTACGGCCCGCCGATCGGGCGCGGCGAGACGATCTACACGCTGCACTCCGAGCTCGCGACGTTCGGCGAGAGCTTCGGTGCGCAGGAGGTCAGCTTCCGGCTGTCGCTCGCGCCGGTGGTGCTCGACGCGCTGAAGGGACTGATCGGCGCGAGCTCGAAGCAGATCGCCGAGGCTGCCGCCACCGCCGGCGCGCCGTCCGACGAGACCGTGTCGGTGCACGTGGTCGACGCACGTGGCCGCGCCGGCGATCGCGTCACGGTGCGTGCCGTGACCGGGCCGCACTTCGGGCTCGGCGGCTCGATCGTCTCGACCGCGGCGCCGATCGCCGCCGCCGTCCGCCTGCTCGCCCGTGGCTCGCTGCGCGCGACCGGGGCGCTGCCGCCGGAGCGCTGCATCGATCCCGACGAGATGTTCGCCGAGCTCGAGCCGCGCGGGTGCCGCTTCACGATCGAGCACGCCGCCGCCTGAGGGCGGTCAGGGGCGCTGCTCGCGCAGCCACTCGATCGTGCCGCGGATCCCTTCGCGGAGGGGGACCTGCGCCTCCCATCCGAGCAAGCGGCGGGCCTTCTCGACCGACGGCCAGCGGCGCTGGACGTCGACGGTGAAGCTCGGCAGGTGCTCGAGCTCGAGCTGGGCCGGGTCCTTGCCGCACTCCTGCCAGATGATCCCGGCGAGCTCGGCGACGGTGAGCTCCTCGGAGGCCGAGATGTTGAAGTCCTCGTTCTCGCCGGCCGGCGAGGCCATCGCGGTGACGATTCCGTCGGCGATGTCGTCGACGTGGGTGAGCGTGCGGGTCTGCTCGCCGGAGCCGAAGATCTGAAGCGGCCGCTGCCCCGACAGCGTCTTGGCGATCAGGTCTGGAACGGCGTGGGCGATCCCGGGCTCGTCGCGGTCGGGCAGCTCGCCGGGGCCGTAGGCGTTGAACGGCCGGCAGATCGTGTAGCGGAGGCCGTGCTGGTCGTGGGCGGCACGTGTGTACATCTCACCGGCGAGCTTCGAGAAGCCGTACGCGCTGTATGGCGCCGGGCACGCCCGTACGTGCGTCTCGCTGGTCGGGAACTCGGTCGCGTTCTCGAACACCATCGAGCTCGACACGTACACGAAGCGCTCGACGCCGGCGTCCACCGCAGCATGAGCGACGGCGCCGGTCAGCGCGTTGTTGACCTCGCTGAGCGTGAACGGGAGCTTGTGGAAGTTCGCGATCCCGCCGACGATCGCCGCCAGGTGGATCACGTGCGTACAGTCCCGCATCGCGTGCCCGGCGACCTCGAGCCGGCGCAGGTCGCCGGAATGCACTTCGCACGCGTCGCCCATCCACGGCGGCGCGTCGCGGCTGTCCGAGACGCGGACCTCGACGCGGACCCCGTTGACCCCGCGGAGCAGCCGCCGGACGACCGCGGCGCCGATCGTGCCGGCGCCGCCCGTCACCAGCACCCGCATCAGCCCGCCTCGGCGCTGAACTCGAGCCCGAGCAGCTGGGCGGATTCGCCCGCGTAGGCGAACACCTGGGCGCCGCCGACCGCGTTCCAGGGATCGACGAGCAGGCACTCGCCGCTCGCGCGGGCAAGGATCTCCCGCAGCAGCGGCTCGCCTTCGAACTCGGAGTGGTTCGTCGCCACGATCACCACGTCGGCGCCGTCGAGCGTGTCGCCCAGTGGCTGCGTCGGGCTGGGGGCGTGGGGATCGCAGACGGCGACGTCGGCCAGCTCGCGCTCGAGCAGGCGGACCAGCTTGTGCGACAGCGAGTCGCGCTCGTCGTCGGTGTCGCGCTTGAACGTGAGTCCGAGGACGGCGACCTTGCGTCCCGAGACCGTGCCGAGCCGGCGCTTGATCCCCTCCACCAGGAACAGCGGCACCGCCTCGTTGACGCGGGAGACGGCGAGCAGCATGCCGGGCGCGTTCGAGCGCTCCTCGGAGAAGGCGAAGTCCTTGCGCAGGCAGGTGCCGGCGGTGAGGCCCGGCATCGCGATCCCGCCGCGCGGGTAGTCGTGGTTGATCAGGTCGATCACCTCGAACACGTTCGCGTCGTAGCGCTCGCAGTCCATCATCAGCAGGTTCGGGAGCGCGAACGTCGCATAGCGCAGGATGTTCGTCCAGATCTTCGCGAGCTCGGCCTGGACCGGCGTGGTCCGTACGATCGGCGCCCCGAACGCGCCGAACAGCTCGGCGGCGCGCTCCGTCGAGGGGTCGTCGACGCCGCCGACGATGCACGGCAGCCTGGAGATCTCCTCGAGGAACCGGCCTGCCGCGATGCGCTCGGGCGCGTGCGCGACGAACACCTCCTCTCCGATCCGAAGCCCGCGCCGCTTGGCGACGTAGCCGGCGACGAACTCGGTCGTCCCCGGTGCGATCGTCGAGCGCAGGATCAGCGAATGGCCCGGCGCGAGCAGCGGCAGCAAGTCGTCGACGGCGGCGCGGATCTGGCTGAGGTCCGACTCGATGTGCGAGAACGACGGCGTCCCGAGCGTGAGCACGATGTCCTGCGCGCGCGCAGCGTCGGCGGCACGGGCCGACAGCTCCCAGCGCGGGCTGCGCACGGCGTCGTCGAGCAGCTCCTGGGTGCCCGCCTCGTTGAACGGCATCCGCCCGGCGCGCAGCGACTCGAGCACGCGCGGGTCGTGATCGACCCCGAGCACGCGCATGCCGCGGTCGTGAAACGACAGTGCCAGCGGGAGGCCGACGCGGCCGAGGCCGATCACCGACACGTGACGCTCAGCTGAACCCATCCTGCGGTTAAAGCTAGCCGCCGTCGGTGGTGACGCTGCGCAACGGCTCGAGCCCCGCCTCGGCGCGGTGACCGCGAACCTCGCCCGTGAAGGCGATCTGGTCGAGTCGCGCGATCTCGCGCTCGCCTTCGATGCGGGCCGGGTGCTCGGGCGGCAGCTCTCGGATCAACGCCCTGATGCGCGCGCGCAGCTGCAGCGCGAAGTGGGGGGTCGAGGCCCCCGTCAACGCGCGCACGTCCTCGACGGTCGGCTCGTGGCCGTCCTCGAGCCGGGCCGGATCCTCGTGCTGGCTCATCGCTGCGGGACCGCCTCGAGCAGGCTGTCGATCTGCGCCTGGACGGCGATCGAGATCTCGCTCGTCGTCCCGATCAGCCACGCGTGGTTGTAGACGGCCGCAGTCGGACCCTCGGCGGTGTAGCCCGGGGTGGCGTAGTTGAGGAGGTAATCGAGCACGGCCTGCGGAAGACTATTCGGATCGTCGATCAGGAGCTGTGGACCGTAGCTGCCGGCCGACGACAGCGCCGACGCGGCCGCGGCGTCGAGCGGCTGGCGGGAGTCGAGCAGCACGTAGCCGTGGCCGGGGCTGGTGATCGCCCAGCCGAAGCTGCGGGGGAGGTGGACGCACGCCTGGCCATACGCGCACGGCGGGTCGCGGTACTCGGTGAACGCGACCGCGTTGGCGGCCGCGCCGGCGGCGCCGATCCGCTTCACCGTGCCGTAGGCCGCAAGCTCGTGCAGGACCGCGTCGGGGATCACGGAGCTCGGGCCGATCACGAAGATGTGCGGCCGGTGGTGGGCTCGGAGCGCCGCGCGCGTAGCTGCCGGGACGCCTGTTGCATTCACGAACAGGATCGGCTCGCCGCTCTCGGCGGCATAGCCGGCGGCAGGCATCGCGTACTGCGGCGACTGCGCCGAGGCGACCATCACGTTGAACGCGCGGCGGCCGTGCTCACGCGCCTCGTATGCGTCGAGGCGAGCGGCGAGCGCGTACGGATCAGAACCTGAGATCGAAGTCGTCTTCAGCCCGGCCGGGCGGGGCACGTCGCCGATGCGGATGAGCTGCGCGCCTCCGAGCGCGCCTGCCCCGGTCGGTGCGAGCAGCGCGAGCGCCTGGGCGGTCGCCCGCGGCAGCGTGCCGGGTCCGGACAGGAGCAGCGGCACGCGGAACGGCTGTCCCATCAGCGAGGCCGCCGCGATCGCAGCCTGCCAGTCGTCCGTCGGCGCGAGCGCCACCGCCGTCGGATGCGTCCCCGGCGCGGCGGACGGGAACACGGCGAGCGCGACCGCGGCGGCGACCGCGACCGGGTCCGAGCTGTCGACCCTGGTCGTGTTCTTGGTCGCGAGGTCGGGGAAGCCCAGGCCACCGGGCGCGGTCGCGCCGACCGGGGGGCCTGCGCTCGTGCGCGGGGCGTCACTCCCGGGGGCCGGGTTGGGTTTCGGTACGAGCTTGGCGCCACCGCCACCGCCACCGCCACCGCCGCCGCACGCGGCCAGCAGCACGGCCAGCGCGACCCCGCCGGCGGCGGTCCGGCAGACCACCGCCGGCGCAGCGAACCGAACGCGGCGAGCGAGACGTCCAACCATCGACCAGACGGTACGCTACGCATGCACGTCTAGACACCTGCCAAGGAGGATGCGATGCCGGGCCTGTCCGGGCGCATGTCGACAGTCGTCAAAGCCAAGATCTCCAAGCTGCTCGACCGGGCCGAGGATCCGGCGGAGACCCTCGAGTACAGCTACCAGAAACAGATCGAGCAGCTTCAGAACGTCAAGAAGGGGATCGCCGACGTCGTCACCGCGAAGAAGCGCCTGCAACTCCAGGAGGAGAAGCTCCAGGGACAGGTCGTGAAGCTCGACACGCAGGCCCGGCAGGCGCTCGCGGCCGGCAGGGAGGACCTGGCGCGGACCGCGCTCGAACGCAAGAACATCGCGCAGACCGAGCTGCAATCGCTCGACGGGCAGGTTCGCCAGCTCGAGTCCCAGCAGGAGCAGATGACGGCCTCGGAGGAGCGGCTGCGAACGAAGATCGAGCAGTTCCGCTCCAAGAAGGAAGTGATCAAGGCGCAGTACTCGGCCGCTGAGGCGCAGGTGCGGATCTCCGAGGCGGCCACCGGCGTCGGTGAGGAGATGGCCGACGTCGGCCTGGCGATGCAGCGCGCGCTCGACAAGACCGAGCAGATGAAGGCCCGCGCCAGCGCCGTCCAGGAGCTCGAGGCGGCCGGCACGTTCGACGATCTGACGACGCTGACGCCGGGCGAGGACGACATCGACCGCCAGCTGAAGGCGCTGTCGAGCACCAGCGAGGTCGACGACGATCTCGCGCGGCTGAAGGCCGAGCTCGGTCCCGGCCCGAGTGCCGAGCGGCCGGCGGGTGAGCTCGGCGCGGGCGAGGCGGCCGAGCCTGCTGTCGACGAGCTCGGCGCCGGCAGGCAGTCGGAGGCCGCAGCCGGCGAGCAGCCGGGACAAGCGCCATGATCGTCCGGATCGCGACCGAGGGCCAGTACGAGCTCGACGGCGACGACGCCGACGAGCTCAACGAGCTCGACAACGCCGCCGTGCGTGCATGCGAGGCTGGCGACGAGGCCGACTTCCACGACGTCTATGCACGGATGCTCGCGTTCGTGCGCACACGTGGCCGCGCCGTCGACGCCGACCACCTGGGCGGGTCG
>DAHUYL010000107.1 GCA_027315255.1 Solirubrobacterales bacterium | reverse complement strand
GGTCACGCTGCCGCCGCTGCGGCGGCTGTGGCGCGAGGCGCTCGTGGCGCTGCCGCGAACCGCCGCCGCGCGGCTCGAGGTGACGGTCGACGAGCTCGTCGATGCGACCAACACGGTCGCCGATCTCGCCGGGCTGACGCTGCCCTGAGCGGGGCCACCGCAACCTTGGGCGTGTGCATGCGTTCATGCAGTGTGCCCACTTGGAGCCGTCGCAAGGGGTCTCTTGCTACAACTGACCGCCTGCAATTGAGGGCTCCCAAGATCCTCGGGTTGGCGGTCGCGGCGCTGCTCGCCGGACTTGGGTCGCGTGCGGCCGGGGAGCCGGGGGCTGGGGCGGCCGCGGCGCCGCCGGCGAGCACCCCGACGACGACCACGCCGAAGGCGACAACGCCGACGACGCCGTCGACCACGACTCCGACGACCACCCCGCCGGGGGCGGCGACGCCGTCGACGACGACGCCGACCACCGCCCCGACCGCGCCGTCGCCCACGCTCGTGCGCTGGTACTCGGCGCGCCGGCTCGAGCCGACCGCGCTCGGCGGGCTGAACGCGATCTCCTGCCCGGTCCAGGACACCTCGCTGATGTGCGCCGTGGTCGACGAGTCGGGCGGCGTCGTGACGACGATCCACCCGATCTACGGGCCCTGGTCGAACGTCGCGAAGATCGACGGCAAGACGCCGCTGACCGGTGTCTCGTGCCCGACGCTGACCCTGTGCGTGGCGGTCGACGCGAACGGCAACGTGATCACCTCGACCAAGCCGACGGGCGGCCGCTCGGCCTGGGCGCGGCCGGTCAAGATCGACACCGCGACCGCCGCGGGCGGCGGGCCCGCCGGGCTGACCGGGATCTCGTGCCCGACGCCGACGCTGTGCGTAGCCGTCGACGGCGCCCCGACCGGCAGCGTGTTCGTCTCGACCAACCCCGCCGGCGGTGCCGCCGCATGGCACGCGGCACAGGTCGCGACCGGCCCGCTGACGAGCGTCTCGTGCGCGTCGAGCACGCTGTGCGTGGCCGCCGGGATCGAGCACTACGTGAGCATCGCCCCGACCGGTGGCGTCAGCGCCTGGAAGGCGACGGGGCTGCAGCTGGGCGGCGGCGTGTTCAGCGCGATCGACTGCCCCGCGATCGCGCTGTGCATCGCCACCGGCTACGGCAACACGAACGTCGGGCTGGCGACCGCGACCACCACGCCGACCGGTCGGCCGACGGACTGGGTGACGAGCGATGTCGAGTCGGCCCCGCCGGTGCCCGGGCAGGGGCTGCTCGACGGGATCGCCTGCCCGAGCGCCGGCCTGTGCGTCGCCGTCGACGGCTTCGACAACGCCTACCTCGCCAACAAGCCGGTCGGCGGGGTGTGGACGGGCGCGATCCCGATCCGTCCGAAGTCAGCCAGCCAGACGAGCGCGATCGCGTGCACCGCGAGCTTCTGCGCGGTCGTCGACAGCGCCGGGGTCGAGACCACCGGCGTGATCCACAGCTGAGCGCTCAGGCCGCGCGGTACAGGTTGCGCGCCGAGGTGCACGCGTACAGCTCGGCGGCGCGCTGCTCGCGGTCGAGCTCCTCGAGGTAGGCGGCGTAGCGCCGGCCCTTCTCGGCCGGGGTGGCGGCCGCCCAGGCGTCGTAGGCGAGCCGCACGCACTGCGCGTGCTTGTGCCACTCGACGTAGGCGATCACCGGCTCGTCGAGGTGATCGAACTTGATCGCGGTGGCCGCCATACTCGGGTTATCGGCGTCGCGAGGCAGAAGCTGAGCCCGGCCGCTACCGTCCGGGCTCGTGGAGCTTCGCCCGAGATCGATCGTGGCCGGCGCGGCCCGCGTTGCAGACCCGCGGGGGGCGCTCCCGGGCGCTGTTCGACTCGCCGCGCGCGCCGGCGACGAGGCGTACTTCGCGGCCGCCTGCCTGCGCGCGGGACTGATCGCACCACAGCCCCCGCGCCGGCTCGTGGAGATCGTGGTCGCGCTCGGACGCTACGGGCTGCTCGGCGGCGCGCTCGCGAGCGCCGCGATCCAGCATCCCGACCAGCTCGCCGTGATCGACGAGCGCGGGACGCTGACCTATGCCGAGCTGAACCGGCGCGTCGACGCGATCGCCGCCGGGTGGCGCGAGCGCGGCCTTGTCGCCGGCGACGGCGTCGCGATCGTCGCCCGCAACCACCGGGGGTTCCTCGAGGCGTTCTACGCGGCGGCCAAGTCGGGCGCCCGCGTGATCCTGCTGAACACCGCCTTCGCGGGCCGGCAGATCCGCGAGGTGGCCGAGCGCGAGGGCGCCGACCTGCTCGTCTGCGACGACGAGTACGCGCCGCTGCTCGGCGACTTCGAGCCGCGGCTCGGGCGCTGGCGGGCCTGGGTCGACGATGCGGGTTCGGGTCCGGGTTCGGGTCCGGGTTCGGGTCCGGGGTTCGACACGCTCGATGCGCTGGCGTCGACGTGGGCCGGGGCGCCGCCGCCGCCCAAGCCCGGCCGCGCGTGCAAGGTCGTGATCCTGACGAGCGGCACGACCGGCGCGCCGAAGGGCGCCCGGCGCGAGGTGCCGCTGTCGCTGGCGCCGCTCGGCGGCGTGTTCAGCCGCGTGCCGCTGCACGCCCGCCAGGTGACCCATCTGGCGGCGCCGATCTTCCACGCGTTCGGCTTCACCAACACGATCCTCGGGACGGCGCTCGGCTCGACGCTCGTGCTCGAGCGCCGGTTCGATCCCGTGTCGGTGCTCGACAGCCTCGAGCGCCACCGCGCCCGCGCGCTGATCGCGGTCCCGGTGATGCTCCAGCGGCTGATCGCGCTCGACGACGAGGCGTTCCGCGGGCGCGACCTGTCCGCCCTGCGGGCCGTGTTCCTGTCGGGCTCGCAGCTGACCGCCGAGCTCGCCCGGCAGGCGACGGCGCGGCTCGGTCCGGTGCTCTACAACCTGTACGGCTCGACCGAGATCGCGTTCGCGACGCTCGCCACCCCGGCGGACCTCGCGGCGGCGCCCGGCTGCGCCGGCCGGCCGGTCCGCGGGACGGTCGTGAAGATCCTCGACGACCGCGGCCACGCGCTCCCGCAGGGCCGCTCCGGACGGATCTTCGTCGGCTCGGGGATCCAGTTCGAGGGCTACACCGGCGGCGGCGGCAAGGAGCAGATCGCCGGGCTGATGTCGTCGGGCGACGTGGGCCACTTCGATTCGGCCGGGCGCCTGTTCATCGACGGCCGCGACGACGAGATGATCGTGTCCGGCGGCGAGAACGTGTTCCCGGCCGAGGTCGAGGAGCTGCTCGCTACCCATCCGGGGGTGCTCGAGGCGGCGGCGATCGGGGTCGAGGACCAGGACTTCGGCCAGCGGCTGCGGGTGTTCGTGGTCCGCCGCCCGGGCGCTCCCGAGCTGACCGAGGACGAGCTCCGCGCGTTCGTCCGTGACAACCTCGCGCGCTACAAGGTCCCGCGTGAGGTCGTGTTCGTCGACGAGCTGCCGCGGACCTCGACCGGCAAGGTGCTCAAGCGCGAGCTGCGCCTGGTGCCGGTGCCGTGACGGAGCTGGCCGGCCTCCGCGAGCAGTTCCCGGTGACGGCCAGGCTCGCGTACATGAACGCGGGCACGGCGGGGCCGCTGCCGCGGGCGGCGGCCGACGCGGTCAGCGCCCGGCTCGAGCGCGACGCGGTCGAGGGCCGCAGCGGGCGGGACTCGATGGAGGGGGTGATGGAGCTCGCCGCGGCGGCGCGGGCGGCGTACGCGTCGGTGCTCGGCGCCGATCCGGCGGAGGTGGCGCGGACCGGATCGACGACCGACGGGTGCAACACGGTGCTCGGCGGCCTGTCGTGGTCGCCGGGGGAGGAGATCCTCACCTCCGACGAGGAGCACCCGGGGCTGCTCGGGCCGCTGCGACTCGCGCGGCTGCGCCACGGGGTGTCGGTTCGCGTCGTCCCGTTCGATGCGCTGGTGTCATCGGTCGGGGCGCGCACGCGGCTGATCGCGTGCTCCCACGTGTCGTGGGTCGGCGGCCGGGTCGCGGACGTCCCGGGGCTGGTCGCGACCGGGGTGCCGGTGCTGCTCGACGCCGCCCAGGCGCTCGGCGCGATCCCGGTCGACGTGCACGCGCTCGGCGTCGACTACTACGCCGCCTCGGGCCAGAAGTGGCTGTGCGGCCCGGACGGCAGTGGCTGCCTGTACGTCCGGCCCGACCGGCTCGACCAGCTCGAGCCGCCGTGGCCGTGGTACCTCTCGCTCGGGGGTGGCAGGGGCCTCGACGCGGACTTGGCGGAGGGCACCGGCCGCCTGGACCACGGGTTCCCGTCCGCCGTGCGCAGCACCTGGGCGCTCGCGTCGCTGGGGGTGCTGGGCGATGCGGGGTGGGATCGCGTCCACGCGCACGCGGCCACGCTCGCCGCGTCGCTCGCCTCGCGCCTGTCCGAGCGGGGCTTCGAGGTCTCCCCGCGGGGTCCTGGCCCGGCGACGCTCGTCTCGTGGCGCTCGGCCGATCCCGACGCGCTGGTCGACCGGCTCGCCGCCGCCGGCGTGATCGTCCGCTCGATCCCGATCGGCGGGCTGGTCCGGGCCTCGGTCGGGGCGTGGACGTCCGAGGCGGACGTCGAGTGGCTGCTCGACGCGCTCGGCCCCGCCTGAGCCGGCCCGGCGCCCACCGTGGCGCCCACCGTTCGCCGCTGCGGCGCTCGACTTGGGGGCCAAAACGTCGCAACCCCTCGGTCTGGCGGGGGGGGTTGTGCAAACAGCGCCCTCTCCGGGCACCTTTCGTCACGATCCCCTGATCGCGGGGAGGGGGTCGCGACGTTTTGGCCCCAGGGGCGTCAGCCGATGACGCGGTGCGGGTGCGTGTAGACGTTCACGCGCTCGCCGCGGGCGAACCCGCACAGCGTCATGCCGCGGTCGTCGGCGAGCGAGATCGCCAGTGAGCTGGGGGCGCCGACCCCGACCAGCACGGGCGCCCCGGCGACGGCGGCCTTCTGCACGAGCTCGAACGACAGCCGGCCGCTGACGCACAGGATCCGCTCGCCGAGCGGCAGCAGCCCGTCGAGCAGGGCGCGGCCGATCACCTTGTCCATCGCGTTGTGGCGACCGACGTCCTCGCGGGCGATCAGCGGCTCGCCGGTGGGGTCGAACAGGCCGGTCGCGTGGAGTCCGCCGGTGCGGCGGTGCCCCGGCTGCTCGAGTCGTGCCGGCAGCGCGGCGAGCAGCTCGCGCCGCAACCGCGGCCCGTCGGCGAGCGGGGCGGAGTCGACCGCCACCTGCTCGAGCGCGGCCTTGCCGCAGACCCCGCAGGAGGACGTGGTGTAGAACCGCCGCATCCCCGGGTCGCGACGCAGCGGCCCCGCGACCTCGATCACGTTGCCCGCGAGATCGACCGTCGGCCCCGCCTCGCGGGCCTCGGCGATCAGCCCCTCGGTGTAGAGGAAGCCGAGCGCCAGCTCGTCGTCGTGTCCGGGGGTGCGCATCGTGACCGACAGCGGGGCGCCGTCGACGCGGATCTCGAGCGGCTCCTCGACGGCGACGACGTCGTCGACGCCGTCGTGGATCGCGGGGGCGAACGGGGTGGCCATGTTGCAACTCACATTATCCGGGCGTGGCGATAGCCTCGCGGAACTACGGTGCCCCGATCAGCCCGCGAGACCTCGGTGATCGTCAACCAGACGCGCGACACGGTCGTGTGCGAGCGCGTCGAGCTCGCCGACAACCCGTTGCGGCGGCTCGTCGGGTTGCTCGGCCGCAGGGGCCTCGACCCGGGCGGCGGCATGCTGATCGTCCCCGCCCCGTCGATCCACAGCCTGTTCATGCGCTTCGAGTTCGACGCGGTCTTCCTCGACCGCGAGATGCGGGTCGTCAAGCTCGCCGAGCGGATCCCGAAGTGGCGGGTGCGCTCGGCCAAGCACGCCCGGAGCGTGCTCGAGCTTCCCGCCGGCGAGATCGCGAGCCGCGGCCTCCAGCTCGGCGATCAGCTCGCGATCCGCGCCGACTGAGCGCTGATCCGTAGCCGAGCTCAGCTTCAGATAGGCTCCGCGAGTGACCTCCGAACAGGCAGCGGCACGCGAGCGCGTGGCGCGCGCCTCGCGGGCGCTCGCCACCAAGGGGCTCGTCCTGGGGACGGCCGGCAACGTCTCCGAGCGCGTCGGCGAGCACGTCGCGATCACCCCGACCGGCGCGCGACTCGAGCAGCTCGAGCCCGACCAGGTGACGATCGTCGACCTCGACGGCCGGGTCGTCGCGGGCGAGCTGGCTCCCACCTCGGAGCTCGACCTGCACCTCGGGATCTACCGCCGCTACGCCCCCGGAGCGGTCGTGCACACGCACGCGCCGCTGGCGTGCGCGCTGTCGCTCGTGCTCGACGAGCTGCCGTGCGTCCACTACGCGATGCTCGCGCTCGGCGGGAGCGTCAGGGTCGCGCCCTACCGGACGTTCGGGACGCCCGAGCTCGCCGAGGCGGCGCTCGAGGCGCTCGTCGACCGCAGCGCGGCGCTGCTGGCCAACCACGGCGCGGTCGTCCACGCCGACGACCCGCAGGCCGCGGTCGAGTGCTCCGAGCTACTCGAGTGGGCCTGCACGCTCTACTGGCGGGCGGCGGCGATCGGCACGCCGCGAACGCTCGACGGGGACGCGCTCGCGGCCGTCAGTCGGGCCGTCGCCGCCCGCGGCTACGGGACGACCCACAGGCTGTCGGAATGAACTCACCCCGCCGTCGCGAATGACACGATCATGAACGTGACCGAGCACACCATCTCCGCGACGGACCAGCGCACGGCACAGGCGACGGGGGAGTCGCTCCGGCGCCAGCCGACGCAGCGGCGGGCCCAGGAGCGGATCCGCCTGATCCTCGACGCCGCCGACCGGCTGCTGGCGAGCGGCGGCTCGCAGGCGCTCGGCACCAAGCAGGTCGCCGACGCCGCCGGGATCTCGATCGGGTCGCTTTACCACTGGTTCCCGGACAAGGAGTCGATCGCGCTCGCGCTCGCCAAGCGCCACTGGCAGCAGCTCGGCGAGCTCGTCGCCGGCGTCGCCGACGGCGCCGAGAAGGGGCTGCTGAACGATCCCATGAGCAAGGCGCTGAACGCGCTCGCCGCCGGCTTCCGCAGCCGCCCCGGGTTCACCGCGCTGTGGTACAGCGAGCTGCGCACCGGGGCTCTTCGCGATGCCACGCGCCCCAACCGCGCGCTCGTCGCCGGCGCGGTGGCGCGGATCCTGAGCGTCGAGCACCCCGACAGCGGGCCCGGCGAGCGCGAGACGGTCGCGCGCATGGTCACGCTGCTCGGCGACGGGATCATGCGGGAGGCGTTCCGGCTCGATCGCAAGGGCGATCCGGCCCTGCTCGACGAGGGGCGCCAGGCGATCCGCGCCTACATCGCGGCTCGCCTGTCGGGGAGCGGCGCTTGAGCAGCCTCGGGCTCGAGCACGAGCCCGTTCCCGAGCAGGCGCAGGCCGCGAGCGGCGCCTGGTCGGTGCTTGTCGCGTACGCCCTGGTCGTCGCCGCCACGCAGATGCTGTGGCTGACGTTCGCCCCGATCGACACCGACGCGGGGCGCGACTTCGGCGTCTCGAAGGCGACGATCGGGTGGCTCGCGAACGTGTTCCCGCTGCTGTACGTGCTGCTGGCGCTGCCCGCCGGCCTCGCGCTCGACCGCTGGTTTCGCAGCTCGCTGCTGGCAGGCGCCGGTCTGACCGCGGCCGGTGCGCTGATCCGGATCGTCTCGCCGACGTTCGCGTGGGCGATGGCCGGCCAGCTCGTGGTCGCGGTCGCGCAGCCGCTGGTGCTGGGCGCGCTGACCAAGACGGCGACCGGCTACCTGCCGCCGCGCGAGCGCACGACGGGGATCGCGCTCGCCTCCGGCGCGCAGTTCTTCGGCGCGATCGTCGCGCTGGTGATGGGACCCGCGCTCGAGGGCAAGCACGCCCTCGGACCGCTGTTGCCGATCCAGGCCGCGCTCGCGTGCGCCGTCTTCGTCGTGCTCGCGCTGACCCTGAGGCGCGCTCCCACCGACGCCGGCCCGCCGGCCGGCGTCGGTATCGCCGAGCTCCGCGCGGTCTGGGCGATCGAGCAGACCCGCACGCTCGCCTGGCTGGCGTTCGTCGGGATCGGCGTGTTCGTCGCGACCGCCACCTACCTGCAACCGATCCTGAAGCCCTACCACGTCTCCTCGACGACGGCGGGGCTGATGCTCGCGGTGATGCTGATCGCCGGCACCGCCGGGTGCGGGATCACGCCGCCGCTCGTCGCGCGCGCGGGCGCGGAGCGCCGCTACCTGATCGTGACGGCGCTGTGGGTGTGCGCCGCGATGGCGCTGCTCGCCGCGTTTCACGCGACGGCCGCCGCCGACTTCGTCGTGATCGGCAGCCTCGGCTTCGTGCTGCTCGCCGCGCTGCCCGTGATCCTCGAGCTGACCGAGCGGCGGATGGGCGCCTCCGGCGGGGTCGCGACGAGCA
>DAHUYL010000061.1 GCA_027315255.1 Solirubrobacterales bacterium | reverse complement strand
GCGCAGCCCGCCGGTCGCGAGCCGCTCGCGCAACGTCGCCCGGCGCGCGGGCCAGCGGATCGCCTCGGCCAGCGCGCCGGCGTCGGGCTCGACCAGGCAGCCGCTGCGGCCGCTCTCGATCAGCTCCGCGACGCCGCCGCGGTCGACCGCGAGCACCGGCAGCCCGCTCGCCTGCGCCTCGAGCACGGTCCGGCCGAACGTCTCCTCCGCGCTCGCGGTGACGAACAGGTCGGCCGTCGCGAGCGCGCGGGCGAGCGCATCGGGCTCGAGCCAGCCCAGCAGCGTCGCCCCGGCGCCGAGGCGGCGGCGCAGTCGCTGCTCCTCGGGGCCGCTGCCGGCGATCACCAGGTGCAGGCGCCGGTCGCGATCGTGCGCGAGCGCGAACGCGTCGGCCAGCAGCCCGACCCCCTTGGCCGCGGTCAGCCGCCCCGCGAACACGACGTTGACGCGCGCGCTTGCGCCGGCGCCGGCGGCGGGCATCGCGTCCGGCGCGTAGCAGGCGGGGGTGAAGCGCTCGACGTCCACCCCCGGCTCCCACCGGGCGAGCCGGACCGGATCGACCCCGAGCGCGAGCAGCTGCGCGTCCGCGGTCGCGCTGGGGGAGAGGACGGCCGTGCAGGCTCGGAAGAAGGTGCGGTCCGCGGCGGTCGTGTGAATGCTGGCGGCGAGCGGCACGCCGAGCGTGCGGGCGACGTGCAGCGCCGCCGGACTCGGGCCGCACGCGTGGACCAGCGCGTACGGCAGCCGGCTCGGCGGCGCCCCCGGCGCGACCACGTCGACCGCGAAGCCCGGGACACCGCGGGTTCGCAGCTGCGTGATCGCCTCCTCGGCACCCGCGATCGGCTCGCGCCCGCCGGCGATCACTGCGACCCGGCCCGTCTCGTTCTGATTGCTTGTCATGACCCTGCAGAATCCCGCTCGCTGCAGCGCGATTCGTGACCGATCGGCCAACGACCTGTTACGAACGTGTGAACTGCCGTCCGCCGGGGAGGCGGCGCGTCACGCTGCGGGCGCCGGCGGGTCTCCGCGCAGGAACCGGATCGCGGTCAGCACCGTCAGGATCGTCAGGCAGCCGGCGCTCCCGAGGCACCACTCGCAATAGGCGTGGATCGAGTACGCCTCGCGGTAGGTGAGGTAGAGGCTGAAGCCGAAGCCCATCAGCGCGATCCCGAAGCCGATCGCGCGACCGACGTCGCCGCGGACGCGCAGCGACGCGAGCAGCGCCACGTACCCGATCAGCCCCAGCAGCGCGACCGGCACCCCGACGAGCCTCGACCACTGCGATGACTGGACCGTCTCGCAGCTCGAGTGGCCGTTGTGGGCGCCCGAGCACAGCAGCGCGCTGAAGCCGTGGTAATGGACGTAGGTGAGGTAGGCCGCGTCCAGCAGGCCGAGCACCGTGAACGCGAGGATCGCGATCGTCAGCCGGTCGAGCCCGCGCCGGCGGGTGGCCGGGACCTCGGGTGAGCTGCTGGTCGCGGTCGCCATCGCTCAGGCGGCTAGGAGACCTGCCTCAGGGTCGATGCGAGCGCACTGTAGCCGCCGGGGTTGACGACGCTGTTCGGGGCCGTCAACTGACCCTTGGGGCCCTGCAGGATCAGCGTCGGGGTTCCCTGCAGGTTGTCGGTCGATGCTGCCTGCTCGTCACCCTGGACCTGCGACAGCAGGCTCGGATCCTTGCGGTCGGTCTGCCACGTCGACTGTTTGAGCGCGGGTATCTGGCCGGCGAGGTCGTTGAGGAACGTCGAGGTCACGTAGCCCGATCCCTCCGCGCGCTGCTGGTGGTAGAACAACTCCGCGTAGTACCAGAACAGGTTCTGCCTGCCGGCTGCGTAGGCGGCCACCTGCTGGTTGTTGAAGATGCTCTGGCCGTTGGAGTAGTCGTTGCAGGTGGCGGTGCACATCGACCTGTAGACGACCTTCGCCTTGCCCGTGCGGACGTCGTTCTGGATGAACTGGGGCAGCGTGTTGAGCGTGAAGTCGCGGCAGATCGGGCACTCGAGGTCGCCGAAGTAGGTCATCGTCACCGGTGCCTTCGGGTTGCCGAGCGTCGTCCCCGACTCGGGGATCCCGGTCAGGAGCGTGTTGATCTGGCTGTACAGCGCGCGACTCTGAGGGCTGTTCTGCTTGATGGCACCGCCGCCTGAGCCGCCGCCGGAGATCGCGATCGCGACCACGATCGCCGCGACCGCGATCACGACCACGCCGCCGAGCAGCTGCATCCGGCGCATCCGCGCCGCGCGCGCCTGGGCGGCCTGCTCGGCGGCCAGCCGAGCGGCCCGAGCCTGCTCCTTCTGCTCCTTGCGGGACGCCATCGCGGTCGCGGACAATAGCGGCTCGGCGCAGGGGGGAACCGAAGAGTTGCGTGAGCGAGACGGCGCCGTCCGGACCGGTGTCGTTCGCAGTTTCCGTGTAAAGAGGTTGTGAACGAGTCCGCCCGGGGCGGACGCCTCACCGGTGCGTGGGCTAGTCTTCGCCCCATGTCGCGAGATGGCAGCGGGGCGCCTGTGGGGAGCACTGCCACAGGGTCGGGCCAGCGTGCCCACAGCCGCCTTCGAGTCGCCGTCATCGACCGGGATCCGGGCTTCACGCAGGTGCTGTCCAACCGGCTCGACGCGCTGGGCTGGGAGCTTCGGGCGCTGTCGAGTGCGCTCACGATCGACGCGCTCGTGACGATGCGGCTGAACGCGCTGGTCGTCGACCTGTCGGTGCTGGGACCTGGCAGCTGGGAGTACCTGGAGCGGACCTGCGCGCGCCTGCCCGGGCTCGGCGTGGTCGTGTGCACCGGGCCCTCGTCGGTCGCGCAGCGAGTCAGGGGCCTGCGGCTCGGAGCCGACGCGTGGATGACGAAGCCCTGCCACGCTGAGGAGCTGATCTGCGTGATCGAGGCGGCGCTGCGCCGCCACCGGCGGACCGAGATGCCCGAGCTCGAGGACGCCGTCCGCGTCGGCCAGGTGGTGATCCGCCCCGACCTCTACCAGGCGTACGTGGGCAGCGCGAGCCTCGATCTGACCGCGCGCGAGTTCGAGATCCTGCACCTGCTGTCGCAGTCCGATCGCGTCCTGCGCCGGGAGGAGATCTATGAGCGCGTGTGGGGCTACGCGATGGCGCACGGCGATCGCTCGGTCGACGTGTTCGTCCGCAAGCTGCGCCAGAAGCTGCGCTCGGTCTCGCCGGCGTGGAGCTACATCCACACGCACTTCGGCGTCGGATACCGGTTCGCGCCGGAGCTCGACGGCGATCGGGCGGCCGGTGCGGTCGAGGTGGTCGGCGAGGTGGACGGCGAGGTGGTCGCGCCCGCCGGCGCGGACGAGCTCGCGGGGATCGGGGTGGACGCCGCGCGCGCCGAGCCGATCGAGCGCGAGCTGTCCGAGCTCCTGCGCTACTGACCTGCGGCGCTGGTTCGCTGGTGGATACGCGCCGGCGCCGGCGCGGGCGTCGAGGCGCGCGCTTGATCACAGGTCGTTCACACGGTCTTCACGTGTGCGTAACGCGCGACGCGCAGCGGCGAACGAGCATCGGCGGATGTCTGCGACCGCGCCGCCGGACGAGATCCTGTCAGTGGGTCCGCTCGAGATCGTGCCGGCCGAGCATCTCGCGCGCGCGGACGGCCGGACGCTGACGCTGTCGATCCGCGAGCTGCGGCTGCTGACCGAGCTGGCGCGCCGCCTCGACCGGATCGTCTCGCGCGAGGAGCTGTTCGCGCTCGTGTGGGACCGGGAGATGCGCCCCGGCGACCGGTCGGTCGACGTGTACGTTCGCAAGCTGCGCGTCAAGCTCGAGCACGCGCTGCCCGCGTGGCGGTTCATCCACACCCACTTCGGGTTCGGCTACCGCCTGGCGGCCGAGCGTGCGCCCGACTGATCGCGCTGCCCGATACGGTTCGCTGACCCGATGAGTCACGAACTGCGCCAGCGCTTCCGCGATGACCTCAGAGAGCTCGAGGCGCAGGCGCTCGGCGGCCTCGACCTCGTCGTCGGGCAGCTGGACCGCGCGCTCGAGGCGATCAACTACCAGGACGTCGAGCTCGCCGGGATGGTCGCGGCCGACGACAGCCGGATCGACGGGCGCTACGTCGAGGTGCATCAGGGCGTGCTCTCGCTGCTCGGGCGCCAGGCGCTGTTTCTCGACGACCTGCGGCTCGCCT
>DAHUYL010000100.1 GCA_027315255.1 Solirubrobacterales bacterium | reverse complement strand
GTAGCTGACAGTGCCTTGTCGAGTTGATCGCGATCGTCGGGCGGTCTGCGACGCGGTGGCGAGCTCGGCCGCGCTCGCCCAGGGTGCGAGTCTGCAGGGCGCCGGGGTTCGGTGATGGTGGGCGAGTCGCGCGGCGTCTGGGGAGTCGCACGGGGTCTGGGGGAGTCGCATGGTGTCGCAGGGTCGCGTGGGTCGGGAGGCTCCCGTCGAGGAGGGCATAAGCGCGACAGCATCGTGGTTTGTGGTTGGCGTGGTGCGGATCGGCTGCGTATGGGGGCGTGGGTGCGCGGGGTGTGGTCGCGGGGCCGGTGCTGGCGCGGTTGTGCTGCTCGGCGGCCGGGGGCGTGCTCGTCGACGTCGCCCGCGAGCCGGCGTCGCGAGCGCGCCGGGCTCGTTCGACGCCGCCAAGCGCCCGCATCGCACCGCATCGCGGCACGCCACCCCGCCGCGCGCCGCGCCCGTCTGCGTCCCTCGGCTGCCGCTGACGGGACGGCCGTTCCCCATCGGGGCGACGCGAGCTGAGCGAGCCTCCGGGCCCGCCCGGACCCTGCGACGACGTGCGGCGCCTCAGCTCGGGTCGTGCGTGGGGTGACGGACCTGTCCCCGCGCCGCCCGCACCCGCGGCCATGGGCGACGAGCGCTCCAGCTGACATAGCGCCACCAAGGGCCCGTCGAAGACACTGATGCGTACGGACCTGATCTAACGGTCGAACAGGCGACCGGTTCAGGTCTGCGAGTCGTGAATCAGCTGCCGCCGCCGCTCGAGCCGGCGCAGCTCGCTCTGGAGCATCGCCCACGATTCGAGCTCGACGTATTCGTAGGCGTCGCCATCCAGCGACCGGGTGCGCTCGCGGTAGGTCGTCCACGCTGGGAGGCCGCCGCACCTTCCCTGGCTGCTCAGGACGGGGAGCTGCTGGACACTCAGGACGGGGACGCTGCGCCAGGCGTCACACCGGCGCTGGGCGCAGGCCGCTGTCGACCTCGACGTCCTCGGAGGCGAGCTCGAGGCCCGAGGCGTCTGCTGTCAGCTTCAGCAGCGCTGCGAAGTCCACCTCGTTGCCGCACACGCCCAGGAGCGTCTGCACGATCTGCTCGGTCGCGGCGGCGAGCGGCATCGGGACCGAATGCTCGCGAGCAGCGTCGAGGCCGAGCCGGAAGTCCTTCAGCAGCAGCGCCGGCGTGAACGTCGGCTCGAACTCGAGATTGACGTAGGCCGGGGACTTGTAGCGGGTGAACGTCGAGCCCATCACGCTGTCGTTCAGGAACGCGAGGAAGTCGGCTCGCGTGATCCCGCCCTTCTCCGCCAGCACGGTGATCTCGGCCATGCACTGGGCGACGATGCCCAGCATCAGGTTGTGGCAGATCTTGACGAGGCGGGCGCGGTCGCCCTCGCCGACGTAGCTGACGCTGCGCCCGAGTGATTCGAGCACCGGCTGCGCGAGCTCCCACGCGTCCCGCGGTCCCGACACGACGATCGTCAGCCGCCCGCTGGCGGCAACCTTCGGATTGCCGCTGACGGGCGCGGCCAGCACTGCGGTGCCTCGCTCCGCGGCGGCGGCGCGGACCGCGGCCGCGACCGTCGGCGAGATCGTGGTCGCGTCGACGATCATCCGGGGCGCGACGTCACGGCGGGACAGGAGGCCGCCGTCACCGCACACGACCTCCTCGAAGTCGGCCGAGTCGCCGACCATCGTGAACACGATGTCGCGGTCGGCCAGGTCGGCGAGCGAGTCGGCGACGGTGGCCCCGCGGGCCGCGAGCGGCTCGGACTTCGCGCGCGTGCGGTTGTACAGCGCAAGGTCGTGACCTGCGTCGAGCAGCCGGGCGGCAAGGGCCTGGCCCATCCGGCCGACGCCGATCCAACCAAGTCGCAGCTCGCCGTCGGCACCCATCGCGTTCCCCTCCTCCGTTGCAAACGTTTGCAACCAATCTACTCGATTGGCTCCGGCGGGTCAACCCACCGCCCGTGTCCGCCGCCTGCTCCGCGTCGCGCGCGGGTCGCAGGCGGCAACGGTCAGGCCGCGGCGGTCTCTGGCTCGAGCGGCGGGTCCGTCAGCTTCCGCGGCTTGATCTGGAGGAAGGCCTCCACGACGGTCGGGTCGAACTGGCGTCCTGCCTGGGAGGCGATCTCACGCAGCGCGTCGTGAACAGGCCAGGCTCGCTTGTAGGGTCGTTCGTGGGTGAGCGCGTCGAACACGTCGGCCACCGCTGTGATCCGCCCCGCCAACGGGATTCCCTCGCCTGCCAGACCGAGCAGATAGCCCGTGCCGTCCCATCGCTCGTGGTGGGTGCGCGCGATCTCGGCTGCGGCCCGGAGCACGGGGGAACGCGCCGGTTCGAGGATCTTCGCGCCGATCTCGACGTGGCGCATGACGACTGCCCGCTCGTGATCGTCCAGCTTGCCCTGCTTGAGCAGGATGCCGTCGGGGATCCCGACCTTGCCGACGTCGTGCAACGGTGCCGCCTGCCGGATCAGGTCGATGAACTGCGCCGGAAGGCCGAGAAGCTCGGCGATCTGCGCCGCTGTTGCCCCTACGCGTTGGGTGTGGTGGTGCGTGGTGTAGTCGTGATATTCCGCGACGGTCGCCAGGACGGCAAGGCTCTCCAGGCGCGCCTGCTCGACCTCGAGCGTGCGAACGCGGACGAGCTCGTCGAGTTCGTCGTTGCGGACCTTGAGCGCGAGCTGCAGTTGCCGGGCGCTCAGCAGGTTGCGGATGCGCAGCAGGAACTCGAGCTGGTCGATCGGCTTCGTGACGAAGTCACGCGCTCCCAGCGAGAGCGCGCGTCGGCGGGCGTCGGGCGTGGAGTCGGCAGTGAGCACGAGCACCGGCAGGCTGTCGGGCTCCTGGAGCCGCTCGCCCAGCCGGCCGAGCACGTCGAACCCCGTCATGCCCGGCATGTGCAGATCGAGGACCACGAGATCGGGGCGGTAGGCGTCGCACAGTCCCGTCACGGAAGCCGCATCGTCGGTGCTCAGCACCCCTGTGTAGCCGGCCTGGGAGAGCACCCGTTCGATCAGGGCGACGTTCGCCTCGTTGTCGTCGACGATCAGCAGGCGCAGCTCGGTCAGCGAGCCGATCACGCGGCCTGCTCCGTGCCGTCGGACAGCACATCGTCGATCACGCGTAGGAGCTCTGGGATCTCGAGCGGCTTGGTCAGGTAGTGGCGTGCCCCCAGCGCGAGCACGCGCTCTCGCTGGCCGTCGCTCGCATCAGCGGTGACGATGATGATCGGCACCTTTCTGGTCGCCGGGTCGGCCTTCAGCTGCCTGAGGATCTCCTCGCCGTGGATATCAGCAAGGTTCAGGTCGAGCAGCACGACATCCGGACAGCCCTCGCGGATCATTCGGAGCCCGCTCTCGCCGTCGGCCGCGAGCCGGAGGCCAATGTCCCGCCGGGCGCGGAAGATGTGCTCCACCAGCATCCGGTTGGACGCGTTGTCCTCGATATAGACGACGGAGCGCCGGCTCGGCTGGCTGATCCCCAGAGGGGTGATCGCTGCCAGGGGTTGAGCGACGAGGGCTGGTTTGGCGGCCACGAGCTCAACCGTGAACCTGGAGCCGTGACCGGGTCGGCTGTGAACGCCGATCGTGCCGTCCATCGCCTCGACGATCCCTTTCGAGACCGCCAGCCCCAGCCCGGTGCCCTCGACCGACGTTCCCTCCGCACCGAGCCGCTCGAACGGCAGAAACAACTTCTCGAGCAGCAGCGCGTCGATTCCCGGCCCGTTGTCGGTGACCTCGATCCGGACCCGCTGATCGCCCGCCGCCGAGGCGGCGATGCTCACCTGCCCCCCCTCGTGGTTGTACTTGATCGCGTTCGAGAGGAGGTTGAGGAGGACCTGCTTGAGGCGCTGCATGTCGGCGCGTGCAAACAACTCGTCGTCGACGCGAATCACGATCGCGACGTTGCGGTCGGCGGCCAGGGGCGTGAGGAGGTCGACCGCCTCGCCGATCACGCCCCGAAGCTGGACCGGTTCGGGCGAGAGCCGCAGCGAGCCGGATTCGATCCGGGAGATGTCCAGCATCTCGTTGATCAGATCGAGCAGCTGCGTGCCGGCGGCGCGGATGTACCGGACGCTGGTCAGGTCGTGGTCGTCGAGGCTTCCCCCGTGTTCGAGCAGCTGCGCGAATCCGAGGATCGCGTTGAGCGGGGTGCGCAGTTCGTGGCTGGTCCGCGAGAGGAACTCGTCCTTGGCGCGGTTGGCGCGCTCTGCCTCCGCACGGCGGAAGCGCTCGGTCACGTCCTGACAGGTGCCGATCATTCCGACAGGCTCCCCGCGGGCGCCTCGGATGGCGCCGCCCTGCAGGTGGATGAGTCGGCCCGCTGCGCGGTACTCGATCTCGACCTGCTCGCCGTCGCGAAACCCGTTTCGGAGTGCTTCGCGTAGCCGCGGCACGTCGTCGGGATCAACCAGCGGGATCACGTCCTCGAGCGTGCGCGGCGGCCGGGGCTTGTTCCAGCCGTGCATGCGGCTCTGCTGCGCCGACCAGTTGAGGTGCACCCGTCCATCGAGCACGCGCCATTCCCAGCTGCCGACCTCCGCGATCTCCTGCGCCCGGGCGAGATGTGCCTCGCTCTCCTGCAGCGCCGCCGTCAGCGCAGCCGCCCGCGCGCGGCTTCGAACCGAGCGCCAGTGGAAGAAGCCGAATGCCGACAGCATCACCAGCACGGCGATGCCCGAGCCGACCGTCGCGATCGTGACCGCTTCGGCGGCCTGCGCGTCATAGGCCTCGCTGGCGCGCGTGAACGCGCCGATCACCTCGGCGTGTGACCGGTAGGCGACCGCCCCGAGCGGCCCGGTGCGGCTGACCTGACCGCGAGCCAGCAGCGTCAGGATCAGGGCCTGCATGCCGAAGTTCCGAGCGACGAGCCGGTCGATTCCCCTCAGCGGCGCAACCGGCGAGTCGCGGTGAAGCCGCGCGAGCCCAATGCTGATCTCGCGTTCGTTTGCTGCGATCTCGACCCGGACCTCTGCAGCCGTGCCCCCACCCGGCGTAATCACCTCCCACGGCAGGCCCTGCAGGTTGTTGAACGCGACCGTGACCTCGTCCAGGCGATCCTTGGCGTTCCGAGAGTCGTTTGCGTTCGCCACGAGCAGAGCGATCGCGCCAAAGGCCGCCAGCGACAGCAGAGCGCCAACCAGCAGTGGCGCCAGCCCGGTCACTCGTCCGAGCCGGCTGCTCCGCACGCTTCCCATCCTCGTCACGCTCGCCATCTCCACCACACGCCACCTCTGTTTATCGGTGCACCGACCTGGCGCTGAACCGTGATAACCACTACGAGCTGTGCGGAAAACCCTGCGCTCGCTCTGCCGATGGCTCAAGTCGGGCTTCCGAAGATCTGAGCGGACCGGGGTCGCGAGGTGGTGCGCCGGCGGGGGCCCGCCCAGCATCGTCGCGAGCGGCTCGTTCGCCGGCGCCGGGGTATAGTTCCTGCAAACGTTTGCACCGAGGGAGTGGAGGCGGCAGCCATGGCGACGGACAGCAGCGGACCACACGGGACCGCCACGGATGGGAGCAGCGCATCCGGCGCGGGGGCGTCGACTGCGGGCATGCCCCCGGCGAGGGGCGCGCACAGCTACGGGCTGATGAGCGTCGACTGGGAGGAGCGGGTTCGCCACGACCGTCTGCGCGACGAGCGTCTGGCGCGGATCTCGGAGATGCTGGCCGGATCGGAGCTGGGGGCGCTGCTGTGCTTCGACATGAGCAACATCCGCTACATCACGGCGACGCACATCGGCACGTGGGCGGCGGACAAGCTGAACCGGTTCTGCCTGTTGCCGCGGGGCGAGCAGCCGATCATGTGGGACTTCGGCTCGGCGGCGCGCCACCATCAGCTGTACAACCCGTGGCTCGGCGACGGGCGCTCGCGGGCCGGGATCTCGACGATGCGCGGGGCGATGTCGCCGCACTCGGGGCGCGCCGAGGACGTCGCCCGCAAGATCAAGGTCGAGCTCGAGCAGCGGGGCCTTCACAAGGAGCCGATCGGGATCGACGCGATCGAGCCGCCGGTGCTGTTCGCGCTGCAGCGCGAGGGGATCGAGGTGGTCGACGGCCAGCAGCTGATGCAGGAGGCGCGGGTGATCAAGACCCGCGACGAGATCACGCTGCTGAACATGGCCTGCGGGATGGTCGACGCCGCCTACGAGGAGCTGTACCGGGCGCTGCGCCCCGGGTTTCGCGAGAACGACTGCGTCGCGCTCGTCAACAAGGTCCTGTACGAGATGGGCTCGGAGTTCGTCGAGGGGGTCAACGCGATCTCGGGGGAGCGCTGCAGCCCGCACCCGCACGTGTTCACCGACCGCGCGCTGCGTCCGGGCGACCCGGCGTACTTCGACATCCTGCACAGCTACATGGGCTACCGCACCTGCTACTACCGGACGTTCGCGGTGGCGAGCGCCTCGCGGCCGCTGATCGACGCCTACAAGCGCTGCCGCTACTACCTCGACGCCGCGATCGCGCTGATCCGGCCGGGGGCCACGACGGCCGAGGTCGTGTCGGTCTGGCCGAGGGCGCAGGAGTTCGGGTTCCCGGACGAGGAGGCGGCGTTCGCGCTCCAGTTCGGACACGGGGTCGGGCTGTCGATCTGGGAGAAGCCGATCTTCAGCCGGCTCGTGTCGCTGGAGCATCCGGAGGAGATCCGCGAGGGGATGGTGTTCGCGCTCGAGACGTTCTGGCCGGCATCCGACGGCTGGTCGGCGGCGCGGATCGAGGAGCAGCTGGTCGTCACCGCGACCGGGTGCGAGGTGATCACCCGGTTCCCGGCCGAGGACCTGATCGTCGCCGGCAAGCCGTACTACACGGCCGGCGGAAGCCTCCCGCTCGGCCGCGACCGGGAGTCCAACCGCAACACCGAGCTCGACGCCGGCGCCTGCGAGGCGACGCCGCGCGCGCCCGCGCTCGGCTGACACGAGCGGCCCCGCGGCGTCCTGCGGTCAGCGGATCCGTCCGTCGCCGCCCGTGGTTGCGGTCAGCCGATCCGACCGTCCCTGACCGCGAGCACGGCCTCGATGATCGGCTGATAGCCGGTGCAGCGGCAGAGGTTGCCGGCGAGCCCCTCGCGCACCTCGGCCTCCGTCAGTTGCGGATGCTCGCGCAGCAGGCAGCGCGCCGAGATCAGGAAGCCCGCGGTGCAGAAGCCGCACTGCAGCGCGTGGTGTTCGGTGAACGCGCGCTGCAGCGCGCTCAGTGGCCCGCCGTCCGGGGCGAGCCCCTCTACCGTGACCACGGCGTGACCGTCGGCCTGAACGGCGAGCATCAGGCAGGACCTGACCGGCTCGCCGTCGAGCTCGACCGTGCACGCCCCGCAGACGCCGTGCTCGCAGCCGACGTGCGTTCCGGTCAGCCCGGCATCGTGGCGGATGAAGTCCGACAGGAGCGTGCGCGGCTCGACGTCGCGTTCGTACGCCCGGCCGTTGAGCTCGATCGAGACCCTCATCCGAGCACCTGCTCGAGCGCGCATTCGAGCACCGCAGAGAGCAGCGCAGCCCGGTGACCGTCCGCCAGGCCGTCGAGCGCGAGCGCGGCGACCTCGCGCGATCGC
>DAHUYL010000006.1 GCA_027315255.1 Solirubrobacterales bacterium | reverse complement strand
GCGCAGGAGTGGTCGCTGTGGCCGTCGGCCACGAGCGTGCCGGCCGGGACGATCGACGTCGAGCTGTGGAACCGCGGCCAGGATGCCCACGACCTGCGGGTCCGCCGGGTGAACGCGCAGGGCGCGATGGTCGGGCCGATCGACGCTGCCGCGCCGGTCACCCTGTCCGGGCGGATCAGCACGGCCGTGTGGCACCTGCGGCCGGGACGCTACGAGCTCTACTGCGCGATGCCCGGGCACCTCGAGCTCGGGATGCACGCGGTCATCACTGTGAAGCCGAGCTGACCTCCGCGGAATCGGACGCGGCGGCGCCGTTCTCGGAGACCTCGGCGCTCGTCGGAGGCTCGGGCACGGCCGGCTGGGACTCCGCGTACAGGTGCGCTCCGACCGCTCCGGCTGCTCCCAGCGCGAGCGCCGTGAGCGCCCAGCGGTCCCCCCGGCGCTCGGTGCCGAACAGGCGGTCGAGCGACACCGGCCCGGGGCCGGCCTCGGCAAGCGCCAGGGCCGCCGCGATCAGCACCGCGTTGTACTCGTAGCCGCCATTCGTCGCCCACGGCCCGTTCTTCAGGTGAACGCGGTTGATCGCGGTCAGCATCACCGAGACGATCGCGGACGCCGCCAGCGGCGTCTGGAAGCCGAGCAGCATGCCGGCGCCGCCGGCGGTCTCGGCGACGCCGGCGGCGGTCGCGTGGACGTGACCGGGCCTGATCCCCATCCCTTCAAACGCCTGTCCCGTCGCCTCGAGCCCGTGGCCGCCGAACCATCCGAACAGCTTCTGGGTCCCGTGGCCGATGAAGAAGCCGCCGACGGCGGCCCTCAGCAGTAGACGCCCGACCTTCATGCGATCACCTCCGGTGTTTGGGTTGCAGTGTCGCGGCGCGCAAGCTCCTCGCGCACGCGCGGCGCGACTTCGGTCCCGAACAGCTCGATCGAGCGCATCGCATCCCGGTGCGCCACGGCTCCGACGTCGAGCCCGAGCTCATCGGCGAGCTGCGCCTCCTCGAGCAGGTCGCGCATCCGCTGCTCGGGAGAGACTCCCGATGACAGGTCGGCGAAGGTCGCCAGTCCGAGCTCCATGTGACTCCAACGCTAGCAGATGGTTGTGGGCACAACTGATCGTCCGATCCCAGATGGGTTGTGACGGTGGGCGGCCGATGGTGGGGAGGCCCGCGTCCGGGGTCAGCGCGCCGTCGACAGTCGTCGCTCGAGCAACGCCACAGCGCGCTCGAGATCGGCCAGCGTCGCGTCCTCCACCCTGGCGATGCCCACGGCGCGGTTGACCCACGCGTTGACCTCGCGATGGCTGCAACCCTCGCGCCGGCTGAGGTCGGAGACGAGCCGGTGACGCTCGCTGCGCAGGCGGGCGCGGCGCTCGAACGCCGGGATCGCGGCGCGACCGGCCGGCGGCGGCGTCGGATCGGGCGGCGGGGCGATCGACGCGCGGGCATCGCGCGCCGGTGTGGCGGGCGCCGGCGGGCCGAACAGCGTCATCTGCGGTGCGACATCCGCGACGAGCGGCTCGAAGTCGAGCGCGTCGCCGCGCTCGGTCAGGCGCCGCTCGGTGCGCTCGAGCTCGGCGCCGTCGCCGTCGCCGCGTCGGCGCAACGCCCCGCGCAGCTCGTGCTCGACGGTCGCCGCGTGGTCGCGCAGGACCGGGTCGGCGGGGACGTACAACCAGCTCGGCGCGGGCCGGCGGGCGGGCGGGTGTTCGGTCCGCACGAACCGCCCGACGATCTGGCGGAAGACGAGCGGCGTCTTGGCGGCGGTCGCGTACACGCCGACCCGCAGCCGCGGGATGTCGACGCCCTCGGAGACCATGTTGACGGCGACGATCCACGCGTCCCGCGAATGCGTGAACGCCTGCAGCTTGGCGGCGGCGCGCGCCTCCGCGTGCAGGACGACGACGGGCGCCCTGCCGGTGACCTCGCGCAGCAGCGCCGCGATCCGCCGGGCGTGCTCGGAGTCGGCGCAGACGACGAGCCCACCCGCGTCCGGGTGACCGCCGGCCCGGACCTCACGCAGCTTCGCGTCGGCCTCGCGCAGGATCCGCGGCAGCCCGTCCGGCAGGTCGGTCGAGATCGCGGTCCGGTAGCGGCGGCTCGCCTCGCGGCTCGACAGAACCGTCTCGAAACTCGACTCGATCACGTCCTCGCCGCTGCGCCACGACAGCGTGCCGTCGTAGGCGACGAACGCGACCGGCCGGCAGACGCCGTCGCGGACAGCATCGGCGTAGGTGTAGGCGACGTCGGGCTCGGCGAGGCCGTCGGCGTCGTAGCTGACGCCGGGGATCGGAGTCGCGTCCGAGCGGAACGGCGTCCCCGACAGCAGCAGCCAGCGCTGCGCCTGCGCGAACGCCGTCCGGAACGACTCGCCCCAGGTCAGCTCCTCGCCGAGGTGGTGGGCCTCGTCGGCGACGATCAGCGTGCCGGCGCGCGTGGCGGCCGCCCAGCGCCGCGGCGAGCGAGCGATCCGCGCGTACGTGACCGCCACCCCGTGGAAGCCGGCCGGCGGGCGCGGCGACGGCGCGTCGGGCGCCAGCTCGAGCCCCAGCTCGTGGGCGGCGCGGGCCCACTGGCGCGTCAGCGGCGCCGTCGGGCAGGCGATCACGACGGTGTCGGCGGCGCGGCGGTGCAGCTCGCGACGCGCCAGCTCGAGCGCGGGGCGGGTCTTCCCCGCCCCGGGCGCCGCCGAGATCAGGAACGACCCGTCGCGCCAGCCTTCGAGCACGGCCAGCGCGCGGTCCTGCCAGGCACGCAGCGGGCGCGCCGAGTCGCGATCGGAGGATGCGGGCCGGCGTCGACGGGCGGGATCGAGCACGGTTGACGAGGTCGCGGGATCGGGCACGAGCCGGGCATGGTTGCGAACGGCGCGGACGCCACCCAGACTCCCTGGAAGCTGCCGGAACGCACGCGGCTGCGTGGAGGGCGGGACGATCACGGCGAGCGCCGTGACGAGATAGGGTCCGCTTGAGATGCGGCTGCTGCCAGGACAAGGCCCGACCCAGGCCACCCTGAACCTGCTGCTCGCGCACCACGGCACACCGTGGTGGATCTGGGCGACGGTGATCGCGCCGCTGGTGCTGGCGGTCGTGCTGGTGGCCTTCGTGTGGCCCGAGGCCCGCGGCAACGTCGGGCCGAGCGACCATCTCGGCCCGGCGAACTGGGACTTCTCGGCGAGCTTCGGCTCGTCGTTGACGGTGTTCAGCTCGCTGCTCGGGACGATCCTGTCGGCGAGCCTGCTGCCCACCTCGACGCTCGTGCCGGCCGACACCTACGCCGGGCTGAACCTGATGTTCGGGGTGATGATCATCGCCGGGCCGCTCATCTACACCGCCACGCAGCAGCCCACGCCCGTGCACCGGGCCGGATCGGTCGTGCAGGAGCCCCAGTACCAGGGTCGCGTATGGGGCTTCCTGGTCGCGACCGCGCTGACGCTGTGGGCGGTCCTCGGCGAGCTCGTGACGGTCGCGCTCGTCCTCAACGAGATCCGACGCGGGGGCTCACTGCCCGCGGCCCTGTTCGCGATCATGATCGCGCTGCTCGCGATCGGGGCGGTGTCACTGCTCGTCGTCGCCAGGCAACGGATCGAAGCCACGCTCGAAGCGCAGCGGGAGGCCGGCAGCCCGGAACGCAAGCAGGCCCTGCGCTCGCACTACCTGGCACTGGCGCTGCCCGAAGCGGAAGTGCCCGCGCTGGCGGACATCGAGCCGAGTCGCGCCAGCTGGCCCCTGCTGTGAGCGCCGCCGGCCGCGTGCCGGGCGCTACAGTCGCCGGCATGGCGGCTCGAGCGGAGATCCTCGCCGGCCTGTGGCGGTTCACCGCGATCCACCCCGACTGGGAGGAGGGCGAGGACTGGGAGCCCGAGGTCGCATGGTGGGCGATCCAGACCGAACGCGGCCTGCTGCTCGTCGATCCGCTGCTCGACGAGCCGGGCGAGCTCGACGAGCTGATCGCCCACTGCGGCGGCTGCGCCGGGGTCGTGCGCACCTGCCACTGGCACCAGCGCTCGGCCGCGCAGGTCGCCGAGCGCTACGCGACGGATCTGTGGGCGCGGCCCGCGCCCGCCGGACTCGATGCGCCGAGGTTCGATCGTGTCGCGGAATCCGGCAAGCCGCTGCCGGGCGACGTGCTGGCGCTGGCGGTCGGGCGCGACGACGAGCTCGTGCTGTGGTCGGGTGCGCAGCGGGCGCTGCTGGCGGGCGACGTGCTGCTCCGTGACGAGGACGGCGCGCTCGGCATGTGCCCCGACTCGGGGCTGACGCGCGACGGCGGGCGGGCGGGGCTGCGGCCGACGCTGCGGGAGCTGCTCGACCTGCCGGTCGAGCATGTGCTCGTCGCCCACGGCCCGCTGGTGCTCGGCGACGGCGCCGAAGCGCTTGCGCGCGCCCTGCGCGAGTGAGCGAGGCGCCGCGGCCGCTGCGCCGCAACCGTGACTTCGTGCTGCTGTGGACCGGGCAGGGGACCTCGGCGGTCGGCTCGCAGCTGTCGCTCGTCGCCTACCCGCTGCTCGTGCTCGAGCTGACCCGCTCGGCCGCGCTCGCCGGGCTCGTCGGCTTCGCCCGGACGTTGCCGATCGTGCTGCTGGCGCTGCCGGCCGGCGTGCTCGCCGACCGGCTCGACCGCCGCCGCCTGATGATCGCGACGGCGCTGGCGGGCGCGGTCGCGTTGACGGCGGTCCCGGTCGCGCTGGCGGCCGGGTCGGGGCGGATGGCGTGGCCCGTGATCGCGGCAGTCGCGTTCCTCGACGGTGCCGTGTTCGTGATGGGGTACGTCAGCGAGCGCGGGCTGGTGCCGCGGCTGGTGGCGCCGGGGCAGCTGCGCGAGGCGGTCGCGCGCAACGAGGCGCGGCTGTTCGGCGCGCAGGTGGCGGGGCCGCCGCTCGGCGGGCTGCTATTCGGGATCGCGCGCGCGGTCCCGTTCGTCGCCGACGCGTGCTCCTACCTGGTCGCCGCGCTGAGCCTGTCGCTGATCCGCGGCGGCCGCCGCGTGCGCGACGGCGAGCCGGCTCCCCACGACGTGCTCGAGGGGCTGCGATGGCTGTGGCGCCGGCGGCTGCTGCGCTTCTGCATGCTGCTGTTCGCCGCCTCGAACCCCGTCTACACCGGCCTCTACCTGCTCGTGGTGCTGATCGCCCGCCGCCACGGGGCGTCGGCGTCGCTCGTCGGGCTGATGCTCGGAATCGCGGCGGGCGGCGGGTTCGCCGGGGCGCTGCTGGCGCCGCGACTGGCGCGACGGCTGACGCCGCGGATGGCCGTCGTCGGCGAGAGTTGGATGCTCGCGGCGGCCGTGCCGTGGCTGCTGATCGCGCACAACGCGCTGCTGCTGGGCGGGCTCGTGGCGGTCGCGGAGCTGATCACCCCGGTGACCAACTCGATGATCGTCAGCATCCGCGTCGGGCTGGCGCCCGACGCGCTCCAGGGCCGCGTGCAGGCGGCCAGCACGCTCGTCTCGTTCTCGGCCGGCTGGGCCGGGCCGCTGCTCGTCGGGGTGCTCGTGTCGAGCGCCGGCGTGAGCGTGACGGTGCTGGCGCTCGCGGGCTGGACGGCGCTGCTGGCGGTGATCGCGACGCTGTCGGGGTCGCTCGGCGAGATGGCTGAGACGGGGGAGTCAAGCCTGTCGGGATCGCGCCGATAGTCCGGGTTATGGAGCGTAAGCAGTACGGCATGCCCCGCGCTGCCAGGTTGGGCGTGGGTGCGATCGTCGCCGGGCTCGCACTGCTCACCGTCCACAATGCGCTCGGGGTCGCGTGGCCGCCGTTCCCGCCGGCCTCGTGGTGGGACTGGCTGTACTACGCGATCGAGTGGGCCGGGGTCGCGCTGTGCGGAGCGCGGGTGATCGCTCGCCGGCGAGACCGCGGCGCGTGGGCGGCGATCACGCTCGGCCTCGCGCTGCTCGCCGGCGGCGACCTGTACTGGGCGCTCGTGTACGGCGCCAACGCGAACAACGTGCCCACCCCGTCTCCGGCTGACGGGCTGTACCTGGCCTACTACCCGGCGGTCTACATCGGGATCGGGCTGCTGCTGCGCGCGCGGATGCGCCGGCTGCCGGCCGGAGTGTGGCTCGACGGCGCGATCGGCGCGCTCGCCGTCGGCGCGATCGGCGCGACGTTCGTGTTCCGCCCGGTGCTGTCGAACACGCACGGGGCGCCGCTGGCCGTGGCCACGAACCTTGCGTATCCGCTCGCCGACCTGCTGCTGTTCGCGATTCTGATGGGACTGTTCTCGCTGAGCGGCTGGAAGCTCCGCGGCGAATGGCTGATGCTGACGGTCGGCTTCGGCGTGTTCGCGGTCGCCGACTCGATCTACCTCGTCCAATCGGCGCAGGGCACCTACGTCGCCAACGGACTGCTCGACGTCGGCTGGCCTGGCGGGCTGGCGATCGTCGCGTTCGCCGCCTGGCGGCCGGCGCTGCAGCGCGTCGGAGTCCGACGTCACGGGTGGGGGGTGTTCGCCGTGCCGGCGCTCGCGGGGCTCGCCAGCCTCGGGCTCGAGTTCTACGACTACTACGTCCGCCTGGTGTTCGTCGCGCACCTGCTCGCGAGCCTCTGCCTGCTGACGGTGATCGTCCGGCTGGCGCTGACGTTCGCCGACAACCTGCGGATGCTGAGGGCGAGTCGCCTCGATGCGGTCACCGACTCGCTGACGGGCCTGGGGAACCGGCGGGCGCTCGAGCTGGCGCTGGAGGCCCGCTTCGACGCGGCGGAGATCGAGCCGTGCGTGGTCGCGTTCTACGACCTCGACGGGTTCAAGGACTACAACGACACGTTCGGGCATCAGGCGGGCGACGCGCTGCTCGCCAGGTTGGGGGCGCGGGTGTCCGCCGCCGTGCCCGCGGCCGGGGTGTTCCGGATGGGCGGCGATGAGTTCTGCGTGGTCGTGTCCGAGGCCGACGGCGGCGTCGACGCGGCGGCGCGCGCCGCCTCGTATCTCGAAGCGCGCGGATCGAGCTTCGTCGTCGGCTGCTCGTACGGTCTCGTTCACGTCCCGAGCGAGGCGCAGGACGCGGACACCGCGATGATCCTCGCCGACGCGCGCATGTACGAGCACAAGGGCGGGCGGCGGGCGAACGCCGCCAACGAGAGCCAGGGGGTGCTGCTGCGGGCGCTGGCCGAGCGCAACACCGAGCTCGGCGAACACAACGACGGGGTCGCCGACCTGGCCGAGCGGCTGGCCGGCGTGCTCGGGCTCGGCCGCGCCGAGGTCGTGCGCGTCCGGCGCGCGGCCGAGCTGCACGACGTCGGCAAGCTGGCGAT
>DAHUYL010000062.1 GCA_027315255.1 Solirubrobacterales bacterium | reverse complement strand
TTCACCGAGACCGTCCGCCTGCGCGAGTACTGGACGCTCGAGCGCCGCGACGAGCGCTGGATCCTCAGTCAGGTCGAGCAGGGCGCCGAGGGCGCGCACGCGCTGAACGAGAAGCTCGTGCCGACCGCCTGGTCGGACACCGAGAAGCTGAAGGACGAGGCGATCGTCGAGCAGGCGGCGGCAGACGCGGCGCCTGTCAGCCCCGCCGAGCTGGTCAATGTCGACATCGCGACCGACGCCCGCGCAGCCGCGCTCGACCTGTCGCTCGCCGACGGCCGGTTCGCACCGGACGTGCTCGAGGTGACCGCGCGCCGCACCGTGCGCGCGTGGATGCAGGCGATCGACGGCTCGCACGAGCCGCTGCGGGCGCTCGCCTCGACCGACGCGATCCGCGAGCTGCTGCACCCCGGCGACCCGTCGGGCGCCACCCGGCTGGTCGTCCGCGGGGTCGAGCTGAAGCGGATCTCGATCGTCGCGCTCGACCCGGCCGCGACGCCGCCGACGATGACGCTCGACGTCGGGCTGCGCGGCCGCCGCTACATCGAGGAGCGCGACACCGCCAGGGTGCTGTCGGGCGATCCCGCCCGCGTGACCGAGTTCGTCGAGCGCTGGGTGCTCGCGCTCGGTGACGATCCGGCCGAGCCGTGGCGGATCGCGTCGGTCACGACGCCCGCCGGCGCCGGCCGCGCGAACAGGTAGCCCTGCCCGAGCAGGCAGCCGTAGCGCGCCAGCCGGTCGGCCTGGGCGCGCGTCTCGACGCCCTCGGCGATCACCTGTGCCCCGAGCGGCAGGGCGACCCCGACGACCGCCGCGACGATCGCGCGCGCATCGGGATCCGAGCCGAGCGCCTGGACGAACGAGCTGTCGAGCTTGAGCGCGCCGACTCCCAGCCGGCGCAGCATCTGCAGCGACGAGTAGCCGGTGCCGAAGTCGTCGACGATCAGGCCGACGCCGAGTCGCTTGATCCCCTCGAGCTCGCGGCGCGCCGTCTCCGGGCTCTCGAGCAGCGCCGCCTCGGTCAGCTCGAGCGACAGCAGCGACGGCTCGAGCCCGGACGCCTGCAGCGCGCGCGTGACCGCGCCGCGCAGGCCGCCGCGGGTCAGCTCGTACGCCGAGACGTTGACCGAGACCGGCAGCTGCCAGGCGGCCGCCTGCAGGCACGCCTCGGTCAGCGCCCACTCGCCGAGCTCGGCGACCAGGCCGGCGCTCTCGGCGATGGCGATGAACTCGGTCGGTTCGATCAGGCCCCGGACCGGGTGGTGCCAGCGCAGCAGCGCCTCGACCGAGGTCACGGTGCCGGTGTCGATCCGCACGACGGGCTGGTAGTGCAGCTCGAGCTCGCCGCGGGCGACCGCTCCGCGCAGCCCCTGCTCGATCGCGACGCGTTCGAGCAGCCGCTCGCGCAGCTCGCCGTCGAACACCGCGACGCGCCCCTTGCCGCCTGCCTTGGCCGCGTACATCGCGGCGTCGGCGTCGCGCAGCACGCCGTCGGCGGTCGCCTGGGCCGGGTCGGGAACCATCACGACGCCGGCGCTCGCGGACAGCGAGTGCTCGAGGCCGGCGACCATGACCGGCTCGCGGGCGGCGTCGGCCAGCCGCTGGGCGACCGCCATCGCCTCCTGCTCTGAGTCGAGCTCCTCGCACAGCACGACGAACTCGTCGCCGCCGAGCCGAGCGACCGTGTCGCCGTGGCGGACGGCGGCCAAGAGCCGCGGGGTCAGCGCGCTCAGCAGCAGATCGCCGGCGTCGTGCCCGCGGGTGTCGTTGACCTCCTTGAAGTCGTCGAGGTCGACGAACACGACCCCGAGCGCCCGCCCCGAGCGGCGCGCGCGGGCGAGCGCCTGCTCGAGCCGCTCGTGGAACATCAACCGGTTCGGGAGCCCGGTCAGCTGATCGTGGCGGGCCTGGTGGGTGAGCGTCTCGGCCGCCTGGCGGATGGCGGTGACGTCGCGCAGCGTGACCGAGACGAGCTCGCCGTCCTCGGTCTGCAGCGGGGTCAGCGACACCTCCACCGGGAACTCGCTGCCGTCGCGCCGGCGCCCCCACAGCTCGAGCTCGGGTTGGGCGCAGTCGCGGGCGGGCGCCCGCCACCACGGGTCGGACCCGGCCGGGGTCGGCACCAGCTGGTCGATCGCCGCGCCGGCGAGCTCGCCGTGCATCAGGCCGAACAGCCGCTGCGCGCGGGCGTTCGAGAGCGCGATCCGCCCGTCGCAGTCGACGACGACCGTCGGCAGCGCGGCGTCCTCGAACAGTCGCCGGAAGCGCTGCTCGGCGAGCGTCAGCGCGGTCACGTCCTGGCAGGTGCCGTGCAGGCGGACCGGCCGCCCGTGGGCGTCCACCTCGAACTGAAAGCGGACGTCGACGGTCCGCACGTTCCCGTCCGGACGCACGATCCGGTGAAGCAGCGAGCCGGCGCTGCGCTCGGCGTAGGCGCGCTCGAACGTCTCGACGACGCGCGCGCGGTCGCCGGGGTGCACGCACTCCTGCCACATGCGCCAGCTCGGACGGAAGCTTCCCGGCTCGCGGCCGAGGATCCGGTGCAGCTCGAGCGACCAGCTCGTGCGCCGCGGGGCGAACTCGAGCTCGAAGCTGCCGATGTGGGCGAGGCGCTGCGCCTCGGCGAGCGCCCCCTCGCTGTCGGCCAGGCGGTCGACGGCGCGCTGGGCGAGCCGCCGCTCGCGGTGGGCGCCGACGGCGACGAGCACCGCGGCGGCCGCCACGCCGGCCAGTGCGACCTCCCAGGTCTGCGTGACGAGCGCGAGCGGCGCGAGCACGAGCGCGAGCAGGGCGCAGAACAAGGGCAGCCGCTTCATCGAGTACTTCAGCGAATCGGCCACCGGCGGCCCTTGCTTGAGGGCCTCTGGACTCGTTTTACGCGCGCTTTGCGAGCTTCTTATCGAACTCCTCGGCGCGGGCCTTTAGGCCGCGTGCGCGAGCGCCCCGCGGCGCAACTGCGAGCGGACGGTGATCGCGCCGAGCACGGCGACCGCGAAGGCCGTGAGCGAGCCCAGCCCGAGCCCCGCCCGCGGCCCCGCGGCGGCCATCACGGCGCCGACGATCGGGCCGCCGATCGGCGTCGAGCCCTGGAAGGCGACGAACCACAGCGACATCACCCGCCCGCGCATCTCCGGCGCCGAGGCCAGCTGGAGCGTCGAGTTGCCGGTCGCCATGAACGAGATGCTGGCGGCGCCGGTCAGCGCGAGCGCGAGCAGCTCGAGCGGCAGGTCGGGAGCGAGCGCCGCGAGCCCGACCGCGACCCCGAACCCGCAGGCCGACAGCACGAGCGTCGCCGTTCCGGTGCGACCGCGGGTCGCGACCACGAGCCCGCCGATCACCGCGCCGAGTCCCATCGCCGCCGTCATGAAGCCGAACCCGGCCGAGCCGACGTGCAGGCCGCGCGAGGCCATGTACGGCAGCGACACCTGGAACTCGTACGTGAGGCAACCGACCGCCGCCATCATCAGCAGCGGGACCGCCAGCTCGGGGACGCCGCGGATGTACCGCAGCCCCTCGCGCAGCTGACCGCGGGCGCGGGCCTGCGGCGGCGAGGGGTGCAGGGCGGTCGCGTCCATCGTCTTCAGCGAGGCGATCACCGCGGCGAACGAGGCGGCGTTCAGCAGGAAGCACCAACCCTCGCCGACGACGGCGATCAGGATCCCGGCGACCGCCGGGCCGACGAGCCGCGCGAGGTTGACGGTCGTGGAGTTGAGCGAGACCGCGTTGCGCAGGTGCTCGGGACCGACCAGCTCCAGCATGAACGACTGGCGCGACGGGTTCTCGAACGCGTTGTTGAAGCCGAGCAGCGCCGCCAGCACGCCGATCTCCCAGAAGCGCTCGGCGCCGGCGACGGTCAGCAGGCCGAGGATCAGCGCCTGCACGCCCATCGCGGCCTGCAGCGCGATCATCAGCCGCCGCTTGTCCACCCGGTCGGCGATGACGCCGCCGTAGGGGCCGAGCACGAGCACGGGCAGCGTCTGCAGCGCGACGATCAGCCCGAGGTCGGTGGCCGAGTGGGTGAGCGTCAGGACGAGCCACGACTGCGCGGTCATCTGCATCCAGGTGCCGATCAGCGAGATCGACTGGCCGACCATGTAGCGCCGGTAGTTCGGCACCTCGAGCGCGGCGAACGTGGCGCGGGACACGTTGCGAATCCGGCGGGTCACGACGGGCGGGCCTCCTGGAGCTGCTCGACGAGCGCTTCGAGCGCCGGCAGCGCCTGCTCGATCAGCCGCGCCTGCCTGCGGTCGAGTCCCTGGAGCGCGGCGGTGACGGCTTCGGTGCGCTGATGGCGCATCCGCTCGGCGAGCGCCGCGCCGGCGGTCGTGATCTGGACCCAGGCCGCGCGGCGATCGTCGGGGTCACAGCTGCGCTCGAGCAGCCCCTCGGCGACGAGGTCGCCGATCATCCGCGACAGCATCGTCGGGTTGAGCCCCTCCTGCGCGGCCAGCTCGGACACGCGCATCGGCCCTTGGCGGTCGACGTTCAAGAGCATCGAGGCGCGCGCCGGCGTCAGCCCGGCGGCGATCCCGGCCTCAGTCGGGCGCAGCAGTCGCGACAGCCGGCCGACGACCCGCCGCAGCCGCCCAGCGGTGTCGATCCCCGCCTCGTTCGTCTCCATGATCGTGGTCGCGCCGGCCTGCACCGTGGTTGCGTTCCTCGCGTGATAGTTGCTTGCCGGCAAGCATCTTAGCACGCGCTGTCCGGCCGCGGGCCTCGACGTGCCGTCCTGCTCTCACGGTTTCCGTGATATCGTGAGACCGTGAAGAACATCACGGTCTCCGTCGAGGACGGCGTCTACCGAGCCGCCCGGATCCTGGCAGCCGAGCGCGCCACCTCCGTGAGCGCGCTCGTCGCCGACTACCTGCGCTCGCTGACGGCCGACGAGGCCGAGTTCACGCGGCTCGAGGCGCAGCAGCACGAGGTCACCGCGGAGATTGCGCGGTTCCGCGCCGGCGACCGGATCGGCCGCGAGGAGCTGCACAGCCGTGCGATTCGTTGACACGAACGTCCTGCTGTACGCGATCTCGCGGAACGACGAGGAGCAGGCGAAGCGCGAGCGCGCCGGCGCGATCCTGAGCGGACGCGACCTGGCACTGTCGGTGCAGGTGCTCCAGGAGTTCTACGTTCAGTCGACCCGCGCAAGCCGCGCGGACGCGATCACGCACGCGCAGGCGGTCAAGCTGGTCGAGTCGTTCCTGCGCTTCCGGGTCCAGGACATCACCGCATCGCTGATGCACGCCGCATTGGCGACACGGGATCGCTTCGGCATCTCCTACTGGGATGCGGCGATCGTCGAAGCGGCCCGCGCGCTCGGCTGCAGGCTGGTTCTGTCCGAGGACCTGAACGACGGGCAGGACTACGCGGGCGTGCGGATCGAGAACCCGTTCGCCGGCATGAAACCGGTCGGCTGAACGGAAGCGGGCGTCTCAGCCCGTCAGCGTCCGGACGGTCGCTCGCGCGGCAGGAACACGACCTTCTCGCGCAGCCCCTCGACGAGGTCGCCGTCGAGGTCGAGCGCGGCGCCGAGATCCTCGAGCGAGGAGAAGCCTCCGACCTGCGCGCGAGTCTCGACGATCCTGGTCGCGAGCTGGTCGTCGACTCCCGGCAGCTGCTCGAGCGCGGCGACCGACGCGTTGTTGACATCGACGAGCCCGGCGGCGGCTGCACCCGGCGTGTCGGGGCGGCCGATCCCCATCTCACGGGCGAGCGACGGGTCCTGGCGGGCGAGCTCGAGCGCCTGGCGGCGTTCGGCCAGCCGCTGGCGGGCGGCCTCGGAGGCCTCGAGCAACGGCGAGCTCATCTGGCGGTCGTACGCCGGCCGGATCGAGAACGACGTCACGATCGCCGCGACCCAGCCGAACAGGAGCAACCCGCCGGCGAGCGCGTGGCTTCCCGAGTGCTTGCCGGCGTTGGCCTCGACGAACCCGGCGATCACGACCAGGCAGCACAGCACTCCGAGCAGGATCCAGCTCCATCTCCGGGCGCGGATGCCGGCGTAGATCGGCGCCCAGGCACCGAGACCGATCGGGATCAGCGACAGCCACGGCCAGTTGCTTCGATGCTCAGCCTGCCTCGTCGCACCCATCGCAGACGAAGAGGATGCCACCACGGTGGCCTCGGCGCAGGCGGGCGCCCGCCGCCGGTGGACGGGCGCCCCCGGCTCCGGGGGACGGGTCAGGCGGCGACCGCGATCTGCGCTGCCGCTCCCTCGCCCTCGGGCGCGGTCGCGTGCACGAAGTCGCGCCCGCGGATCGAGACCAGCGTGATCAACGCCGCCGCCGCCGCGACGAGCGCCCCGATCAGCAGAATGTCGTTGAGCCCGCTGACATAGCTCGCGCGCGCGGTGCCCGCGACCAGCCCCCGCAGCGCCGGCGGGGCCGACGCGATCGCGTGGGCGACGCCGCCCGAGCTGATCTCTGTCGCCAGCTGGTGGGAGTGCGCCGCCAGCGGGCCGCCGGCGAGGCTGGAGATCACGTGGTCTCGCAGCTGGGTCGTGAGGATCGTCCCGAGCCCGGCGACGCCGGTCGCGATCCCGACCTGGCGCAGCGTCGAGTTGATCCCCGACGCCATCCCCGCACGCTCCGGCGTGACGACCCCGACCGCGGTCGAGGCGAGCGGCACGTTGATCAGCCCGGCGCCGGCGCCGGCGAGGATGAAGCCCGGGATGAAGTGGGTCCAGCCCTCGCTCGGCGTGAGGCCGCGCATCAGCAACAGGCCCGCGGCGACGAGCACGAAGCCGCTGCTGATCAGGAAGCGGATCGGCACCTTCGTCGTCAGGCGCCCGGCGACTCCCGCGACCAGGAAGATCGCGCCGGTCAGCGGCAGGAACCGCACGCCCGCCTGCACGGCCGAGTAGCCGAGCAGGTTCTGGACGTAGATCACCAGGTAGGTGAGCAGCGAGAAGATCGAGGCCGAGATCGCCCACGCGGCGGCGAGGCCGCCGCCGAACGTCGGCACTCGCAGCAGCCGCAGGTCGAGCATCGGCTCGCGCGAGCGCGACTCGATCGCCAGGAACGCGGCGAGCAGCACCGGGGCGGCGACCAGCGGTCCGATCACCTGCGCCGACCCCCATCCCTGCGCCTGGCTGCGGATCAGCCCGAACACGAGCCCGGCGAGCGCCAGGCTGAAGGTCCCGAACCCGAGCCAGTCGGGCCGCGGCGCGTGCGCGAGCTTCGACTCCTCGACCCGCGCCAGCGTGACCGCCAGCGCGAACACGCCGATCGGCAGGTTGACGAAGAAGATCCAGCGCCACGACAGCCCGCTCGTGATCGCGCCGCCGAGCACCGGTCCGATCGCGACCGCGATGCCCGTGATCGCGCCGAACACCGCGAACGCGACGCCGCGCTCGGCGGGCTTGAACGCCTGCGCGAGCAGCGCCAGCGCGGTCGCGAACATGATCGCGCCGCCGATCCCCTGGAAGGCGCGCGCGACCGCCAGGAAGGTGGTGCTCGGCGCGGCGCCGCACAGCGCCGAGCCGAGCGTGAACACGACCACGCCGACGGCGAACACGAGCCGGCGGCCGGCGAGGTCGGCGATCGAGCCGGCGGTCAAGAGCAGCGCCGCCAGCGTCAGCGCGTACGCGTCGATGATCCACTGCAGATCGGTCAGCGAGGAATGGAAGCCGCGCTCGATCTGCGGCAGCGCCACGTTCACGATCGTGATGTCGAGCAGCAGCATGAACACGCCGGTGCATACGGCGATCAGGGTCCACCATTTGCGAGCCATCGGTACCTCCCGAGTCGATCTCTGTACCCGTAAAGACGAAGCGGCGGCCTCGACTGTGACATTTTGAGTGCGCGCTCAGAATATCATACATCCTGAGCGTTGGCTCAGAAATTCGGCTACCCTGGTCGGCATGGCCCTTCACGGCGGACCGAACGATCGCCACCGCGATCCGCACCGCGGTGCGGTCGCCAGGCACCGCCGGCGCGGCCGCCCGCCCTCGGGGCAGCGCGAGGCGATCCTCGCGGCGACGCTCGCGCTGCTGCGCGAGCTGGGCATCGGGCGGCTGACGACGCGCGGCGTCGCGGCCCGCGCGGGCGTGTCGGAGGCGAGCGTCTTCTACCACTTCAGCGACCGCTTCAGGCTGCTGCGGGCGGTGTTCGAGGCCGGGATGGAGCCGCTCGGGCTGATCGCCGAAGCGCCCGACGACGCGCGCGAGCGCGGCGAGGTGCTGGCGGGCGCCGCGAGCGCGCTCGACAGCTTCTTCGAGCACGCGCTGCCGGTGCTGATCGCCGCCCAGTCAGACCCCGAGCTGCGCCGGGCGCTGGCCGCGTACATGGTCGAGAACGATCTCGGCCCGCACCGGGGCGTGCGGCTGCTCGGCGCCTACCTGACCGGCGAGCAGGCCGCCGGCCGCCTCGACCCGGGGCTCGACGCCGAGTCGGTCGCGCTGATGCTGATCGGCGCCTGCTTCACCCGCGCGATGCAGCGCCAGATGCTCGGCGAGCAGCAGCCGCTGCCGTCGCTCGAGCGAGTGGTGGCGACGCTCGGGCGGCTGCTGGCATCTGTACCGACTTTGTAACGATTCGGGCAAGCTCGCCGCTGCTGCGCCATGCTGCGGCACGATGGGGCGCGATCCCAGGGCCAGAACGTCGAAACCCCCCGTCTCGCAGGAGCGGGGTGTGCAGATCGCGCCCTCTGAGGGCGGCGTTTGCACAGCCCGGGTCAGACTCGTAGGAGGGCGCGACTTTTTGGCCCCTGGTGAGACCCCGGATCAGCGATTGCTGTGCGTCGCCGCGCGTCAGCGCGCGCGGGTCAATCGCACGCAGCTCGGGGCGATCGGGTTCACGCCGAAGATGATCCGCGTGCGCGTGCGCCGCGGGGAGCTCCGCCGCTGCCATCAAGGGGTGTACGCGGTCGGCCCCGACGTCCGCGTGGAGCTGGCGGCCGAGACCGAGGCGCTGCTGGCGATCGAGGCCGCGGTGCTCAGCCATTTCTCCGCCGGCGCGCTCGCCGGCTTCCTGCAGCCGCCGCGAACCGAGGTGGAGGTGATGCTCCGAGCGCCGCGCTACGCACGATCCCGGCCGGGCATTCGCGTGCACCGGACGGTTCGGCTCTCGCCGCACGACATCACCCGGCGCCACGGCCTGCCGATGACGACCCCGGCGCGCGCGATGCTGGACGTCGCCGACCGGCTCACGCGCAGGGAGCTCGAGTGGGCGCTCGACGAGGCGCTCGGCCGGCATCTGCTCAGCGCCACGAAGATCCGCGAGACGGTCGCGCGCAACCCCTGGCACGCCGGCGGACCGATCCTGCTGGCGCTGCTTGACCCGGCCCGCGCCAGAGGCGTCACCAAGAGCGTCGAGGAGGAGCGGCTGCTCGCGGAGATCCGCCGCGCCGGGCTCCCCGACCCGGAGCGGAACGTGACAATCGGGCCGTTCAGCCTCGACCTCTACTGGCCCGCGGCCAAGGTCGCCGTCGAGCTCGACAGCTGGCGATGGCACCAGGGGCCAGGGGCGTTCAAGCGCGACCGCCGCAAGGACGCCCACTGCCGCGACCACGACATCGAGCTGCACCGGGTCACCTCGGAGATGGTCGACGACCCGCTGCCGCTGCTCGTCCGCCTCGCGCGGGCGATCTACGGCGCGGGCCGGGTCGCGTAGGCCCGCGCTGCTGCCGTGCTCACAAGCCGGCGGCAGCGCGCGGATCGGCGAACGCCTCGAGCGCGGCGTTGAACGTCTCGCTCGGGCGCATCACGGCCGCCGCCAGCGCCGGGTCGGGGTGGTAGTAGCCGCCGATCTCCGCGGGCGCACCCTGGACCGCGGCCAGCTCCGCGACGATCTGCTGCTCGGCGGACGCGAGCCGCTGCGCCAGCGGCGCGAGCGCGGCCGCCAGCTCGGGGTCGTCCTGCTGCGCGGCCAGCTCCTGCGCCCAGTAGAGCGTCAGGTAGAAGTGGCTGCCGCGGTTGTCGAGCTCGCCGGTCCGCCGCGACGGCGAGCGGTTCTCCTCGAGCACGCGGCCGACCGCGCGGTCGAGTGCCGCCGCCAGCACCGTCGCGCGCGGGTTGTCGGTCCTGTCGGCCAGCAGCTCGAGCGAGACGGCGAGCGCGAGGAACTCCCCGAGCGAGTCCCAGCGCAGGTGGTTCTCGGCCAGCAGCTGCTGGACGTGCTTCGGCGCCGAGCCGCCGGCGCCGGTCTCGAACATCCCGCCGCCCGCCATCAGCGGCACGATCGACAGCATCTTCGCGCTCGTCCCGAGCTCGAGGATCGGGAACAGGTCGGTCAGGTAGTCGCGCAGCACGTTGCCGGTGACGGTGATCGTGTCCTGGCCGGCGCGGGCCTGGGCGAGCGTGAACCGGGTCGCGGCGGCGACGCCCATGATCCCGACCGAGACACCCTGGGTGTCGAGCTGGTCGAGCGTGGCGCGGACCTTCTTGATGATCTCGCTGTCGTGGGGGCGGTCGTCCTCGAGCCAGAACACGGCCGGGGCGCCGGTCGCGCGGGCGCGGGCGACCGCCAGGCGGACCCAGTCGCGGACCGGCGCGTCCTTGGTCTGGCACATCCGCCAGATGTCGCCCTTCGAGACCTCGTGCTCGAGCAGCGCCTGACCGTCCGCGTCGACGACCCGGACGGTCCCGTGGGACTTGATCTCGAACGTCTTGTCGTGCGAGCCGTACTCCTCGGCGGCCTGGGCCATCAGCCCGACGTTCGAGGTCGCGCCCATCGTCGCCGGATCGAGCGCCCCGTACTGCTTGCAGTCCTCGATCGCCTCCGCGTACAGCGCGGCATAGGAGTGGTCGGGGATCACGAACTTCGTGTCCTGCGCCTCGCCGTCCGCGTTCCACATCCGGCCGGAGTTGCGGATCGCGGCCGGGATCGAGGCGTCGATGATCACATCGGAGGGGACGTGCAGGTTGGTGATCCCGCGATTCGAGTCGACCATCGCGAGCGCCGGCCCGTTGCGGTAGGCCTCGTCGATCGAGTGCTCGATCGGGGCGCGCTCGTGCACCGGCAGCGCCTCGACCGCGTTCAGCAGCGCCTGGATGCCGTCGTTCGGGTTGACGCCGAGCTGGGCGAGCTTGCCGCTGTGGAGGGTGAACAGCTGCGGGTAGAAGGTCCTGACCGCGTGGCCGAAGATGATCGGGTCCGACACCTTCATCATCGTCGCCTTCAGGTGCACCGAGTACAGAACGCCCTGCTCCTTGGCGTCGACCACCTGCTCGGCGAGGAAACGCTCGAGCGCGGCCGCCTGCATCACCGCGGCGTCGATCACCTCGCCGGGCTGGAGCTCGAGCGGCTCGCGCAGCTGCGTGACGGTGCCGTCGCCCGCGACGTGCTCGATCCTGACGGTCGTCTCGTCGGGGACGGTCACGGACTTCTCGGTCGAGCGGAAGTCGCCGTGGTCCATCGTGACGACGTGCGAGCGCGAGTCGGGCGACCACGCGCCCATCGAGTGCGGGTGGCGCATCGCGTAGGACTTGACCGACGGCGCCGCGCGGCGGTCCGAGTTGCCCTCGCGCAGCACCGGGTTGACGGCGCTGCCCTTGACCCTGTCGTACCGCGCGCGGGTGTCGTCCGCCTCGGGGGTGCTTTCGTCGTCGGGGTAGTCGGGGATCGCGAAGCCCTGCTCCTGGAGCTCCTTGATCGCGGCCTTCAGCTGCGGCATCGAGGCGCTGATGTTCGGGAGCTTGATGATGTTCGCCTCGGGTGTCTTCGCGAGCGCGCCCAGGAAGCCGAGGTCGTCGCCGATCCGCTGGCCCTCGGTCAGGCGGTCGGGGAACTGGGCGAGGATCCGCCCGGCCAGCGAGATGTCGCGCAGCTCGATCTCGACCCCGGCGGCGGCCGCGAACGCGCGGATGATCGGCAGCAGCGAGACAGTGGCGAGCGCGGGCGCCTCGTCGGTGTGGGTGTAGGTGATCTTCATCAGGGAGCCTGTGTTTCGGTCGTGGTGGCGTCTGCACCCTAGCTCGCGGCTCGCGGGCGCGCCGGCCGGTATGCCGGCGCGCCCGGGCGTGCGCATGCGCCCGCGCCCGCTCAGAGCCGCCAGTGGATCTGCGCGTCGGTCCCGGCGCCGCGCGTGAACCCGAGCCGCTCGAGCGTCAGCACGGAGGCCAGGTTGGCGCGGTCGCAGCGGGCGGTGACGTCGCTCACGCCGGGCTGGCGGCGCACCCAGGCGATCAGCGCGGCCGCGGCCTCGGTCGCGTAGCCGTTGCGGCGGTGCGCGGGGGTGATCGCGTAGCCGATCTCGACCACCCCGCGCTCCGGCGGCCCGTGGAACCCGGCATCGCCGATCACCGTCCGCGCCTGCTCGAGCACGATCACCCAGATGCCGAACCGGGCCTGCTCGGGTGTGGCCGCGGCCTGCCGCGGGAGGATGCCGACGACGTCGGGCTGCGGCCACTCCGGCGACAGGCCGGCGCCGATCAGCGCGGCCGCCTGCCGGCGGTCGCCCGGCAGGACGGCGGCGGCCGCGGGCGGGAGCGGCAGCAGCTCGAGACGGTCGGTCCGCAGCCGCTCGCTGGTGTGGTCGGCCGGCTCGGACATCGGCCTACCAGCGTACGGGGCATTCGCTCGACGAGCGCGGGCCGGTTCGCGCCGCGCTGGGATACTGGGTGGGTGCGCAAGCTCCTGGCCCTGACCGTCGCGACGCTGGCGGCGGCGGCCGGGGCCACCTGGGCGGCGGCTGCCGCCGGCGGCACCCGCCTGATCGACCCGCTGCCGCTCAGCGGCAAGGTCGTCGGGATCGATCCGGGCCACAACGGCCGCAACTACACCGACCCGTCCTTCCTCGCCCACCAGATCTGGAACGGCCGCGAGTACGAGGACTGCGACACGACCGGGACCGCGACCGACGCCGGCTACTCGGAGGCGCAGTACAACTGGAACGTGGCCGGCTACCTCGCCGCCGACCTCGTCGCCAAGGGCGCCCGCGTCGTGCTGACGCGGCACTCGAACAACGGCCTCGGGCCGTGCGTCAACACCCGCTCGCAGATCATCGACGCCGCCCGTGCGAACGTCGCGATCGACATCCACGCCGACGGCGGCCCGCCCGGCGGCCGCGGGTTCGCGATCCTGGAGCCGGTCGCCGACGGGGTCAACCGGCACGTGATCGCGGCGTCCGATCGGTTCGCGCTGATCCTGCGGGCCCGGTTCGAGGCGGGCACGGGCATGCCTTTGAGCACCTACGACGGCGTCGACGGGCTGCAGCCGCGCGACGATCTCGCCGGGCTCAACCTGACGACCGTCCCGAAGGTGCTGATCGAGTGCGGCAACATGCGCAACGCGACCGACGCGGCGCTGCTCGTCTCGAGCGACTTCCAGCGCCGCGCCGCCGCCGCGATGGCGTATGCGATCACGCAGTTCCTGACCGCGGGGCGCTGACTTCGTGTGCCGCCTGTTCGGGATGTCCGGCGGGCGGGATCCGGTGGCGGCGACGTTCTGGTTGCTGCAGGCGCCCGACTCGCTGGCCGCGCAGAGCCACCGCGAGCCCGACGGGACCGGCCTCGGGGCGTTCGCGGCGGACGGGGACCCGGTCGTCCTCAAGCAGCCGATCGCCGCGTTCGAGGACCGGGCGTTCGGCCGCGAGGCGCGCTCGCTGCGCTCACGCACGTTCATCGCCCACATCCGCTATGCCTCGACGGGTGCGGTCGCGCCGCAGAACACCCACCCGTTCGAGCAGCGCGGGCGGCTGTTCGCGCACAACGGCGTGATCGGCTCGCCGGAGCGGATCGAGCCCGAGCTCGGCGATTGGCGTGGGCTCGTCGGCGGCGAGACCGACTCCGAGCGGTGGTTTGCGCTGATCACCCGGAGGATCGAGGAGGACGGCCTGCCGGTCGCTCAGGCGATCGTCGCGGCGGCCCAGTGGATCGCCGCGACGCTTCCCGTGTACGCGCTCAACTGCGTCCTGATCACTCCGTCTGAGCTGTGGGCGCTGCGCTATCCCGACACGCACGAGCTGTACTTCCTGGAGCGGGCGGCGGGCGGTCACCGCGGCGGCGGCTCGGAGCTAGATCACCGCGGCGCTCCGCACGAGCTGCGGGTGCGCTCGCACGAGCTCGGGGCGCGGCCGGCCGTGGTCGTCGCCTCGGAGCCGATGGACGCCGATCCCGGGTGGCGCGCGCTTGGGTCCGGCGAGCTCCTGCACGTCGACGCGGACCTGTCCGTGACCGTCTCACGGGTGATCGAGGCGCCGCCCGCGCATCCGCTCACGCTCGCCGAGCTCGATCCGCGGGCTGCCGCCTCGCAATCGGCGCGTCAGCCCGGCTCCCAACGACCTTGACTCCGCACACCCCCTGGATCCGGAGGGGGGTTGACGAGTCAAGGGTGCTCACACGACCCCGATCCGGCACACCCCCTCCCGCAAGAGGGGGTGTGCGGCGTCAAGGTCGTCGGACGGTCGGGCCGACGTCGAGCCCGATCCCGGTCTCGCGTGCCGAGACCTCCCACAGCCGGGCGATCCCCGAGCTCAGGTCGAAGCGGCGGAGGATCGGCTTGCGCACCGGCGGGCCGTTGCTGATGAACAGCGGGCCGTAGAACTCGCCACCCTTCGCAGCCGGGTCGGTGGCCGCGCGCAGCTGCGAGAGCGCGCCCGTCGCCGGCGACATCCCGGTCCGCTGGGCGAGCAGCTGGAAGAACCGCTGACTCGCGCCGCCGCCGGTCTGCTCGACGCTGACCGCCTGCAGGTCGGTGTTCGACAGGCCGGGGTGGGCGATCAGGCTGGCGGTCCCGACGCCGGCCCGCTCGAACTCGCGCTGCAGGCCGAGCCCGAAGTGGAAGTTCGCGAGCTTCGCCTGGCCGTAGGCGGCCCACGGCCGGTAGCGGCCGGCGAGGTGCGGGTTTGACAGATCGACCGCGCGGCCGATGTGATGTGCGGTGCTCGTCACCGTCACCACCCGCGCGCCGGCCGTGTTCACGAGCGCCGGCAACAGCAGCGCGGTCAGCGACCAGTGGCCCAGGTGGTCGACGCCGAACTGCATCTCGAACCCGTCGACCGTCTGCTGCTCGGGGATGCCCATCACACCGGCGTTGATGATCAGCAACTCGACGGTCGGGTGCACGGCCAGGATCCGTTCGGCGGCGGCCCTCACCGATGCCTGAGAGCTGAGGTCGAGCGGAACGACCTCGAGCAGGGCCCCCGGGACGCCCGCGCGGATGCTCGCGAGCGCGTCGTCGGTCTTGCGCGGGTTGCGCGCGGCCATCACGACATGCGCGCCGCGGCGGGCGAGCTCGCGCGCCGTCTCGAGCCCGAGGCCGCCGTTGGCGCCGGTCACGACGGCCGTGCGGCCCGTCTGGTCGGGGATGTCCGCCGCGCTCCACATCGTGATCAGCTCCTTGCTCGCCGATGCTGCCGGGTCACTGACCTGGCGCGCCTCGATTGAGCCGTCGCAACAGCCTACGCTCAGCCCGGTAGACGCGCGGGAACTCGGCATAGAGGCGGTCGTACGTGGCGCGGGCGGCCGGATCGGGCGTGAAGCTGCGGTCGATCGCGACGAGCTCGCGGACATCCCGCACCTGTGTCTCGCCGAGCGCCAGCGCCGCCAGCAGCGCGGCGCCGCGCAGGCCGGCGCTGAGCGGGTCCTGCACGCGCTCGATCGTGCGGTCGAGCACGTCCGCGTAGATCTGGCACCACAGGTCCGACTGGGCGCCGCCGCCGCAGATCCGCAACGGGTCGAGCCGCCCGCCGACGAAGCGCTCGACCGCGCGGTGCAGCCAGCGGCTGTTGAGCGCAACCCCTTCGAGGACCGCGCGAACGAGGTCGGCGCCGCTTGCGCGGACCGACACGTTGTGCCAGCCGCCGCGCGCGCCGCGGTCGTCGACCGGCGAGCGCTCGCCCTTGATCCAGGGGGTGAACAGGACGCCGCCGCTGCCGGCCGGCGCCGTCGCGGCGAGTCCGAGCAGCTCCGCGTAGGAGCGGGCGCGATCGTCGACCCTGAGCGTTTCGGCGAGCCAGGTCAGGCACAGCCCGGCAGCCTCCTGGTTGTTGGCGACGAGGAAGCTCGCGGGGTCGAGCCCGGGAACGGTCGCGATCGAGTGCAGCGCGTCGGTCTTCTTGCGCGCGACCGGGGCCGAGACCCACGAGGTCGTCCCGATCGTGAGATGGCCCTGGCCGGGTGCGGCCGAGCCCGTGCCGAGCGCGGCGGTGTGCAGGTCCGGCATGCCGCAGATGACGGGCACCGAGCTCCCGAGGCCGAGTTCGGTGGCAACTTCGGGGGCGACCGGGCCGAGGACCGAGCCGGTCGGGAGCAGGGGCGGGAGCTTCCCGGGGTCGATGCCCGCCTTGCGCACCAGTAGGGGGTCGTAGTCGTTCCCTCCTTGCCGCCGGACGTCGATCAGCCAGGCGGCGCTCATCGACGCGGGCGTCGCCGCCGCCCGCCGCGTGAACCGCATCCCGAGATAGTCGACCGGCTCGACGTAGAAGCGGCTGGCGGCCGCCACCGCGGGATCGTCGCGCTCGAGGTGGAGCATGTGGCTGACCGGGTCGCCCCCTTCGATCGAGGGGATGCCCGCGGTGCGCCTGACCCAGGTCGCGAGCGCCAGCGGCGCGTATCCCAGCAGCGGCCCGCCGACCCGCTCGCGCGCGTGCTCGGCGCCACGGGCGTCCTGCCACAGCAGGCACGCGCCGGTCGGGTGGCCGGCCGCGTCGACGGGAACCGTGCTCGCCCACTGGCCCGTGCACGACACCGCGACGACCTGCGGCGCGAGATCCGCCAGCACGGCGCGACCGAGCTCGAGCACGAGCCGCCACCACTGCGCGGGATCCTGGACCGCGCTCCGTGGCGAGCCGCTGCGGTCGGTCGCGAGCGGCGCCTGCTCGACGGCGAGCAGCTCCCCGCCGAGCGTCGCGACGCCGACCTTCAGCGCGGTGCTGCCGAGGTCGACGACGAACGCGAGGCGCTCGGCCAAGGGCTCAGGCGGGGTTGGGCACGGACTGCTGTCCGTCCAGTACCTGGGTGATCACGCTGCGCGTCAGCTCGCCCAGCTCGGCCTCCATGCCCGCCGGGATCCCGCCGTAGATCGCGGCCGACGGGGCGGGCTCGCCGGCGTGCTCGCGCGCGAACTCGACCGCGGCCGCGAGGTCCGCCTGCCAGCGCTCGATCACGCCTGGTTGGAGCTGGGGTCGCGTGACCGCCAGGTGCAGGGCGTTCGGGTACTGGAGGCCGTTCAGCCGCCAGCCGCGCCGCTTCAGCTCGTCGTAGGCGTGGTAGACGTCGAACGCGTCGGAGGTGAAGGCGAACAGGAACGTCGGCTCGCCCAGCAGCCGCAGCTCCGGGTGGGAGCGGACGGCGTCCTGCATCGCCGCCGACACGCGGAAGATCTCGCCCGCGTAGCGCCGGTAGCCCGCCCGCCCGAGCGACGCCATCGACGCCCAGGTGGCCGCGAGCAGGCCGTCGGAGCGCGACCCGTCGAGTCCCGGCGAGAAGTACTTGCCGCCGCTCCAGCCGGGCAGCAGGAAGTAGCAGCGGTTGCGCAGCGCCCGGTCGCGGAACAGGACCGTCGAGCTCCCCTTCAGGCCGTAGCCGTACTTGTGGGTGTCGGCGGAGATGCTCGTCACCCCGGGGATGCGGAAGTCGAACGTCGGGATCGGGTAGCCGAGCTCCTGACCGAACGGCAGCAGGAAGCCGCCGAGGCAGCCGTCGACGTGCAGGCCGATCTCGTGACGCTGGGCGACCTCGGACAGCTCGGCGATCGGGTCGATCGTGCCGTAGCCGTAGTTGCCCGCCGAGCCGACGATCGCGATCGTGCCCGAGTCGATCGCGGCCTCGACGTCGGCCGGCGCGACCAGCGTCGTCGACGGGTCGACCGCGACCCGCCGCAGCTCGATCCCGAACAGGTGGCAGGCCTTGTCGAACGCGGGATGCGCGGTCTCGGGCTTGACGA
>DAHUYL010000055.1 GCA_027315255.1 Solirubrobacterales bacterium | reverse complement strand
GTCGTGGTTGTCGCCTACGTCGTCAGGGATGTGGATCCTGCGCCGATGGCCATTGGTTGCGGCGCTCCCGAGGTGGAGTGCCTTGCGCCCGGCGACTCGACGAGTTGCTGCCGGGATCGTCGTCGAGTCCCACACCCCAGGCCGTACCCCGCAACCAGCGAAGAAAGCCCGCTCAGACCAAGGAACACGCGTACCTCCAAGGCCCCAAGTCACCTCCGATCACCCTCGGAGCCTCACAATTCATCGCTCGCGTAGCGCTTGGACACGATCGGAGCCCTACGCTCGATCGAGCGGCGCCGGCATCCATGCCGGGTGTCAACGTGTTCTCGTCGGGCTGACCCACGCGAGCGACGGGGTCCGCGACCTGGCCGGGGTGGCGCACTGTCGAGCGCGCCCGAGTGGCGGTATCGCTGACCGTCTCTTGCTGCAATTCACTCCAGCAGTCCCAGAGGCACCGTCGCGCCTCCGGGCCGGGGGGCATGGGTGGCGACCCGCGTGAGCGCACAGACGACGGTCATCTCCGACACGCGACGATGATCGCCGGACTCGTAGAATCGCGGCGCAGCGATGAGCACCGACGCCCCGATCGAATCCGGTGGAGATCCACTTCGGGTGGTGGCCGACGCCACCACCCGAGCGGACGAAGCTCTCGTTCTCGCCTCGCGTCACCTCGACCGCTCGCTCGTCGACGTGCTGCGGATTCTGGGATTCGACAAGGAGTACCGCTCGGCTCGCGGGTCATTTCTATATGACGCCGCCGGTCGTCGCTACCTCGACTTCCACACTGGCGAGGGCTTCGCGAGCCTCGGCCACTGTCACCCCGACGTGCGTGCGGTCCTGTCCGCCACACTTGACGCGGACCTCGTCGACGGCGTGCAGATTCACTACTCGGTGCTCGCGGGCATGCTGGCTGAGGAGCTGGTGGCTCGCCTGCCGTCCGCGCTCGATGCGGTGTTCTTCGCAAGTACGGGGGCCGAGGCGGTCGACTCGGCGATGAAGTTCGCTCGGGCAGCGACCGGGCGGCCACGACTGTTGTCATGCGAGAGCGGCTTTCACGGGGTCACGCTCGGGCCGCTTTCGATCGTCGGCGATGAGTTCTTCAAGGAGGGCTTCGGCCCGCTGCTGCCAGGGTGCAGTTGCGTTCCGTTCGGCGATCTCGCCGCGTTGGAGGCACAGCTGCGCGCCAAAGATGTGGCCGCATTCATCGTCGAGCCGATCCAGGGGCGCCTAGTCACACCGCCGCCGCCCGGCTACCTCGAGGCGGCTCAAGCCCTGTGCCGGCAGTACGGCACGCTGTTCGTCGTGGACGAGGTGCAGACCGGTCTGGGACGAACCGGATCGTGGTTCGCGCTCGAGCGGTGGGGCCTGGAACCCGACGTGGTGCTGATCGGCAAGGCGCTCAGTGGTGGCTACATGCCGGTCGCCGCAATGGTCACGCAGCGGGAGATCTACCAGCGAGCGGTCGGCGCGCTCGAGCGCAGCTACGTGCATCAGTCGACATTCGGTCGCAACCGCCTCTCGATGGCGGCCGGGGTCGCGACGATGCGGATCATCGCTCGCGATCGGCTCGTGGACTGCGCAGCTCGCACCGGTGCGATCCTGCTCGACGGAATCACGGAGCTCCAGCAGCGTCACGAGCTGATCGGCGAGGTGCGGGGAGCAGGGCTGATGATCGGGATCGAGCTGCAGGCGCCCAGCTCGCGCAAGGCACAGCTCGGGGTGCGGCTGATGCGGATGGCGAGCGAGGGGCTGTTTCCGCAGCTGGTCGTGATTCCCCTCCATCGCGACCCCGGCGTGATCACGATGGCGGCCGGCAAGAACGACGTGATCAAGCTGTTGCCGCCTCTGACGCTGGCGGAGCCAGAGGCGCGTATGTTCCTCGGCGCGCTTGACGCCGTCCTCACCGAATGCGAGAGCGGCGCTGGAAAGAGCTGGGCGGTTGTGCGTGACATCGCGACGGCAACGCTGCGCCGGCGTACCGCCGCGACCGTGAGGTCCGACGGAGCAGCCTCTGACCGGCGCTCGGCGCCGGTCACGTCCAACGGCGCAGCTCCCGATGCGCCCCGGGTCAAGCCCGAACCGCGACCCACGATCGACCGGTCGAGCGGCGACGTCTGCCTGGTCACGGGCGGGACCGGGTTCATCGGTGGCCACCTCGTGCACCGCCTGCTGACGGAGGGGTACGCGGTGCGCTGCATGGTGCGAAGGACCAGCGACACCTCCCGTCTTCGCGGCCTCGGGGTGGAACTGGTCGCCGGCGACATCGCAGACGTCCGTTCGGTCGCAGACGCCGTCGCCGGCTGCCGCTACGTCCTCCACTGCGCGGCCATGGTGTCGGACTGGGGCACCTCGAGGGAGGTGAGGCGCGCCAACGTCGACGGCACCCGGAACATGCTCGCCGCATCGCGCGGCGCGTCCGTGCGACGTTTCGTTCACTTCAGCACCACTGACGTGTACGGGTATCCAGGCGGCTTCGAGATCGACGAGAGCTACAGACCAGCCGGCTTTCGCAACTGGTACGCACAGACGAAGCTGGTCGCCGAGGCCGAGGTCCTCCGCGCTGACTCCGAGCGCGCTCTCGAAACCGTCATCCTTCGTCCAGCCACGGTCTACGGGCCCGGGTCCAAGGAGATGGTCCGGGAGATCGCGCTTGCGGTCCGGCGGGGGAACATGGTCCTCGTGGGTGGCGGACGCGCGATCGCCGGCTTGTGCTATGTGGACAACTTGATCGACGCCGCGCTGCTCGCTCTGCGTCACGACGCTGCTCGCGGCCAGGCGTTCAACCTGACCGACGGCCTCGACGTCACCTGGCGCGAGTTCGCGGACGGGCTGGCCGATGGACTGGACTGCTCACGGGTTCGTTGGAGCATCCCCTACTGGCTGGCCGAAAGGATCGGCTTCGGCATCGAGTGTGGCTACCGCGCGCTTCGCGCGACCACACGGGTGCGCACGCGCCCTCTGCTGACGCGCCAAGCGGTACACGTGATGGGCATCGACCAGAGCTTCAGTAACCGCAAGGCACGGGAGCTCCTGGGCTGGCAGCCGCGCGTCGATTACGGCGATGGTCTCGAGGCCACGATCGCGTGGCTTCAGACTGAGCGGGTGTAGCAGGCTGTTCGCTTCGCGGAGACGGTCGAGGAGCGGCACCTCGCCGGCCCGGGGCGCGTGACCTCGGCGCTTTGGCCGCGAGGCAGAAGCGACCGCGAGGCAGAAGCGACCCCCCGCAGTCGGTCCGGTCCGGTCGAAACGCCCGGCCGCCGCCGCCTGCGCGCCTGTCGCCGGCCAGCCGGGGAGCAATGGGATCTCACCGATCCCACGCTGGCCGCCGCGCGAACACGGGTGAGCTCGAATGGGACGCGCAGGCGGTCGGGCAGCCTTCGTGGGATCGTGGCGCAGCACGCAGCGAACCTTCCCGGTTGCGCGATCGCGGCAAGCGCGAGAAGCTCCGCGGACGGGATCGCAGCAGCAGTCCCGCCAACGCTTGCGCCCCAGATCGCGAAGCGGCGATCATGACGAGCTCGAGCGGGAACTCGAGCTCGTGGTCCCGGCGATGACAGGTTGGTCCGGTTTGGACGACCGCTGTGCCGCGTCGGCGCGGGTGGCTGGCCAGCCCCGCCGGATCACCTGGACCGGGAAGCCCAACGATTCAACGGCTTGCGGTGCGTCGGCGAGGGTTCAGTGGCCGACCCGTCGAGATCCAAGGCCCGTCGCTAACGGCGCGATCGGCTGGCGGCCGATTTCCTAGAACGTGATCAATCAGACACGCCGGCTGCTGACCCGCGCGGCGACGGTCGCCGCCGTCCTCATGTGGACTGCCGCGGGTCCCGCCGCAGCCGACGTGAGCTGGGCCGGCTCAGACCCCACCTCGAACTTCACCTCGTTCAACCAGAGCGCCTGCTTCAACGCGGGTGCCGGCGCCTCTGGGGCGTGTCTGAGCGCCGCCGTGGCTGCGCTCGATCAGGCACGCGCCTGGCTCGGCAAGCCTCCATACGTGCTGCCGCGCGATTTCGACTCGCTCACCCCCGGCGAGCAGGAGTTCGTGCTAGCCGACCTCGATCGGGTTCAGTACGGACTCACGCCGATTCCCGGCATCAGCGGCGGCTTGTCCGCGGACGCGGCCGCCGGCGTGACGGCCGACGCTGACCCCCGGCCGAGTGCGTCGGGCGTCAGCGACTACACATCCAATTGGGCCGGCGGCTATCCAAACGTGCTCTACGCATATCTCGGCTGGATGTACGACGACGGACCGGGATCGAACAACGAGGACTGCACGCCGGCGAACACGTCCGGCTGCTGGGGCCACCGGCACGACATTTTGTCGCAATTCAACCCGACGGTCGGGCCGCTTGCGATGGGAGTTGCGGCCGGCGAGGACCGCAACGGCAAGCCGGGGTACACGATGCTCCTCGCACAGCTTGCGCACGCCGACAAGCTCGCGTACACGTACACCTGGGCGCAGGCGCTGGCCGACGGCGCAAGCACCCCGTACGCTGCGGCACCCACCCGCTACGTCAGCGTCACCCTCGGCCGGCCCCAGCTCCAGCAGGGCGGCTATCTCAGCTTCACCGCACGCCTCAGCGCCGGCGCCGGCACCGTGAACGCCACCGCGGCCTCTGGCGGGAGTACCGTCCGATTCTCCGTCAGTCGCGTCGGTCCGGCGTTCCGCTGCCTGGCAAGGCTTCATCCGGGCACGTGGCGGCTTACGGTCACCGTCGCCGCGCAGAACGGATTCAGAGCTCCACCGCCGACGGTCCTGATCCTCCACCTCATCCCCGCCTAGTAGACGGCCTGTTCGACGACGCGCCGACGTAGCCGCCTCTACGGTCACGAGTGCCCGGAGTAGCCCGGGCGCGCGTCACTCCTGGTGCAACGCCTGGAGCACGTCGATCCGCGCACTGCGCCGCGCCGGCGCAACCGCGCCGAGCACGCCGACGATCACCGCCAGCATCAGGAACACGATCAACTGGCTGACCGGCAGGCTGAACGACAACCCCAGATCGGACAGCGCGATCGTGACGAGCCCGGCGAAGGCGATCCCGACGACGATCCCGAGCACGCCACCGATCACGGCGGTGATCACGCTCTCGTAGCGGACGATCCGGCGGACCTGGGTGCGGGTGGCACCGACCGCGCGCAACAGCCCGAACTCGCGGGTCCGCTCGTGGATCGACAGGAGCAGCGCGTTCGCGATCCCGAACAGCGCGATCACGAGGCACATCGCGAGCAGCGCGTACAGCATGTTGACGATCTGGTTCAACCGGTCGCTCATCAGCTGCTTGTACTGCGACAGCGAGTCGACGCCGGCCGGTGGAAACGGCTTCACCGCCTGCTCGAGCGCGGCGTGCACGGCGTCACGCGATGCTCCCGGCGCGAGCGCGACGAACCACGCGTACGGGTCCTTGGACGTGGACACAGCAGCGAACGTCGCGGTGTCGACCAGCACGCCCGGCAGCAGGTTGGGGTCGTTGTACTCGCCGATCGCCCGCAGCCGCATCCGGCCGCCCGACGCCGTCGTCACCGTGAAGTACTGGCCCAGGCGGAGCTTGTGCGCCTTCACGAACTGCCGCTCGACCAGCGCGCGGTCGCCGCCCAGTTGCGCGACCAGCGCGCTCGAGCCGTGGATCCAGTCGGGCTTGTACACGTGCAGCAGCGCGCCCGCATCGACGCCTTCGAGCATGTCGGTCGTCGCACCCACGGAGTGAGCGTTGACCTCGATCTGGTCCATCATCAGCGGACTCGAAGCGGCCACGCCGGCGGTCCGCGCGATCGCCGGTCCCGCGCCGGCCGGCAGCGGGTACATCTGGCTCGAGGTGACGATGTACTGCGCCTTCACGTACCGGTCGAGGCTGCCGGCGACGGTCGCCTTCAGGCCGGCCGCGAACACGGACACGAACACGACCAGCCCGAGCCCGACCATCAGCGCCGCGGCGGTGTTCGCCGTCCGGACCGGATTGCGCATCGCGTTCTCCCGCGCGAGCGCGCCAGGCTCGTGGAACACGCGTGCAACCGGCAACCCGATCAGCGCGGCGAGCGGCCGGACGAACCAGCGCGCCGACAGGGTCATCCCGATGAACACGACCACGATCCCGGCGCCGATCGTCGACAGACGGCTCATTGCCGGCCCGACGCCGAACAGGCCGCTTGCGATCAGCGCGAAACCGGCCACGAGCGCAACCGCCGCCCGCAGGCGCGCGAAGCGGGTCGGGCCGTGCGCGCCGCTGGCGGCCTGGAGTGCCGCCACCGGCGGGATTCGCGTGGCCCGGAGCGCCGGCGCCAGGGCTGCCGCGAGCGTGACCAGCACGCCCGCCGCGAGCGCCACGATCACCGTGCGGGCATGTAGCGGCAGCCCGCTGCGCGGGATTCCGAACCCGGCCGCGTCGAACAGCCAGCCGAGCAGCGCCGCGAACCCGAGCCCGGCGAACAGTCCGGTAACGGAGGCGAGCGATCCGACCAGCAGCGCCTCGCTCGAGACGACGGCCAGCAGCTGCCGTCTCGAGGCGCCGAGCGCGCGCAGCAGCGCGAACTCGTGAGTGCGCTGAGCGACGGTGATCGAGAACGTGTTGAAGATGATGAACGCGCCGACCAGCAGCGCGGCCCCCGCGAGCGACAGCAGCATCGGGTTGAGGAAGCTGTTCAGCCCGCTCGTGATGTCGCTCGTCTCCTTGCTCGCCTGCTGCTGACCGGTCCGGACCTGGAGCCCGCGCGGGAGCAGCGGGCGGATCTGGCTCACCAGGGCCTCCGGCGAGACGCCGGACCTGGCGCCGACGATGACCGAGGTGACCTGGCCCTGCATGCCGTACCAGCGCTGAACGTCCCGCAGCGGCGCCAGGATCAGGATCGCCCCGCCGAGCGAGGTACCGCCGCCGAACCGCACGGTCCCGACGAGCCGCACCCGCTGCAGCCCGAGCCGGGCGGCGACCCCGGCTGCATCCCCCAGCTTCAGTCCCTGCGCTGCGGCGGTGTGGTCGTCGAGCGCGATCTCGCCCGGTCCGGTCGGCAGCCGTCCGCGATCGACCGTGACCTGCTCGAACAGTGGACGAGAGCTGCCGCTGGTGGAGATCACGAGCGTGGGCGCGAACGTGTTGTTCACCGCCTTGCCGCCGACCACCAGCTGGCCGAGCTCCTCGAGCTGGCCCTCGGCGGCGGACACGCCGCCGAGCCCTCGGATCCGCGTCACGAGCCCTTCGCCGAACGGTTTCGGCGGGGTGTACTGGGAGCGAAACGCGGTCTTCGTCGTGACCGCCGCCGAAACCCCCTTGTACGCGGTCTGTTCGATCTTCCCGAATGCGCTGTTGATCGCGTCGGTCGTGATGAACGCGCCGGCGATCATCGCCACCCCGAACACGATCGCCATCGCGGTCAGGATCGACCGCAGGCGGCGCTCCAGCATCCCGCGGAGCACCACCTGGATCATCGCTGGAGCGCCTTCACCCGGTCGAGGATCTCCCCCACGGACGGCCGTTCGTCGCAGTCGACGATCGACCCGTCGGCGAGGAACAGGACCCGGTCGGCGACCGCAGCCGCAGCCGCATCGTGGGTCACCATCACGATCGTCTGGCCGAACTCGTCGACGGCGCGGCGCAGCAGCGCGAGCACCTCCCGCCCGGAGGCGGAGTCCAGGTTGCCGGTCGGCTCGTCGGCGAACACGACGGCCGGATGGGTGACGAGCGCCCGCGCGACCGCCACCCGCTGCTGCTCGCCGCCGGACAGCTCGGCCGGAACGTGCCGCACGCGATCACCCAGACGGACTGTCTCGATCAACGTCTGCATCCATGCGCGATCGACCCGGCCGGCTGCCAGCCGCACCGGCAGCGCGATGTTGTCCTCGGCACTCAGCACGGGAAGCAGGTTGTAGCTCTGGAAGACGAATCCGATCGCACGCCGCCGCAGCAGCGTCAGCTCGTGGTCGGACATCCGATCGAGGCGCGCCCCGTCGATCTCGACCCATCCGTCGCTCGGCCGGTCGAGCCCCGCAAGCACGTTCATCAGGGTTGACTTGCCCGACCCCGACGGGCCCATGATCGCGGTGAACGATCCCCGCGGGAAGTCGATCGTCACGCCACGCAGCGCCTCGACGATCGCATCGCCCACGCCGTAGGACTTGACGAGCTCGTGCCCGCTGACAACAGTGTCCGCCGTCTTGCGCTGCGCGCCGCTGGCAGGCGGATCGGAAACGGTCCGCATAGCTCGCACGATGAAGGCGCGCCGTACCGCGCGCATCGTCGCCAAGCCGTGCTTGCGCTCAGTAGGAAACCCGCTCGAGCAGGTTCACCTCAACCCGGGCGAGGTGCGCGTCCATCGCCGCAACGGCCCGGTCGAGCTCGCGCGCGCACAGCGCCCTGACCAGCTCGACGTGGTCGGCCTGATAGGCGGCACGCCGCTCGCGCGTGTCGCCGCGGCGCTTGAGGCTGCCCCAGATCTCGCCCTCGCGCGCGCGCTCGACGAACCCGTACATCGAGACGAGCAGCGGGTTGCGGCTCGCCGCCACGATCGCATGGTGCAGGGCGAAGTCCCAGACCTCGAACTCCTCGTAGTTGCCGGCGACCGCGCCACCTTCGAGACAGCGCTCGAACTCGTCGAAGTCGCGCTGGGTCGCCCATGCGACGACCAGCGGGAGCACCTGCGGCTCGAGCAGGCGGCGCACCGCCATCACATCCGCCGGGCTCACGCCGGCGTCGGCACCGGTGCCGGCGAGCGGCGCGCCAGCCCGCTGGCGAGACTCGGGCGGGCGCAGGAAGGTACCGCGGCCGACCTCGCGCGAGATCCGGCCCTCGGCCTCGAGCACCGCCAGCGCATGGCGCACCTGGGTCCGCGAGACGCCGAGCTCGTCGGCCAGGCGCCGCTCGGTCGGCAGCCGGCCACCGGGAGCGAACCCCGGCAGCTCGAACCGGGCCCGGATCAGCTCGGCGAGACCCCGACCGTCGGCGGGCGCCGGAGGCTCCTGGAGTGTCGGGAGGCTGGCCATTTGCAATGGTAATCCTGACTCACGCGGCGGCGCGCCGGCAGATCGCCCCGGACCGCTCGCGAACCAATACTACCTTTCCCCTACCAAACCGGGCCAATCGGCTCCGATTTGACTTGCGGGTGCCAAGTCTGTAGGGTCAAACCAATCCGACAAATCGGACCAATGGTCAACCGAGCGGTCGGTCGAGAGAGCTGAGAGGAGGCGGTTCGCCCATGAGATTGGCGAGCGTGATCGCGAACGGCGGCTTGCGGCTGCACGTCCGCGGCGCAAGCGGCTACGTCGACGTGGCGCACGCGACCGGCGACGAGCGGCTGTCGGAGCTGCAGGCGGTTCTCGCCGGCGGGCCCGACGTGCTCGAGCGCGTCCGGGCCGCAGCCGAGCATGAAGGCCGCGAGCTCGACGACGCGGAGCTCGGGCCGGCGGTCCCGGAACCCCGGCGGATCCTGTGCCTGGGAGTCAACTACCTCGAGCACGCGCTCGAAGGCGGCCGCCCGCCGACGACGTGGCCGGAGACGTTCGTGCGCGGGAGCGATTCGGTCGCGCCGCCGTACGGCGAATTGGTCAAGCCGGATCTCACCTCGCGCTTCGACTTCGAGGGAGAGCTCGGCGTCGTGATCGGCACCGGTGGGCGGTACATCCCCGCCGCGAAGGCGCTCGACGCGATCGCCGGCTACGTGGTCGTGATGGACGGCAGCGCCCGCGAGTGGCAGCGCGCAGCCAGCCAGTGGACACCGGGCAAGAACTTCGACGGCACGATGCCGATCGGACCCGAGCTCGTGACCGTCGACGAGGTCGACGTCTCCGACGTGCGGCTGACGACCACGCTCAACGGCGAGGTGATGCAATCGGCCAGCACGGCGCAGATGATCTTCGACGTCCCGCGGACGATCGAGTACCTGTCGTCGTTCACGACGCTGCGGCCGGGTGACGTGATCGCGACCGGCACCCCGGGCGGAGTCGGCTTCGCGCGTACGCCTCCGGTCTGGCTGAAGCCCGGCGACGTGCTCGAGGTGGAGATCGAGGGCGTCGGCCGGATCGCCAACCGCGTGGTCGAGGAGGCGGCGGCGCTGAACGGCTGGCCGTGGATGCCTCCGACGCCCGACGGAGCGAGGTTCTGAGGAGAGAGCAAGCGGGCGCAAGCCCGACGAGGGAGCAACCGGGCCCAGGCCCTGGAGGAGGAGAGACATGACCAGACGCAGTAGTACATCGGTGCGACTCCGCGTGCGAGTGCTCGCCGCAGGCGTGACGGCCGTCGCGGCGCTCGTCGCGACCGCCGCCCTGGGCGACGGCGCGGGGGCCGCCAGGACCCCCGCGAGCCGCGCGAGCGCCGCCAGCCTGACGATCGCCGACGTCGCGCCGTTCACCGGTACCGACGCCGCGCTCGGACCCACCTACCTGGTGTCGTGCGACGGCGCCGCGAACGCGATCAACAGCGCCGGCGGCGTGCTCGGACACGACTTCAGCTGCAAATCGGTCGACACCCGCGGCGACCCGGCCGACGCCGTTCCGGCCGTCCGGCAGATGTACGCCTCGACCTCGAACCTCGCGTTCGTGATCGGGTGCACCTCCGACGAGGCAGCCTCCGTCGTGCCGATCTTCAGCTCGAACCACACCGTGTCGTTCTGCATGACCGGCCAGTCGGAGTTCGACCACGTGAAGTACCCGTACTTCTACCGGCTGGTGCCACCTGACCTGTCGGAGTCCTACGCGATGGTGGCGATCGCCCAGAACCACCACTACAAGCGGATCGCGCTCGCGTTCGGCAACGACATCGGGTCGCAGACGTTCATCGGCCCAGCCAAGGCCGCGATCCAGAAGGCCGGCATGTCGCTGGTCGCCAACGAGACGCTCGACCTGAGCGCGACGAGCTTCCGGACCGAGGCCGACGCGGTCGTCGGCGCAAAGCCGCAGGTGATCCTGACCGAGGCGCTCGGACCGAGCGAGGCGACGTTCCTGAGCGAGGTCAAGCAGCTGAACGGCGGCAAGATGATCCCGGTGATCGGCACCTCGGCGACGATCTCGCCGGACTGGTTCAAGTCGGTGTCGCAGGCGCTCGGAGCGAGCACGCTCGCCTCGAACTTCGTCGCCGACAACCTCGTGACCCAGACGAGCGGTCCGGCGTTCAACGCGTTCAAGACCGCGCTCTACGCGGAGAAGGGGAAGGTCGGCAACACCGGCGACTTCTCCACCTATCTGACCGCGCCGGGAGCGGTGCACCTGTACGACGGGATCAACCTGGCGGCGCTGGCGATGCTCGAGGCCAAGAGCACGTCGACCGCGGCGTGGGCGCCGTACATCGAGAAGATCGGCAACGGGGTGCCCGGAGCCGAGGTGGTGAACTCGTTCGCGCAGGGTGCGGCGGCGATCAAGGCCGGCAAGAAGGTCCGCTACATCGGACCTGGCGGCCCGACCAACTTCGACGCCTATCACGACTCGGCGGGACTGTTCCAGGTCGACGACTACTCGGCCGCCGGAGCCGTCGGCGTCGTCGGCAACCTGTCCGACAGCCAGCTGCGCGCGCTCGGGCTCTAGCGACAACCACGGACGAGGCCGGACCACGATCGAACGATGAGCCTGTTCGTCGCGTCGATCGGGTTCGGCCTCGTCACCGCCGCCGTGCTGGCACTGGCGGCGGTCGGCTTCACGCTCCAGTTCGCGGTCACGAACGTGCTCAACCTCGCCTACGGCGGGGTGATGATCGTGTCCGCCTACGCGGCGTACCTGCTGAACGAGCACGGCGTCAACGCCTGGGTGGCGTCGCTCGCCGCGATCGCCGCCGGCGGCGTGCTGTCGGTGGCGCTCAACAACGTCGTCTACACGCCGTTCCAGCGGCGGGGGACGACCCCGATCGCGATGGTGATCGTCGCGCTCGGGATGACGCTGATCCTCGAGTTCGGCACCCAGGCGATCGCCGGACCGACCAACGTCTCGCTCAACATGAGCCAGGGCGCCACGGTCAAGCTCGGCTCGATCATCCTGACCGTCGTCCAGCTGGTGATCATCGGGCTCAGCATCGTGGTGATGCTCCTGGTCCACGGCCTCGTCCGCTACACCCGGCTCGGCAAGGCGATGCGCGCGACCGCCGCCAACCGCGATCTCGCTCGCAACTGCGGGATCCGGACCGAGCTGGTGATCACGATGACGTGGCTGATCAGCGGCTGCCTGTGCGGCCTCGCGGGCGCGACGTTCGCGATGAACTCGGGCACGTTCGGCGCCACCAGCACCGACATCTTCCTCGTGCTGATCCTCGCGGCGGTGTTCCTCGGCGGCCCCGGCCAGCCGTACGGCGCGATGCTCGGCGCGCTCGTGATCGGCCTCGCGACCGAGGTCAGCGCCTCGATCATCGTCTCCGACTACAAGGACGTGATCGCGTTCGTGATCCTGCTGACGATGCTCGCCGTGCGGCCGTCCGGGCTGCTCGGCGCACGGGCGTGAGCTGACGCGTGGTCTACTACATCACCACCTTGATGGTGTACGCCGGGGTCGACGCGATCGCGTGCCTCGGGCTCAGCCAGCAGTTCGGCGTCGGCGGTGTCACCAACTTCGGTTTCATCATCTTCCAGGCGGCGGGCGCGTACGCCGCCGGTGTGCTGTCGCTGCCTTCGGACAGCGCCAACGGCGGCTTCCAGAGTTACATCCTCGGGTGGAACCTGCCGTTCCCGCTGCCGTGGATCGGCGCGGCGCTGGTCGGCGGCCTGCTCGCGATCCCGTTCGCGTGGATCGTCGGGCGGCGGTTGCGCGGCGACTTCGCCGCGATCGGGCTGCTCGTCACCGCGGTGATGTTCAACGTGCTGGTGAACAACTACGTGCCACTGTTCAACGGCGCCGCCGGACTGTCACTGGTCCCCTCGCCGCTGCAGAGCGCGCTCAACCCGCAATCGACCGGCTATCAGTGGGGGTATGGCGCGGTCGCGATCCTGCTCGCGTTCGCGGTCTACTGGGTGGTCACCCGGCTGACGAACTCACCCTACGGACGCACGCTGCGGGCGATGCGCGACAACGACGCCGTGGCCGACTCGCTCGGCAAGAACCTGCTGGCGCTGCGGACCTCGTCGCTGATCGTCGGCGGCGCGATCGCCGGGCTGTCCGGCGGGATCCTGGTCGGGTTCATCAACCTCTGGGACCCGCAGGCGTGGGGCTACGCGGAGACGGTCGTGCTGTTCGCGGCCGTGATCATCGGCGGCCTCGGCAACCACCGTGGCGCGATGCTCGGCGCGCTGCTCGTGCCGGTCGCGTTCGAGGAGGCGACCCGCTACATCCCGCCGGTCCCGAACGACCCGAACCTGGTCCCGGCGCTGCAATGGGTCGTGATCGGCCTGCTGATCCTCGCCTTCCTGTGGTTCCGGCCACAGGGGATCCTGCCCGAGCGCCGCCGCAAGCTCGCGACGCGGGCAGCTCCCGAGGACCCAGGGCTACCGTTCGCGATCCGGACCCCAGATGACCGTGGCGCCGGCATCCCGGCCGGCGCCGCGACCGGACCCGTCGCGATCGCGGACCTGCCGGCCCAGAGCGGGTCGGAGGTGATCCTCGAGTGCCGCGACCTGACTCGCAGCTTCGCCGGCGTGCGCGCCGTCGACGGCGTCTCGATGACGTTCGAGCGCGGCCGCCTGACCGGGATCATCGGACCCAACGGCGCCGGCAAGTCGACGGTGCTGGCGATGCTCGCCGGCACGCTTCAGCCCACCAGCGGTCGGGTGCTGCTGCACGGTCACGACGTGACGGGCCTGCCGGCGTATCGCCGCGCCCGGCTCGGGCTGGTGCGCACGTTCCAGCTGGCGAGCGAGTTCAAGCGGCTGACCGTGCTCGAGAACCTCGTCTGCGCGATTCCCGGCCAGCGCGGCGAGACCGTCCGCGGGGCGCTGCTCGGGCGCCGCTACTGGGGCGCCCAGGAGCGCGACGGGATCGAGCGGGCGCAGCGGATGCTCGAGCGCTTCGGGCTGCTGGCGCTCGCCGACCGCTACGCCGGCGAGCTCAGCGGCGGCCAGCGCCGCCTGGTCGAGATCATGCGCGCGCTGATGGCCGAGCCCGACGTGCTGCTGCTCGACGAGCCGATGGCCGGTGTCCACCCGCACCTCGCCCACCAGCTGGGGATGGCGCTCGTGGCGCTGTGCGAGGAGGGCACGACCGTGGTCATGGTCGAGCACGAGCTGTCGATCATGGACGAGTTCTGCGACCCGGTGTTCGTGCTGGCCGACGGCCGCGTGCTGGCAGCGGGGACGATGGAGGCGCTGCGCGCCAAGGAGGAGGTCGTGGAGGCCTACCTTGTCGGTTGAGGGGATTGCGTGCCGGACCGACGAGCTGACCGCCGGCTACGGCGGCAGCCCGGTCGTGCACGGCGTGTCGGTGGCGGTCGCGCCCGGCGAGATCGTCTCGATCGTCGGACCGAACGGCTCGGGCGGGCAAGAGCACGCTGCTGAAGAGCATCGTCGGCGTCGCCGAGACCCTGTCCGGCACCGTCACGATCGGCGCGCGCGAGACGACCGGGATGCGGACGGACGCGATCGCGCGGCTCGGGGTCGGGTACGTGCCCCAGGTCGACGACGTGTTCGGGCCGCTGACCGTCCGCGAGAACCTCGAGATGGGCGGCTACCTGCTGCGCCCGCGAGCCGTCGCCGGCCGGATCGAGCACGTGCTGGCGGTGTTCCCGCAGCTCAGCCGGATGCTGCGCCGCCCGGCCGGGAAGCTCAGCGGCGGCGAGCGCAAGATGCTCGCGATGGGGCGGGCGCTGATGCTCGAGCCGGGGCTCGTGCTGCTCGACGAGCCGACCGCCAACCTGGCGCCGATCATCGCCAACACGGTCCTGCAGGAGCACGTGCGCCAGCTCGCGACGACGGGGGCGTCGGTGCTGGTGGTCGAGCAACGGGCGCGGGCCGTGCTCGAGATCTCCGACCGGACCTACGTGCTCGGCGGTGGCCAGGTACGGATGTACGGGACCCCGGCGGAGCTGTCGGCCAGCGACGACTTCGTCGCGACCTTCCTCGGCGGGCGCCGCGCGGCCTGACGCGGCCGGAGCGGACCGTTACAGGCGGCCGCGGACCGCGCCACCCGGGTAGCGGACGCTGTCGACCGCGACCGAGTAACCGCTCGGCCGGCTGGCGATCGACTTCGCCGTCGTCGTCGTCAGGCGCGTGCAGCCGCGATGGTGCAGGCGCGGTCCGGACGAGACGCGGATCGCGCCCCCGCGCGGCTGGGCACCCGCGTAGATCCAGGCGTGGGTCGCGACCGTGAACCCGTGCAGGTGCGCAAAGCGCCAGCACAGCAGCTGACCGGGGTGCAGCGCGACGATCGCGAAGCCGCTGCCCAGCGGCGCGCCGGCGGGCGAGCCGTTGCCGGTCAGGGTCGCACGGTAGATCGCGAGCGGCGGGCTTGTGGCTCCGCCGCTCGCAGCAGACGCGGCCGGGGCCGACGGGCTCGAGCCGCCGCAGGCCGCGAGTGCCACCGCAGTCGCAAGCGCTGCGCCGCCGCTCAGGAGGGCTGTACTGGTCCGTCTCATCGCGTCACCACCGTGAAGAAGTCGCGGCTCCATGGAGCCAGGTATTCGCCGGGAATTCCGTTCTGTCCGGCGACGATCGCGACCGGCGCGAGCGGGCCGCGCCCGCCGCGATGGCCGTAGAGGTAGCCGTTGACCCACTCGGGGTTGATGTCGAGCTCGACGGCGCGAACCGCGCCGGCGGACAGCATCGCGGCCGCGAGCTGGGCGACGGTCAGGTGCTCGGCGCCCGCCCACACGAGCCGTCCGGCGGCGGTGATCCCGAGCGCCGAACGGGCTGGATCGATCACGCCGCCGAGGGTCGCGCCCCAGCAGTCGAGGCAGTCGAGGTTGCTGGCGGCCGTCCCATGGTCGATCAGCAACGGCAGGTTCTGGCGCACCGAGGCGACCTTCGTCCCCGGGCGCGGGACCTCCGAGCCCCAGGCGCCGATGTCCGTCGTCCCGTCGGTGTAGGTGACGATCGATCCGAGCCCGTGCTGCAGCGGGGCGCCGCTGTGACCGTAGGACAGAAACCCGCCCGAGCCGGTGTTGAACTTGAAGCCGCCGTTGAACGCGGCGAGCAGCCGCGGCGCCTCGCTCGAGCTGACCTGCGGCCCGTAGCGCCAGCCGCTCGCGCCGGCGTCGAGCGTGCCCGAGTGCAGGTGCAGCTCGACGCCACGCTGGTCGAGCTGGAGCACGGTGACGCCGTTCGGGCGGTGCGCGAGCCACGCGACCGTACGGCCGCCAAAGCTCGCAACGGGCGTCAGCGCGGTCGCGGCGGACGTGATCACGCTCACGAATAGGTGGGCGAACAGCTGCATGTTTGGCGAATCTCCCGGTCGCGCCCAAGCGCGCCCTCAAGCGCAGGTGAAAATGCTCAAAGGCGATGGTAGCCCCCAACGCAGAGACGCTGATGGGTCCGGCGCTCCGGCACGACCCCTCGGGACGCGCATGGCTGCCGCGGCTGCTGGCCGCCGCTCCGCGGGGCCGCGAGGTTCTCGGCGAGCTCGTCGAGCGTCCCGGCTCGCTCGAGATCATGCTGTCGGTCGCCGGCGTCAGCGGCCGGCTCGGCGCATTCGAGCGCCGGACCGCGCCGCCGCGGGAGCTGCTCGCCTGGTACGTCGACCACCCGCAGGCGCTGACCGACGCGACCGCCGAAGACGATCCGGCCGAGACGGTTCGGCTCCGGCGGCTGCTGCTCGACGATCGGGATGGGGGTCTCCGGGCGCGGGCGCAGCAGCGAGCACGCGAGCAGCTCCCGACGGCGTCGCCGTACGGCCGCGCGTGGTGGCGGTTCGAGGACGCGTTCACGCCCGAATGCGTGCTGATGAGCGACCGGCTCGTGGTCACCGTCGTGACCGATGCGACCGACCCGCTCGCGTCCGCGACGCCGTGGCTTCCGGCGCGCTGCCGGCTCGTGCGCGAGCTCGAGGCTGCGCGCCGGCTCGCAGCCGGGCGCGCGTTCGCCTCCCTGCTCGTGGGCGGCGAACCCGAGGGCGGGCTCGCGATCGAGGCGCTGATCGCCGCCGGCACGCCCCAGCTCGACGGTGCTTCCCGCTCCGAGCTGGCGGCCTCCTTCCTCGGGCGGATCGATTGGGCGACCGCAGAAACCGCTGCGTTGCAGGGAGTTAGGGAGACCGAACGGGCACGGCAGCAGGCGGAGGGCTAGGCTGCGGCGCCGTGCGCGATCCGACGTCGACGACGACCGCTGAGGCCCGCGAGCGCCTGCTGAAAGCGTGGCGCGGCGAGATCGTCGCAGGCAAGATGTACGAGCTGATCGCGGCCCGGCTGCCCGAGCGCGAGGCGGGAATCCTGCGGCGGATGTCTGCCGCGGAGGCGAGCCACCGCGAGCGGCTCGAGCGGCGCATGACGGAGCTCGGAATCCCGATCCCGGCGGCCGACACCGTTCGCATCTCGAGCTGGATGCGGCTGCAGGCCCGGATCGCGCCGGTCGACCGGCTGCTGGCCGCGCGCGAGGCGGCCGAGGACGACGAGGTCGACGACCTCTACCGCCGCTCGACCGGCGACGACGCGACTGACCAGCTGCTGCGGGAGATCCGCCACGAGGAGCGCGCCCATTCGCTCGCGGTCAACGAGATCAGGTCGGGCGCATCTGCCGATGGTGGACCCGCGGGCGAGCTCGCGCCGCCGCCGACGCCGGCCCAGCAGCGCGCGCAGACGCGGATCGACCGGATCATGGCCCGCGAGAAGGGGTGGCACAAGTCGGGGGGCAGCTGGATCGGCGGCGCGATCTACGGCGCCAACGACGGTCTTGCCGCGGTGTTCGGGATCGTCGCCGGCGTGTCGGGCGCGACCGGCGGCTCGAGCTTCGTGCTCACAGCCGGGATCGCCGGCGCGATCGCCTCCGCCCTGTCGATGGCGACCGGCGCCTACCTGGCCGAGCGCTCGACCTCCGAGATGGCGGCCGCCAACGTCGCGCGCGAGCGGATGGAGATCAGCGAGCGCCCGGAGGAGGAGAAGGAGGAGCTGTCGCTCTTCTACCAGCTCAAGGGGATCGACGAGGAGACCGCGAACCGGATGGCCGAGCAGCTGGCGCGCAACCCGGATGCGATGCTGAAGGCGCTCGCGGTCGAGGAGTTCGGCGGGACGGGCGACAGCGGCGATCCGGTGCAGGCCGCCGTCGCGGGCGGGATCTCGACCGGCGCCGGGGCGATCGTCCCGGTGATCCCGTTCATCTTCACGACCGGCACGGTCGCGATCGTCCTGGCGGCCGCGATCTCGCTCGTTGCCCACTTCCTGGTCGGGGCCGCGAAGTCGCTGGTGACGCTGCGCAGCTGGTGGTCCGCCGGGCTCGAGATGACGCTGGCAGGCGTGATCGTCGGCGGCGCCACCTACCTGGTCGGGCTGGCGCTGCCGACGTAGCGCTCCCCGCGAGTGTGCCGCTCTAGTCGAGCAGCTCGCGCAGCTGCCTGAGCTCGGCGCCGAGGCGGGCGACCTCCGCCTCGAGTGCGTCGAGACGGGCGACGAGGCCGTCCATGGCTGCCGGCGAGGCGCTCGCGCGAGGTGTCGCAGGCCCAGCGGGAGCCGTGGCGGGCGGCGGACGCTCGGTGGAGGGGCCATCACCAGGCCCCTCCACCGCAGACATGAACGGAGCCGCGGCCGGCGCGCCCGCCGCGGCGCCCAGCAGGTGCTCGAAGCGGTCCTCCTTCTGCCCGGGCCGGCGCTCGAGGCGGCGGGCGTAGCCGCGCTCGCCGAGCGCCGCGAGCACCTCCTCGACGGCCTGCAGCGACTCGAACCGGACCATCCGGTCGGTGCGGCCCTTGAGCTCGCCCGGGGTCTGCGGGCCGCGCAGCAGCAGCACGCACAGGGTCGCGAGCTGCGGCTGGTCGAGGCCGAGCGCGTCCTCGGCGAGATGGCGGTACTTGGTCGCGCGGCTCGAGTGGCCGCTCGCCAGGCGCGCGAGCCCGTACCGCGACAGTCGCTGCGCGGCCTCGCGCACGGTGTCCTCGTCGTAGCTGACGACGGGGTCGCGGTTGGTCGACTGGTTGCAGGCGAGCCGCAGCGCATTCAGCGTCAGCGGGTACTGCTCGGGGGTCGTGAACCGCTTCTCGATCAGGCATCCGAGCACGCGCTGCTCGGGCGGGGTCAGCTCGCCGATGTGCACGCGGCGAGGGTAGTGCAAGCGCGCTTCACTCGACGTGCGTGAGTCAGGCAAGGTTCGTCGCGTTGCTCGGGCTGATGGGCGTCGGCAAGACGACCGTCGGTCGCGAGCTGGCGAGGCGCCTTCACTGGCCGCTGAGTGACAGCGACGAGCAGCTCGAGGCGCGCACCGGCCAGACCGCCCGCGAGCTGAAGCTGAGGCTCGGCGCCGACGCGCTGCACGAGCTGGAGGCCGAGCATCTGCTGAGCACGCTGGCCGCGGGCGGTCCCGCCGTCGTCTGCGCGGCGGCGAGTGTCGTCGATCGCGAGGACTGCCGCGACGCGCTGTGCGCGCCCGGCGTGCTCACGGTCTGGCTCGAAGCCTCACCGGCGGCGCTCGCGCGCCGCTTCGCGTCCGATCCCCACCGACCCTCCTACGGCCCGGACCCCGCGGACTTCCTCGCCGCACAGCTGCTCGTGCGGGAGGCGCGGTTCGGGTCGGTCGCGCGCCTCACGCTCGACGCGGCGGCCGCGAGCCCGGCGCGGCTGGCGGACGACGTGATCGCGGAGCTGCGCGGCCGAGCCGGGTGATGTATTGACGCGATACATCGACGCGATGTATCGCGCTGCTGCATGAGTGACCGAGAGCTGTCGATGACGGGCCGGATCGTGTGCGGGATGATCACCTGCGGCCAGCGGACGGGTTACGACATCAAGCGGTTCGTCGACAAGACGACCCGCCACTTCATGGCGATCAGCTACGGGCAGCTGTACCCGGAGCTGAAGCGGCTGGCCGAGGCGGGGCTCGTCGTCGGCAGCGCGGCCCCGACCGGCGAGCGGGCCCGAACGGAATACGCGCTGACCGAGGCCGGACGCGAGGCGCTCGAAGCGTGGTTGCGCTCGGACGCGGAGCTGCTCTACGAGCTGCGCGACGAGGCGATGCTGAAGCTGTTCTTCTCGGACAGCGCGCCGGATCGCCGGATCGAGATCGTCCGCGCGATGCGGGCGCGCAACGAGCGCAAGCTGGCGGAGCTGCGGGCGCTCGAGCCGCACGCGGCGCTCGGGCCCGTCGGGCCGCGGCTGACGCTCGAGCTGGGAATCGGCATGTCGCAGTGGTTGATCGAATGGTGCGAGGCGGCCGAGCGGCGCCTCGCCTCCGAGCCGGAGGGATGACGATGCTCGAGCGGTTGGCGGGTCGGGTGTACCGATGGCGCCGGCGGGTGCTGTGCGTGGCGCTCGTGGCGGCGGTGGTGTCGGCGGTGCTCGCGCTGGTGGTGCTGCCGGCGGGGCTGGCGGCGCTCGGGCCGCGGGTCAACGCGCTGGCGCCGGGGTGGCTGGCACGCGCCGGTGCTCGCGAGGCGCGGCCGATGCACGACGGCGCGTGGTACCGGTTGAGCCGGTTCGTGATGCGCCGGCCGGCGCGGATCGCGATCGCCGCCGCCGCCGTGCTGATCGCGCTCGGGATCCCGTTCACCGGGATCCGCTTCATCAGCGCTACCGCGGGAGTGCTGCCCGCGAGCGCCTCGGCGCGCCAGGTGCAGCAGGCGATGAACGCGCAGTTCCCCGCCCACCAGGGCGATCCGCTCGACGTGGTCGCGGGTGTCCCGGCCGGATCCCGCGCGGCGGCCGGGCTGCGGCGCACCCTCGCCCGGCTGCCGGACGTGGCGTCGGTGTCGCCGGTCCAGCCCGCCGGCCGCGGCAATGCGGTCGTCTACGTGGTCCCGCGACGGGGCCCGCTGACGCAGGCGACGAAGCAGCTCGTTCACCTGGTGCGGGCGTTGCGGACGCCGTACTACCTCGGGGTCGCGGGCACGACGGCGGCTTACCTCGACCTCGAGTCGAGCCTGGGGAGCCACCTGCCGGTGGTGCTCGCGATCGTCGTCGCCGACACGCTGCTCGTCCTGTTCCTGTTCACGGGCTCGGTCGTGCTGCCACTGAAGGCGGTGCTGATGAACGGGCTCGGGCTGAGCGCGATGCTCGGGATCCTCGTGTGGATCTTCCAGGACGGCCACCTTCAGAGCCTGCTCGGCTTCCAGAGCTCCGGCGCGCTCGACTCGACGCAGCCGATCTTCCTGTTCGTGCTCGGGTTCGGGCTGGCGACCGACTACGGCGTGTTCCTGCTCAGCCGGATCAAGGAGGCGTGGGGTGCCGGCGCTTCCAACGCCGAGGCAGTCGCGATCGGTCTCGAGCGGACCGGGCGGATCGTGACGGCCGCGGCGGCGCTGTTCGCCGTCGCGATGGGCGCGTTCGTCACCTCGAAGATCGTGTTCATCAAGGAGCTCGGGCTCGGCACCGCGCTGAGCGTGCTGATCGACGCCTCGGTGATCCGGGCGCTGCTGGTGCCGTCGCTGATGTCGCTGCTCGGCGGCGCCAACTGGTGGGCGCCGGCGCCGCTGCGGCGGCTGCACGCGCGCTCCGGGCTGGCCGAGGGCGACGGTCGCGACGGCTCGGGCGGCAGCGCTGGCGCGGGCGGTGGCAGCGCCCCGGGGACCGCCCCCGCTCGGGCCTGATCTCCGCGGGGCGCGGCTTGCGCGCGGCTTGCTCGCGGATTTGCAACGATCTGCCCCGGCGGAGATCGACTGGGGGAACCACGACGGGACCGAAGGCTGGGAAGACGGGGTGTGCACGCGCCGCGCGCTCGCTGCTCGGCGGCGTCGGCGCGGCCGCGTTCGTCGCCGCGAGCAGCCTGGCGACGGGTAACGCGCTGGCGGCCGGGACCACGATCCCGGTGTCGTGCTCCACGACCAGCTTGGTCAATGCGATCGTCATGGCCGACCAGACCGGTTCCGGTGGCGCGCCGTACACGCTGACGCTCTCACCGGGGTGCGCGTACGACTTCACCTCGGCGTATCTCGGGTCCGCCACGGTCACCGGGCCTGGCGCCGAGGGCACGGTCGGGCTCGAGGACTGGTACGGCCCGTCGGCGCTGCCGGCGATCGCGACCGCGATCACGATCCAGGGCAACGGGGCGGCCCTGATGGCCACCCAACCGGCAACGCCGGATGAGGCGAGCGGTGCCGGCTACAACCCCGACTTTCGCTTCTTCTACGTCGGCGCCGACCCCGGGAGCGCGAGCACGCAGGGCTACACGACCCCGGGCGCCGGCAGCCTCACGCTCGAGAACCTGACGCTGTCCGGCGGCGAGGCGCTCGGTGGCGCCGCTGTCGGGACCGGCGGCGGCGCCGGAATGGGAGGCGCGATCTTCAATCAGGGAAGCCTCGTGCTCGACGCCGTCACGCTGACCGGCGACAGCGCCCAGGGCGGTGCCGCGCTCGCGGGCGGCCTCGAGTCCGGCGCCGGGGGCATGGGCGCCGACGGCGACCTGACGGTCGGTGCAGGCGGCGGTTTCGGCCCCGGCACCTTTGGCGGCGCGGCCGGCGGCACGGGTTCGAGCTTCGGCGGTGGCGGAGGCGGTGGCTTCGGGGTGACCGAGACGGGCGCCAACGCTTCTGACGCGGGCGCCGGCGGCGGCGGCGGCGGCGCGTACACCGGGCTCGGTGGCGCCGGGGCCACGTTCCTGTTCGCGGGCGGGTCAGGCGGCGATGGAAGCGGCGGCGGCGCCGGTGGCGACGGTGGTCCAAACAGCGGAGGGGGCAACGGTGGTGCCTTCGGCGCCGGCGGCACGCTCGGCCCCACGACCGTGACCACCGATTACAGCGGCGGCGGCGGCGCCGGCGGCGGCGGCGGCGCGGTCGATGCTGGCGGCGGCTTCGGTGGCGGCGGTGGCATCCAGGGTCCAGGAGGATTCGGCGGTGGCGGCGGCGCGACGCTGGGCGGGCTCCCCAACAACGGCGGCTTCGGTGGCGGTGCGGGCAGCACCAGCAACCTCGCCGGGGGAGGCGGCGCCGGAATGGGTGGCGCCATCTTCAACATGCAGGGCTCGGTGACGATCGAGAACTCCACGCTGGAGGGCAACACCGCCGCCGGTGGAGCGGCCGTCGGAAGCGACGGCGGCCAGCCAGGCCAGGGCTTGGGCGGCGCGATCTTCAACCTCAACGGGTCGATGACACTCACGGACGCGACGATCTACGGGAACGCCGCGAGCCAGGGCGACGGCGGCGGCGTGTTCAACCTCGGCTATGACTCCGCGACTCAGCGGACCGCAACGCTGGCGCTCGCAGACAGCATCGTGTACGGAGACGGCACCGGCGGTGACGTGGTCAGCCAGGTTCCGGGCAGTACGGCCGCCGGCGTGAACGTGTCATCGGCGAGCGCAGCCGCGACCGCGCCGAACATCGTCGGATCGTCGTCGGGAGTGATCATCACGGGCGTGACCTCGGCAGCGAACCCGCAGCTCGGTCCACTGGCGAACAACGGCGGCGGCGAGCAGACACAGCTTCCGGGCGCCGGCAGCCCCGCGATCGACGCAGGGACCTGCCCGCTCGCAGTCGACGAACGCGGCCTGCCGCGCCCCGACCTGGCCGGGACCGGGTGCGACCTCGGCGCGGTCGAGACGGTGTCCGCGCCGGTGTGCGGTCCCGTGAGCGTCTCGTCCCCGGCTGGGACCGCGGTTGCGATCCAGCTCTCCTGCGCCGGAGAGAACGTGACCTACCAGACGCCAGGGACGCCCGGGCACGGATCGCTGTCCGGCTTCAACTCGGCTTCCGGGATCGTGACCTACACGCCTACCGCCGGGTACAGCGGGACCGACAGCTTCACGTTCACGGCCTCGAACGGCACTGGCCCGTCGAACACCGCCACGGTGACGATCACCGTGATCGGGCCGCCGAGCGTGTCGATCTCGGGCCCGGCCGGCGGCGCCGTCTACACCCAGGGCCAGTCGGTCGACGCCGACTACGTGTGCACCGAGGCCGCGAACGGACCGGGGCTGAAGCCGGGTGCTCAGGGATGTGCCGGGCCGGTCGCGAACGGCGCCGCGATCGACACCTCGACCCCCGGCCAGCACTCGTTCACGGTGACCGCGACCAGCCAGGACGGGCTGACCGCCGCGCAGACGGTGACCTACACCGTGAACCCTCCCGCGCCGGTGTGCAGCCCGGTGAGCGCCTCCACACCCGCGGGAACCGCGATCTCGATCCAGCTGTCGTGCGCCGGGCAGAACCTGGCCTTCGGTCCGCTGGGGTCGCCGTCGCACGGGGCCCTGTCGAAGTTCGACTCGGCAACCGGGTTCGTGACCTACACCCCCACCGCAGGGTACAGCGGGCCGGACAGCTTCACGTTCTCGGCATCGAACGGGACCGGCCCGTCGAACACCGCGAAGGTCACGATCACCGTGATCGGCCCACCGAGCGTGTCGATCTCGAGCCCGACCGCGAATGCGACCTACACGCAAGGGCAGTCGGTCAACGCCAACTATCAGTGCGTCGAGGCGAGCAACGGCCCCGGGCTCCTCGCCGGCGCGGCTGGGTGCGCCGGACCGGTCGCCAACGGCGCCGCGATCGACACCTCGGTCATCGGCCCGCATTCGTTCACGGTCACGGCAACGGGCAGCGACGGGCTCACAGGCACCCAGACCGTCAGCTACACCGTGACCGCCCCACCGCCGCCCCAGCCGGCAGCCACGCCTGTCAACACCGGCGCGCCGGCGATCACGGGCGCGGTCAAGGCCGGGGACACGCTGACCTGCTCCCCTGGCGACTGGAATCCGGCCGCGTCCGCGTACGGCTACCAGTGGGCGCGCAATGGCACGCCACTCGCCGGCGCCACCGGCCAGACGTACACGGTCCAGACGCTCGACGAGGGCTCGGTGCTCACCTGCACCCTGGTCGCCGCCAACGCCGCCGGGCTCGGCAACTCGGCAACGAGCGCCGGCGTCACGGTTCCCGTGCCGGTCGTGCCCAGGTGTCCCGCCGCGACCGGCCAGCTCGCGGGACAGACGCTCGGGCTGGTCACGCTCGGGATGACTCGCGACCAGGCCCGGCTCGTCTACACGCACAGCTCCGACCACGGCAACCCGACCGAGGACTTCTTCTGCCTGACGCCGATCGGCGTCCGCGTCGGCTACCCATCAACCCACCTCCTCGCCACGCTTCCGGCGGTGCAACGGGCGCAGGTCTCGGGCCGGGTGATCTGGGCATCCACCTCGAACCCCCACTTCGTGCTGAGCACGATCAGCACCGGCGCGACTCTGACCGTCGTACGCCGGAACCTCCCGGGCGGAAACCTGTTCCACGTCGGCCTCAACTACTGGTACCTCGCGCCGTACGGCTCGGTGACGGCGATCGTCAAGCTCCGCGACAACCTGGTGCAGGAGATCGGGATCGCCGATCGCAGCCTGACCAGCACCCGCGCGGCGCAGCACGCGTTCGTCACCAGCTTCCGCCCGTAGCAGTTCCCGCGGCGCTGGCGGCTGCCGCGGAGGATCGTGCGGTCGGCAGGCGCGATCAGCGCCTGCTGGCGAGGTTCGGGCCCGCTACGGGCCCGAACCTCGCCAGCAACCCTCAGCGGGAACGCGGGGCGGGGCGTGGCACCGGCGCAGGGTGGGCGCACGAAGCAGCGCTGTCAAGGAATGTGACGAGAACCGTACACGCCACAACACACCCGCCTCACATGTCGAGGCGGCGCAGCTCGACCTCGCGGCTCGGGTCCGACACCGACAACCCGGCCACCTCGGACCAGCGGACCCGGGTGCCGTCGGCCAGCCGCACGGTGACCCGCCCGCAGGCGGGCCGTCCCCATAGGGTCGCGAGCAGCGGCCGCGAGGACTCGGGCACGTCCCCGAGCCCGCGCGCAACATGCGAAGCCGGGTAGGTGACGATCAGCGACCCCCGCCTGACCCACACCGGGATCGTCGACAGCGGCGCCGGCGCCACCACCTCTCCGCCCCCGCGCACCGCACGACCCGACCAGGTCTCGATCCAGTCGCCGTGCGGAAGCGGCGCCTCGCGCTCGCGGGTGCCGTCGTCGAGCACCGGCGCGACCCACAGCGAGGGGCCATAGCCGTAGGCGTCGCCGATCGTCCAGCCGCGCGGGTCGGACGGGTCGACGAGGCACAGCGGTCGGACGATCGGAAGCCCGGTGCGCGCCGCGACCGAGGCGGCCGCGCGGACGTACGGGACGAGCTGCTCGTGCAGCGACACGTACGCTCGGTACAGCCCGACGACGTCGTCCCCGTATCGCCACGGCTCCTGGGGCATCCGCCCGTGCGCCTGCATCAGCGGCGTGAAGCAGCCGAACTGCAGCCAGCGGATCAAGAGCTCCGGCGGGCAGCGCTCGACCAGGCGGTGGCCGAGGTAGCCGCCGACGTCGTGCGACCAGTTGGAGAAGCCGCTGCACGCGGCGGCGAGCGTGGCGACGACGAGCACGTTCAGCGACCAGAAGTCCGACGCCTGATCCGCGGCCCAGGTGATGCCGGTGGCGTGCTGGCCGATCCAGCCGCTGCGCCCGAACAGGACGCCGCGGCCCGGCCACACCTCGTCGAGCGCGCGCTGCAGCGACAGCCGGTGCAGGCCCCCCAGCCCCCACGCCCGGGCGACGCCCGCCGTGCCGTCAGACAGCCGCACGTCGTCGGGGACGTAGTAACCCTCGCCGTCGTCCATCTTGATCCCCTCGACGCCCAGCTCGAGCACGCGCTTCACCTGCGAGCGCCACCACTCCTCCGCAGCCGACGACGTGAGGTCGACGAGCGAGCCGGTCCCCATCCACCACCGCCCGACCCACGGCTTCCCGTCAGCGCCACGGACGAAGTGCCCCGCCAAGGCGCCCTCGGAGTAGTTCGGCGAAGGCTCGTGGTGGGAGCGCTCGGACTCCGGCTGGGGTGGGATCTGGCCGTCGCTCGAGTCGAGATTGACCCACGGCGTGCACCACAGCACGGTTCGCACCCCGTCCTCGCGCAGCCGGCGAAACATCCCGGAAGCGTCGGGGAACTGCCATGGGTTGACCTCCCACGAGTTGTACTGCGTCGCCCACGGCGAGTCGATCACGATCGCGTCGAGCGCGATCCCGCAGCGGCGGAACCCCTCGAGGTCGTCGATCACGTCATCGGCGTGCTCGTGGAAGTCGCGGCTCTTCCAGAAGCCGTAGCCCCACTCGGGCAGCAGCATCGGAAAGCCGGTCGCGCGGCACAGCGACCGCAGCCGCCCGGCCGGCGTCGGGTCGCACAGCAGCTCGAGCACGAGCGGCCCGGCAGCTGCGCGGGTCGAGACCGACGTGCGGTCGCCGGAGAGATCGAACCGCATCCCGTTCGATTCGCTCAGCGCCAGCGCCCCGTACCCGCGGCTCGACTGAAGCCACGGCAGCGGCGCACAGTCCCCCTGTGGGATGCCGCCGGCGGCGAGCATCTCGGGCGGGCAGTCGGGGCCGGTGTAGCGGCGGTCGGCGCCGAGCTGCACCGTCCTGCCGCTCTGCTCGAACTGGGTGCAGTGGCGCACGCCGAGCCCGACGAACCGCTCGTCGCTGCGGCGGTCCCAGTCGAGCGCGAGCCGCAGCGGCTCGCCTGACACGGAGAGCTCGAACGAGATCCGCCGGCCGGAGGGAACCCGGATCGCCAAACGCCCCTCGCGCCCACCCTCGAACCGGATCGCCAGCATCACCCCGTCGGTCAAGCCCTCGTCGATGACGGACCCCCCCGGGGCGCCGTTTGCCGAAGGCGCCCCGGGGGCGAGGACAGCAGCGCGCACAGCCCGTTCGAACGGCGCAAGCGCCTCGTTCGCGATCACGCCCTCGGTCAGGTGGATGAAGTGATCGTGCGCCGTCCCCTCGGCGACCCACGCGCCGGCGCCTCGCAGCAGCCGGCGTCCGGCGCAGCGCACCGTCACTGCGAACGGTCGCAGCGCGATCTCGACCGACAGCGGTCCGTGCGCCAGGGTGACCAGCTCGGCGCCAGCCGTGAAAGTGGGTGAAGCTCCGGAGCTCATCCCTCGCAATGGTTCTCGATCGCGGTCGGTAAACGTCCCCGCGTTCACCACAACTTCACAGGACGGGGCCAGGTTCTTCACGAGTGCGCGCGGGCGCGGCCTGATGCTCTGTGGCATGGATGATCAGAGCCGCACCGAACTGCACGTCAGCCGCGTCGACATGCACGTGCACTCGACGGCCTCGGCGCTGTCGAAGCTGGGGGTTCAGCGGTCGCTCGCGCTGCCCGAGTGTGCCACCGAGCCGGCGGAGGTGTACGAGCTGGCCAAGCGCCGGGGGATGGACTTCGTCACGATCACCGACCACGACACGATCGCGGGGGCGCTCGCCCTCAGCCACCTGCCCGACACGTTCGTCTCCGAGGAGCTGACCGTCCACTTCAAGGGCGAGCCGCAGGCGGTCCACGTCCTCTGCTACGGGATCACGCCCGACGACCACGAGTGGCTGCAGGCACACCACGACGACGTCGAGGCGTGCGCCGAGTACCTGCACGGAAACGGCCTCACCGCGGCGCTCGCCCATCCGTTCTTCGCGGTCGAGGCACCGTTGACTGCGCGGCATCGCCGCCGGCTGGCGCAGCTGTTCCCGATCTGGGAGACGCGCAACGGCTCGCGCGCGAAGGAGCTGAACCTGCCCGCGTTCGTCTACATCGAGACCCATGGCGGGACCGCGATCGGCGGCACCGACGACCACGCCGGGATCGACATCGGGCGCACCTTCACCGAGACGCCGGCGGCCGCCACACCGCAGGAGTTCCTCGCGTTCGTTCGCGCCGGCGAAGCGGTCGCGCACGGCGACCAGGGCAGCGCCGCGAAGTGGACGCACGCGGCGATGTCGCTGGCGATCCGAGCGCTCGGCGACGGCGACTGCGACACCCGCCCCGACCCCGAGGCTGTCCTCAAGATCACCGAGCGGGTGCTGCGCGAGGGAAGCATGCGCTCCGGCAGCGACTCGGGCGACCTCGGGCCGCGGGACGCGCTCGCGCTGCTGCGCGCGTGGCTCGAGACGATGGAGCTCGAGGTCGACGAGCACAAGCTCCTCACAGACCTGCAGGACGGCCGGCTCAGCCACGCCGACCTGTACCGCCGCGCCCGGCGGATCCACGAGCGCGAGCTCGGCCGCGTCGTGCGCGAGACGGCGGCGGCGCTCGAGAGCCGCCGGATGCCGGCACTGCTGCGCGCCCCCGGCGAGCTGTTCGACGCGTGCCTTCCCGCGATCCCGTATGCGGCCGCCGCGGCGTTCCTCGGGCGCGAGAAGCTGAAGCTGACCCGCTCCGAGGGTGACCGGCCGCGGGTCGCGCTGATCGCCGACGGGCTCGGCGCGATGCACGGCGTCACGCACACCGTCCGCCAGATCCGCGACCGCGGCGTGCCCGGGTTCGACGTCGAGGTGATCGGCACCGACGCGGACGTCGACCGGCGCCTGAGCGCGGTGGCCGAGCTCGAGGTGCCGTTCTACCCCGGCCTGCGGATCGGAGTCCCGAGCCTCCCGGCGATCACCGACGCGCTCGCCGAGGGCCGCTACGACCTCGTCCACGTGTGCACCCCCGGCCCCGCCGGCGCCGCCGCCTGGCTGCTCGCCCGCGTGCTCGAGCTGCCGCTCGTCGGCAGCTACCACACCGAGCTCGCGGCGTACGCGGGGCTGCGGTCGGGGCAGGCGCACCTCGAGCTGATCGCGAGCTTCGCTCTGCGCAAGTTCTACGGGGCATGCGACGCGGTCCTGTCGCCGAGCCCGGCGACCGATGCGCGGCTCGAGCAGCTCGGGATCGAGCGCTCGAGGATCGGCCGCTGGGACCGCGGGGTCGACCTCGACCGGTTCGACCCGGCGCTGCGCGACCCCGACCTGCTGCCCGGCGAGGTCAACGTCCTGTACGCGGGCCGGCTGACGAAGGAGAAGGGCGTCGAGCTCCTGGCCGACGCGTTCGAGACGGCGCGCGGGCGCGACCCGCGACTGCACCTGGTGCTCGCCGGCGGCGGACCCGAGGAGCAGTCGCTGCGCGAGCGGCTCGGCGATCGGGCCACATTCCTCGGCTGGCAGTACGGCGCCGAGCTGGCGCGCACGTACGCGAGCGCCGACGTGTTCCTGTTCGCGAGCAGGACCGACACGTTCGGGCAGGTCGTGCTCGAGGCGCAGGCGAGCGGGCTCCCGGTCGTCGCCGTCGGCGAGGGCGGCCCGGCGTCGCTGATCGAGCCGGGCGAGACGGGGCTGCTGGACGCCGCCGAGCCGGAGGCGCTGGCCGAGGCGGTGCTGCAGGTGGCGGGTGCGCCGCTGCTGGCCCAGCGGCTGAGGCGGGCGGGACTGGCGGCGGTGCGCGCCCGGACCTGGGAGGCGTCGCTCGAGCGACTCGCCCAGGGTTACCACGCCGCGCTCGCGCGCGAGGCGCAGCCCGGCGCACGCTCGGTCGCGTGAGCTGAGCTGAGCTGAGCTGAGCCGACGCACCCGGCTGACCCGCCGCCACGACGACCAGCGCCACCGCGAGGCGGTGGCGCTGGCGCTGAGGTGGGGCGGCTCGGGGACCGTCGGCATGCGGGTGGAGTGACGCGTCGCGTGCGAAGCCGCCCCGGGGCTCTCACGAGCCCCGAAGTCAGATCGGTGGATCAGTAGCCGTAGGTGCCTCCTTGGAAGCCGTATGTGACGGTGAACGCGGTGCCGCCGAGCTTCAACGCCGACGGCGTCGCACCGCTGCCGGTGAGGGACGACGGGTCGGCGCCGTAGGTGCCGTAGCCGCCGGGAGGGCCGTAGCCACCCGGAACGTCGTAGCCACCCGGACCGCCGTAGCCACCCGGACCGCCGTAACGGCCCGCGCCGCCGGTCGCATCGAGCACGATCGCCTGGGTCTGCCAGGCGGAGTCGCCGATCCCACCGGTGTGACCGCCCGCGGTCGCATGTGCGTTGCGGAACCGAACCGAGCCGAAGTCGGTGAGCGGCAACGGCGCGCACTGCTCGGCGACACCGGCGGCGCACGCCGACGGCGCCTCCGCGATCCACTCGGCGGTGGACGTGTCCGGATCGCTCATCGTCAGTGTCCGGTCCGCGGACCTGCCGGTCGTCTGGTCGGCCACGTGGATCGTGACCGCGCTGCCGTGGACCGTCACCCGCGTATCGATCCGGTCGCCGGCCCGGACCTTCAACGGCAGCCTGACCGGCGCCGCGGGGACGAGCTCGTACCAGGCGTAGTAGTAGGCGGCGCCGCCGGCGGTGCAGTCGGCCTGGGTGCCGGCCTGCTCGAGCGCGGTCGAACCGCCGCTGCCGCCGCCGAGCCCGACCCAGAACGCCGCATACGTCGCACTCGAGGAGGCGACGCATTTCGCGGCCGGTTGAGTCCACGAGGCGGAGACCGCGGTGAATCCGCTCGCTCGCGTCGAAGCCGCCTCATAGCCGGCCCAGTTCTCACTGACCCCTGTCGGCTCCGAGATCGCCGCCGCTGCGACCGCCGCCGACCCCGGCACCGCGGCGGCCGGCTCCGACGCCGGCGGCCGTGATGCTGACGCCTTCAACGCCGGTATGGCTACCGCAACGCTTGCAAGCGCCGGAACCACCGGGATCAGGATTCTCGGGCTCATGCCGATAACTGTGGACAGCGCCCGTAAGAACGACCTCGCAGTCGACGAAGAGCCGGCGACGAGGAGTGCAAGAGCCCGCTAAGTGAGACCCGGTCACGCGTCGCAGCGGCAAACGCGCCCTTACCAAGAGCCGTAGTTCCTACGGATAAAGACCCCTGCCCGCGTGCCGATTCACAGGGCACCAGAAAGGGCAAACCCGTCGCGAGGCGGGGACCGCAAAGCCAGGGGTCTCGGACGAGGCGGCCCAGCTGCCGAGGGAAGGTAAGCGAAGCATCGACACACGGAGGTCTTGATGCCGTACCTGATCCGCCGGCCGAGGGTCCGACGTTTCGCATGCGCCGCCGCGGGCGCGCTGGCGCTGAGCGCCGCGGTCCCAGCGGTCGCCGCTGCCGCCACCGCCAACTGCAGCGTTACGACCGCCGGTGCGATGCAGGCCTTCTCGCAGTTCGGCGACCCTTCCTGGTACACGCTCGCACCCGGTGGTGACTTCAGCACCGGCGGCGCCGGGTGGTCGCTGGGTGGCGCCACCGTCGACAACAGTCAGGGCGGCCCCGCACCCCACGCGCTGACGATCCCGCCCGGCCAGTCGGTGACCTCGGCGCCGTTCTGCGTCAGCTCGCAGACGCCGACCTTCCGCTTCTACGCCCGCCAGCACGGCCCGGCCTGGTGGTACGGAATGCTCGTCAACGTGATCTGGACCAGCCCCTGGGGTCAGCAGGAGGACGTGACGACCGGCTGGGCCGGCGCCGGCAACCAATGGACGCCGACCGGCATCTTCAACCTCGCGGCGCTGCTGCCGACCTGGAACGGCGCCAGCTACATGGTGCAGATCCAGTTCGTCAACGAGGGCGGTCCCGTGCAGATCGCCGACCTCTATGTCGATCCCTACACCCGAGGCTGAGCGCCCGACGCGCCTCGAGCTGGTCGGCGGTACGGCCAGCCGGCTCTCACGCCGCGGCGACGCCGCCGAGGAGATGCTCGCCAGCGACCCCGTCGAGCGGCTGCTCGAGGAGTCGTGGGACACGCGCTCGCGCCGAGCAAGCCCGCGTGAGCTGCTCGTCGAGAGCTCGAGCGCCCTCGCATTCCTGATCGCGGCGGTGCCGGCCGCGGTCGCAGCACTGGGACACGGTCGCCCCAACCTGCTGCTCGCCAGCGGGCTGGTCGTGCTGTACGCGGTCGTCTCGCGCACCGTCCGCTTCCCGATCGGCGCCGGTTACTTCGTGCCGTCCTACCTGGTGCTGGTGCCGATGCTGGTCCTGCTGCCGCCGCTGGCTGTGCCGCTGCTGGCCTCTGCCGGGCTCGTGCTCGGGTCCTTCGGTCGGTTGCTCGCGCGCCGCGGGTCCACCCAGGAGCTCCTGTTCGCGATTCCCGACGGCTTCCACGCGTTCGGCCCGGCGATCGTCCTGGCGCTCGCGCCAGGCGTCCGCGGCCTCCCTCAGGTAGGCGTCTACGTGGCCGCGTTCTTCGCGGGCTGCCTGTTCGACCTCGCCGGCTCGACGGTGCGCGAGTCGCTGATCATGGGGATCGCACCCCAGCTCCAGGGCCGCGTGATCGCGACCGTCTGGATGGTCGACGCCTGCATCGCGCCGATGGGCCTGCTGCTGGCGGACGCCGCGCGTCACCGCCCGACCGAGCTGCTGCTGCTGGTGCCGCTGAACGCGCTGATGATCCTCGCCGACCGCGACCGCTCGGCCCGGATCACCGAGGCGCAGCGGCGCCTCGCGGTCGTGGCTCGCCAGCGGACGCGACTGCAGGCCGCCGTCCACCGGCTCGGCGAGGCGTTCGCCGCCAAGCTCGAGCTGCGGGCCCTGACCGACGTGCTGCTGAACGGCTCGCTCGACGCGCTCGACGCAGCCGCCGGGCACCTCACCCTGATCGTTCCGACGGCCGCGCCGGTCGATTCGAGCGCCGGGCTGCCCGAGCACGATCGGCTCGTGCGAACCGCGTGCGGGGAGGCGAAATCGGCCGGCGAGCCCCGTCAGCGCGACCTCGACGACACCTGGGCGCTGGCTGTGCCGTTCCGGGTTGGCGGCGAGACCCGCGGCGCGGTGTCGGTCGCGCGCAGCGGCCGCCCGTTCAGCGACGACGAGCAGCGGCTGCTGATGCGGCTGGTCGAACGTGCGGAGACCGCGGCGGACGAGATCGTCGCGCACGAGCTGCTGCGAGAGCAGGCCCACACGGACCCGCTGACGCGGCTCGGCAACCGCCGCAAGCTGTCCGAGGAGCTCGCCGCGCTCGAGCAGTCCTCGCAGATCCGGCCGCTCGTGCTGATGCTGTTCGACCTCGACGGGTTCAAGGCATACAACGACACCTTCGGCCACCTCGCCGGCGACGCGCTGCTCGCCCGGCTGGCGCGCAAGCTGGAGACGGCGGTCGCCCCGCACGGCTCCGCCTTCCGGCTCGGCGGTGACGAGTTCTGCGTGCTGGTGCCGGCCGACGCGCAGCTCGAGTGCAGCGCGACCGCCGCCCTGGTGGCGCTGTCCGAGCGCAGCGAGACGTTCACGATCACGGCGTCATGCGGCTCGGTGCTGCTCCCGCACGAGGCGACGAGCGGCGACTACGCGCTGCAGGTCGCGGACAAGCGCATGTACGGCCACAAGCATGCACGTCGCTCAGGGGCCCGCGAGCAGGCACACGACGTGCTCGTCCACATCCTGCGCGCCAAGCAGAACGGACTCCCCGACCATTCCACGATGGTCGAGCGCCTGGCGATCCGGGTCGGGCGCCGGCTCGGCATGAGCGGCGAGGAGATCGACGAGCTGGCGCGAGCCGCGGCGCTGCACGACATCGGCAAGGTCGGGATTCCCGACGCGATCCTCACCAAGCCCGGCCCGCTCGACCCGAACGAGTGGGAGTTCATGCGCCAACACACGATCCTCGGCGACCGCATCCTCAGTGCAGCGCCGGCGCTGCGGCCGGTCGCGATGATCGTCCGCTCGAGCCACGAGCGCTGGGACGGGTCGGGCTACCCGGACCGCATGTCGGGCGAGCAGATCCCACTCGCCGCCCGGATCGTGGCTGTCTGCGATGCCTACGACGCGATCATCACCGACCGCTGCTACCGGTCGGGTCGCGACGCGGAAGCGGCACGCGCCGAGCTGCGCCGCGAAGCGGGCCATCAGTTCGACCCGTCCGTGGTCGATACGTTCCTCGAGGAGCTCGATCGCGACACCGATGACGCGGAGCCGATCGAGCCGCCCCGGCCGCGGTACGCGCCGATCGACCACGACCAGCAGGTCGCGGAGATCCTGGGCCACATCCGCCAGCTGCTCGAGCAGCCGAGCTGAGCCGGCGTGCCCCGGCGAGGCCCGTGTCGTTCGCGATCGCCTACCGGATGCTCGGCAGCGTCACCGAGGCCGAGGACGTGGTCCAGGAGGCGCTGCTGCGCCTCCACCAGGTGCTCGAGGACGGCGGGCGGATCGACTCGCCGCCCGCGTTCGTCTCGACCGTCACCACCCGGCTGGCGATCAACGAGCTGCGCTCGGCCCGTGCCCGGCGCGTGAGCTACGTCGGCGAGTGGCTGCCCGAGCCGATCCTCACCGACAGCGGCGAAGATCCGGCAGAGCACGCCGAGATGGCCGACTCGCTGTCGATGGCGATGCTGCTGGTGCTCGAGATCCTGTCGCCGGAGCGGCGGGCGGTGCTGCTCCTGCACGACGTGTTCGACTACGACCACGCGCAGATCGCCGCGGTCATCGGCAAGAGCCAGGACAACGTCCGCCAGCTCGCAAGCCGGGCGAGGAAGCACGTCGAACAGCGACGCCCGCGCTTCGAGACGACGCCGGCCGAGCGCGATCAGCTCGCAGCCCGATTTCTCGCCGCCGCCGAGAACGGTGACCTCGCCGACCTCGAGGCGCTGCTGGCACACGACGTCCAGCTGACAGGCGATGGCGGCGGGAAGGTGCCCGCGCTCGCGCAGAGTCTGCACGGACGCAGCGTGGTCGCGCAGACCCTCGCCGAATGGGCGCGACTGCGCGCACGCACGCCGGGCTTGACGTGGCGCCCGGTCGAGGTCAACGGCGGCGCCGGAGCGCTGATCCTCGACGCGCACGAACGGCTGCTGGGCGTGATGGCGATCGAGATCGGCGGCGGCGAGGTCCGGGGCGTGAGGTCGGTCGTCAACCCCGACAAGCTGGCGCACCTCGGATGGCCGATCGGCGACTTCGCCGCGCTCGTCCGGGGCTCGGACAGCTGAGCCGCCTCAGGACCGCCCGGAGTCCTCTGAACGCTCGACCAGCGAGGCGTACGCGTCCGGGCGGCGCGTGCGCAGGAAGGGGAACAACTCGAGCCAGTCGCGCCGCTGGTCCAGATCGAGGTCGGCGACGAGCACGGCGGGGCGGTCCCTTGGCGCCTGGACGAGCACCCGGCCGTACGGATCGGAGATGAAGCTCGAGCCGTAGAAGGTCAGCGGGGGCTCGACGCCGGTCCGGTTGATCGCCACCATGAAGGTGCCGTTCGCGATCCCGTTGCCGACGATCACCTGCTGCCACAGCGGCTGGGTGTCGAACTCCGGGTGGTCGGGCTCGGACCCGATCGCGGTCGGATAGATCAGCACGTCGGCACCGCCCAGCGAGTACACGCGCGCCAGCTCCGGGAACCACTGGTCCCAGCAGGTCGGAAGCCCGAGCCGCGCCTCCCCCCCGTCGGCGGCGCCAGTCGCGATCCTCGCAAGCCGGAATGCGTCGGCTCCGGCAGGGCCGGGGCGGAAGTAGCGGTCCTCGTGGTAGCCCGCCGTCACCGGGATGTGGAGCTTGGGCGTGCGCACGACGAGCGAACCGTCCGGAGCGACGAGCACTGCCGTGTTGAACCCGAGCCCGTCCGGCCCGCCGGGCCCGTCCGGCGCCCGCTCGAACAGCGAAGCGTGAACGTAGACGCCGTTGGCGGTGGCTGCGTGCCGGGCGAATGCGAGGGTCCGCCCCGTCTCGAGCTCCTCGGGCTCGACGCCGAGCGCCTCCGCGCCGTCGGGCTCGACGGCGAAGTAGCGCGACAGCGTCAGCTCCTGCAGGCAGACGATCCGGGCACCGGCGCCGGCGGCGGTGACGATCCCGGCCAACAGCGCGGCGGTGTGCTCGGCGGGGTCAGGGTGCCAGCGCTCCTGTACCAGCCCGATCCGCAGCGGCCCCCGGCTTGGCGGGCGTGTCCGCGCCAGCGAGGGCGGGGGCTCGAAGGCGGTGATCAGCTCGGCGCTCACAGCGCGGGCACCTGCTGGGTGATGCAGTGCGGGCCGCCGCCGCCGTAGGCGATCACGGCGCCGGGGACGGGCACCGCCTCGCGACCCGGAAACGCAGCCCCGATGATCGCGAGCGCGTCCCCGTCGGTGTCGGCGCCGGTGACCGGGACGATCACGGCACCGTTGCACACGTACAGGTTGAGGTAGCCGGCCGCGACCCGCTCGCCGGCGACTTCGACGTACGGGAGGTGCGGCAGCTCGACGGCCTCGATCCCGGCCGCCTCGAGGCGGCGACGGTTCTCCTCGCAGCGCTCGTGGTTCGGGTTACCGGGAGGCGCCGTCTGCAGCAGCACGCGGCGCGGCTCGACGAACGCGGCCACCAGGTCGACGTGACCGTCGGTGTCGCGGTCCTCGACGAGGCCGTCGCGCAGCCACACGACCCGCTCGGCTCCGAGCTGCTGGGCGAGCGCCTGCTCGATCTGCTCGCGGGACAGCGCCGGGTTTCGCGACGGGTGCAGGAGGCACTGCTCGGTCGTCAGGATCGTGCCGGCACCGTCGGTCACGATCGAGCCGCCCTCGAGCACCAGCGGCGCTTCCCGCACCGGGTCCCCGAGGTGCTCGGCGATCAGCCGCCCCACCGCGGCGTCGCGATCCCACGGTGGGAACTTGCCGCCCCACGCGTTGAAGCGGAAGTGGACGGCGACCCGGCCATCCCCTTCGCGCACGTAGATCGGGCCGCAGTCGCGCAGCCACGAGTCGTCGATTGGAAGCTCGACCACGTCGACCGTGGCGGAGCAGGCCTGGTGTGCCTGCTCCGCCTGATCCCCAGGGTTCGCGACCATCGTCACCGGCTCGAACGCGGCGATCGCATTCGCCACCTCCGCGTAGTCGGCGCGCGCC